>NZ_JAAALN010000033.1 GCF_009906795.1 Kineococcus siccus
CCGACCCACCGCACGACCGACCCCGAGGAGAACCCGTGACCGCGATCGACGAGCAGCTCGACGCCCAGCTGAAGGCGAACATCGAGAAGTCCCTCGCGGAGATCCCGCACCCCTCGCTGGCCAAGGGCAGCACCATCTACGGGTCCACGAAGCTGTTCCCGGACTACCAGGCCGAGGCGGGCGAGACCTACTTCACGCTCGTGCACGGGATCGCCCACGAGTCCTCGGTCAGCTTCGTGGCCGTCCTGCAGGCCACGCGGGCGCTGCGCAAGGGCTTCGAGTCGGCCATCTACTTCTACGGGCCCGGTTCCATGAACTGCATCGCCACGCGCGGCTTCCCCACCACGGGTGACGCGGCCTTCCCGGGCGAGCAGAACATCAACGGCGCCCTCGAGACGTTCATCGCGGAGGGCGGCACGGTCTACTGCTGCCGCTTCGGCCTGGCCCTGCACGGCCTGCGCGAGGAGGACCTCATCGCGGGGGTCGTCCCCGCCCACCCGCTCGACGTGCAGGACGCCGTCATCCACTACGCCCGCAAGGGCGCCATCATCAACAGCACGTACATGGTCTGAGGCGTCCGCGGTGAGCTGCGGCGCCGGAGCCCGGACGGAGGACGCCCCCGCGTCCGCGCTGAGCACCCGGGTGGACATCGCGCTGCGCGGCGTGCGGATGACGGCTCCGGTGCGGCGCACCGGGGGCGCCGGGCCGAGCGACGACGGCCACGTCACGATCGGGGGCCTGGACGCCGCCGTCCCGATGCGCGCCGACAGCCCCTACCTGGTGCGCGAGGGCCGGCTGACGCTCGACGGGGCCGACCTGGGCCTGGACGTCACCCCCGTGCGGCGGCCGGCGTTCTACGACCTCACCACGGCCGACGGGACCCCCTACGAGAAGGTGGCCCGGCTGCACGGCCGCGACGTGCTCGCGACCACCGTCGTGCAGACGTGCGTGCGCTACGACCCGGCGGAGCGCTGCCGGTTCTGCGCCATCGAGGAGTCGCTCACGGCCGGCGCGACCCTCGCGGTGAAGACCCCGGCGGTGCTCGCCGAGGTGGCGGCGGCGGCGGTCCGCCTCGACGGGGTCCGCCACGTCGTCATGACGACCGGCACCTCGGCCGGCACCGACCGCGGCGCGCGCCACCTCGCGCGCTGCGTGCGGGCCGTGCGGGCGGCCGTCCCCGGTCTGCCCGTGCAGGTGCAGTGCGAGCCGCCCGGCGACCTCGCCACCCTCGGCGACCTGCACCGGGCGGGGACGAGCTCGATCGGCCTGCACGTGGAGTCCCTCGACGACGCCGTGCGGCGCCGCTGGATGCCGGGCAAGTCGCGCGTCCCGCTCGCGGACTACTGGGCCGCCTGGGCCGAGGCGGTCCGCGTGTTCGGGCGCAACCAGGTCTCCACGTACCTCCTCGTCGGCCTCGGCGAGGACCCCGACGAGCTGGTCGCGGGCGCGCAGCGTCTCGTCGACCTCGGCGTCTACCCCTTCGTCGTGCCGTTCCGCCCCCTCGCGGGGACCCTCGCGGTCGACGTGGACGGCGCGGGCGCGCCGTCGCGGGAGCTGCTCGAGGACGTGACGCGGCGGGTCGCGGACGTGCTGCGCGCCGGGCGGATGCGGGGCAGCGACCAGATGGCGGGCTGCGCGGCGTGCGGGGCCTGCTCGGTCCTGTCGCAGGCGGGGGCCTGACGTGACGGCGCCGAGCGCCTTCGACGTGCAGGTGCTGACGGGCCTGCCGCGGCCCCGCGCCGGCGGCGGGCGCGCGCCGGTCCCCACGGCCGTCGTCGTGGAGGTCACCGACGACGCGGACCTGCTCGCCGCCGCGGCCGCGCTGCGCCACGACGTGTTCGTGGCCGAGCAGGGCCTCTTCGCCGCCACCGACCGCGACGACGTCGACGACGACCCCCGCACCCGGGTGCTCGTCGCCCGCACCGGCGACGGGACCCTGCTGGGCGCCGTGCGCGTCGCCCCCGCACGCCGGGACGGGCCCGACCTGGGCTGGTGGGCCGGCAGCCGCCTCGTCGTGGCCCCCGCGGCGCGCGGCGCCGCCGGCCTCGGCGCGGCGCTCGTGCGAGCCGCCTGCGCCCACGCCGAGGATCTGGGCGCCCTGCGCTTCGACGCCACCGTGCAGGCGCGCAACGCCCCGCTGTTCCGGCGCCTCGGCTGGGTGGAGGTGCGCGCGACCTCGCTGCACGGCGCCCCGCACGTCGCGGTGCGCTGGCCGATCGACCGCGTCCAGCGCCTGGCCGCGGCCACCAAGGGACCGCTCGGCCGCGTCCTCGCCCCCCTGCTGGACGTCCCCGGCGCGCTCGGCGGCACCGGCTTCCTGGGCGACGACGGGGTGGGGGTGCCGGGCAGCGACGTCGTCGCGGCCTGCGACGCGGTCCTGCCCTCCCTCGTCGAGCGCGACCCCACGTGGGCGGGCTGGTGCGCCGTGCTGGTCAACCTCAACGACCTCGCGGCGATGGGCGCCGAGCCCGTGGGCCTGCTCGACGCCCTGGCCGCCCGCGACGCCTCCTTCGCGAGCCGGGTCGTGCGCGGCCTGCGCGACGCGAGCGCGGCCTGGGGGGTGCCGGTGCTCGGTGGGCACACGCAGTTCGGCGTCCCCGCGGCCCTGTCGGTGACGGCGCTCGGCCGCACGCGCGACCCGGTGCCCGCGGGCGGCGGACGCCCCGGTCACGCGCTGACGGTGACGGCGGACCTCGGCGGCGGCTGGCGGCCCGGGTACGCGGGCGCGCAGTGGGACTCCACGACCGCGCGGAGCACCCAGGAGCTGCGCGCCCTGGGGTCCGTGGTCGCGCGCACCCGTCCGGCGGCCGCGAAGGACGTGAGCATGGCGGGCCTCGTCGGGACCGTGGGCATGCTCGCGGAGGCGAGCGGCTGCCGCGCCGTGCTGGACGTCGACCGCGTCCCCGCGCCGGCCGCAGCCGGCACGGGCGACTGGCTGACGTGCTTCCCGGGGTTCGCGGTCGTCACGGCGGACGCCCCCGGCCGGCCGTGCGCCCCCGCGGGCCCCGCGGTGTCGGCGGCGTGCGGGGAGCTGGGCGAGGGCGCGGGCGTGGGCCTGCGCTGGCCCGACGGAGAGGTGACGGAGGCGCTCGCGGGCGCCGTGACGGGATGGGGACGCGCATGAGCACGATCCGGGTGGCCGCCGTCGCGGCCCCGTTCGGGCGGGACCTCGACGCCGCCTACGCGCGGATCGGCGCGCTGCTGCAGCAGGCGCGCGCCGAGGGCACGCGGCTGCTCGTCCTGCCCGAGGCCTGCCTGGGCGGGTACCTGTCCGCGCTGGGCGACAGCGGAGCGGCGGGCACGCCCCGCTCGCGCCGGGAGCGCGGCGCCCAGCCACCCGCGCTGCGCCTGGACGGGCCCGAGCTCGCCCGGGTGCGGGCGATGGCGCGCGACGTCGTCGTCTGCCTCGGGATCTGCGAGGACGGCGGCGAGGACCGCTACAACACGGCCGTGTGCCTGGACGGCGACGGGATCCTCGGCGTGCACCGCAAGGTGCACCAGCCGCTCGGGGAGAACCTCTCCTACGCGGCGGGCGACGGGTTCCACGCGTTCGACACCCCGGTCGGCCGCCTGGGCCTGCAGATCTGCTACGACAAGGCGTTCCCCGAGGCCGCCCGCCGCCTCGCCCTCGACGGGGCGGGGATCATCGCGAGCCTCTCGGCGTGGCCGGGGTCGCGCACCGGGGCTGCGGCGGACCTCGCCGACGACCGCTGGACGCACCGCTTCGACCTGTTCGACCGGGCCCGGGCGCTGGAGAACCAGGTCGTGTGGGTGGCCGCCAACCAGTCCGGGGAGTTCGGGTCGCTGCGCTTCGTCGCGAGCGCCAAGGTCGTGGGCCCGGGCGGGGAGGTCCTGGCCACCACGGGCACGCGCCCGGGCGTGGCCGCCGCCGACGTGGACGTCGACGCCCTGCTGGCCGGGGCGCGGCGGTCGATGTTCCACCTGCGCGACCGCCGGCCCGAGGCCTACGGGGACGCGGGGCCCGTGCCGGCGCTGGAGGTCTCGCGTGCCTGAGACGACCTTCACGGTGCGCTGGCCCGACGGCGCCGAGCAGCGCTGCTGGTCGCCCTCCCTCGTGGTCCACGACCACCTGGCCGTGGGCGCGAGCTACCCCGTCGAGGAGTTCCTGGACCGCACCCGCACCGCCCTCGCCACGGCGAGCGAGCGGGTGCGCGCCCGCTACGGGTTCGCCTGCACCGCAGCGGCGGCGCAGCTCGCCGAGATCGAGGGCGTCGCGGCCGCGAGCGCCGCGGGCGAGGTCCGCGTGCTGTCGATGGACCCCGCGCGGGTGCCGTCGTGAGCGCCGGCCGGGGTGGGACCCGCGCGCACCACGCGGTCGTCGTCGTGGGCGGTGGCCAGGCGGGGCTCTCGCTGTCGTGGCACCTCACGCGCCGCGGCGTGGACCACGTCGTGCTCGAGCGGGCGAGCACGGCGCACGAGTGGCGAACGGGCCGCTGGGACCACTTCACGCTGGTCACGCCGAACTGGCAGTGCCGCCTGCCGGGCTGGGCCTACGCGGGCGCCGACCCCGACGGGTTCATGCGCCGCGAGGAGGTCCACGCGTTCGTCCGCGACTACGCCGCCTCCTTCGGGGCCCCGGTGCGCGAGGGCGTCGAGGTGCTCCGGCTCGCGCAGACGGGTTCCCCCGCGTTCACCCTGGACGTCGCCGGCCCCGACGGGCCCGGCGTCCTCACCGCCGACGCGGTGGTCGTCGCGACGGGCGGGTACCACCTCCCGGTCGTCCCGGCCTGGGCGGACCGCCTGCCCGCCGCGCTGACGCAGGTGCACTCCTCGCAGTACCGCTGCGCCGCGGACCTCCCGCCCGGGGGCGTGCTCGTCGTCGGGTCCGGGCAGTCGGGCGCGCAGATCGCGGAGGACCTGCACCTTCAGGGCCGCACCGTCCACCTCGCCGTCGGCTCGGCTCCGCGGTGCGCGCGGTTCTACCGCGGCCGCGACTGCGTCGCCTGGCTCGAGGACATGGGCACCTACGACATCCCCGCGACCGAGGTACCCGGAGGCGCTGCAGCGCAGGAGAAGACGAACCACTACCTGACCGGGCGCGACGGCGGGCGGGACATCGACCTGCGCGCCTTCGCCCTGGAGGGGATGCAGCTGCACGGGCGGCTCACGGGCCTGACCGGGACCACGCTGGAGTTCGCGGACACCCTCGCGGGCGACCTCGACCACGCCGACGCGGTCGCGGACGGCATCAAGGACGCCATCGACCGCCACATCGCCGCGAGCGGCATCGACGCGCCGGTCGAGGAGCGCTACGTCCCGCGCTGGCGGCCGCCGGCCGGGCCCACCCGCCTCGACGTCGCCGACGGCGGGCTCGCCGCGGTCGTGTGGTGCATCGGCTACCGCGCCGACCACCGCTGGATCGAGGCGTCGGTGTTCGACGGCCGCGGCCGCCCCCGGCAGAACCGCGGTGTCACGGCGGTCCCGGGCCTGTTCTTCCTCGGGCTGCCGTGGATGCACACGTGGGGTTCGGGCCGGTTCGCGGGGATCGCCCGGGACGCGGAGTTCCTCGCCGACCGGGTCGAGGAGGTCGCGGGCGCCGCGCGCGAACGCTCGGCGTCGTGACGCCCACCGAGCCGCTCGCCGGAGCCACCCGGGGGACCGCGTGAGCGGCCCGCGCACCGCCCTGCTCACCTACTCCACGAAACCCCGCGGGGGTGTCGTGCACACGCTCGCGCTCGCCGAGGCCCTCGTGCGGGCGGGCGCGCGCGTCAGCGTCTGGACGCTCGGCCGCGGGGGGGACCGGGTGTTCTTCCGGCCCGTCGCGGACGGGGTCGACGTGCGCGTCGTGGACTTCCCCACCGTCGCCGGTGAGGACGTCGGCGCCCGCATCCTGCGGTCGATCCGGGTGCTGGGCGAGGGTTTCCGCCCGCACGCCGGTGACTACGACGTCGTGCACGCGCAGGACTGCATCAGCGCGAACGCCGCCGGCCCGTGCGTGCGCACCGTCCACCACCTCGACGAGTTCACGACGCCCGAGCTCGCCGCGTGCCACGAGCGGGCGCTCGTCGAGCCGTTCGCGCACGTGTGCGTCTCGGCCTCGGTCGCCGCGGAGCTGCACGCGGGCTGGGGGCTGACCGCCACCGTCGTCCCCAACGGCGTCGACGCAGCGCGGTTCGCGGCGGCGGCGGGGCCGGCCGCCCGGGCGGACCGGGACCGGTGGCGGGCCCGCTTCGGCACCTACGTGCTGGCCGTGGGCGGGATCGAACCCCGCAAGGGCAGCACCGACCTGCTGCGCGCCGTGGCCCTCCTGCGCCGCGACCTGCCGGCGGTGCGCCTGGTCGTCGCGGGCGGCGAGACCCTGTTCGACCACCGCGGCTACCGCGAGGAGTTCGACGCGCTCTCCCGGGAGCTGGACCTGGCCCCGGACGTCCTCGGCCCGGTCGAGCACGGGCAGCTGCCCTCGCTGGTCGCGGGCGCCGCGGCGCTCGGCTTCGTCTCCACCCGGGAGGGCTTCGGTCTGGCGGCCATGGAGGCCCTGGCCGCCGGGGTGCCCCTGGTGGTGCGCGACCTCCCCGTCCTGCGCGAGGTGTTCGGCGACACGGCGCTCGCGGCGCGCACGCCGCGGGAGATCGCGGACGCGCTGCGCGAGGCGATCACCGTCCCGGACCCCGGCCGGCGGGAGGCGGGGCGCGCGCTGGCGCGGGCCCACACGTGGGACGCCGCGGCCCGGGCGCACCTGGACCTGTACGCTCGCTTGCCCGACCGGGCCGCCCGGGGGCGCTGACCGCGCGCGGCTCAGCCGGTGGCGACGACCAGCGCGGTGGCGATCGCGAGGAGGCCCTCGTCGCGACCGGGGAAGCCGAGCCCGTCCGTCGTGGCGCCCGCGACACCGACCGGGGCACCGCACGCGGCGCTGAGGGCGGCCTCCGCCTCCTCGCGGCGCCGCCCCACCTTCGGGCGGGGGCCGACCACCTGGACCGAGACGTTGCCGATGGTGAAGCCCGCCGCGCGGACGAGGCGGGCGGCCTCGGCGAGCAGGACGGCGCCCGACGCGCCCGCGTGCTCGGGCCGCGACGTGCCGAAGTGCCGGCCGAGGTCGCCCAGGCCCGCGGCGGCGAACAGCGCGTTCGCGCACGCGTGGGCGGCGACGTCACCGTCGGAGTGCCCGGCCAGCCCCGCCGGCTCGTCCGGCCACAGCAGCCCGGCGACCCAGCAGGGACGGCCGGCCTCGAAGGCGTGCACGTCCACGCCGGTGCCGACGCGCGGGAGGGGGGTGGTCACGGGGTCTCCTCCCGCAGCAGGGCGGCGGCCAGGACGAGGTCCAGGGGCCGGGTCACCTTGAAGGCGCGCTCGGCGCCGGGGACGGTCCGCACGGGGTGGCCCAGGGACTCCAGCATGCCGGCGTCGTCCGTGGCGGGCGCCGCACCCCGCGCCGCCTCGTGAGCGCGCACGAGCGGCCCCGGCGAGAAGCCCTGCGGGGTCTGCACGGCCACCAGCTCGCTGCGCTCGACCGTCTCGACCACGAGCGTCCCGCGCACGCGCTTGACCGTGTCGGTCACGGGGAGGACGGGCACGACGGCCACGGCACCGGCCCGCACGGCCGCGACCACGGCGGTGAAGACGGCGGGCGGGGTGAGGCAGCGGGCCGCGTCGTGCACCAGCACGACGTCGACGTCGGCGTCGAGGACCCGGAGGCCGAGGCGCACGGAGTCCTGCCGCTCGGCGCCCCCGGGGACGACACGGAGGTCGGGCAGCTGCAGCGGGGCCAGGAGTGCGGTGACCTCGTCGACCGCTCCCTCGGGGGCGACCACGACGACCACGTCGACGGCCCCCGAGCCGTGCGCGCGGCGGACGGCGTGCACGAGCAGGGGCTCTCCGGCGAGCTCCACCAGCGCCTTCGGCCGGCCGGCGCCGAGCCGGTCGCCCCGGCCGGCGGCCGGGACGACGAGCACGGACTTCAGGAGGCGAGGACCTCGTCGAGCAGGGACTCGGCCTTGTCCTCGTTGGTGTTCTCCGCGAGCGCGAGCTCGGAGACGAGGATCTGCCGGGCCTTCGCGAGCATCCGCTTCTCACCGGCGGACAGCCCGCGGTCCTGGTCGCGGCGCCACAGGTCGCGCACGACCTCGGCCACCTTGATCACGTCACCCGACGCGAGCTTCTCGAGGTTGGCCTTGTAGCGGCGGGACCAGTTGGTCGGCTCCTCCGCGTAGGCCGTGCGCAGGACCGAGAAGACGCGGTCCAGCCCCTCGCGCCCCACGACGTCGCGAACGCCGACCAGGTCGACGTTCTCCGCGGGTACCTCGATGGTGAGGTCGCCCTGGGCGACCTTGAGGACCAGGTAGAGCTTCTCCTCGCCCCTGATGGAGCGGGTCTTGATCTCCTCGATCAGTGCAGCCCCGTGGTGGGGGTAGACGACCGTTTCGCCGACCGTGAAAGCCATAGAGAGTGACCCCTTTCCCTGGGACGACTTTACCACGGCCGGAGGGTCGCCGACAGTGCCCGCCGGTGCGTTTGCGCAGGTCAGAGGCTCGGCGGCGCACATCCCGCCCTTGACAGAGCTCGATCGGCGTGCTGCGGGGAGCCCGCGGGGACGGCGTGGAGGGCCTGTGAGCAGGCCTTCTGCCCGTCGGCGGGGAAGCGCTCGCCCGGTCCGCGGCGCCCCGCCGGGCGGGTGCGCCGCGGGCCGTCCCGAGCGGTCTGCGGTGCTCCCGCTACCCTGGGCGGGTGAAGCACCGCCTGCGCTCCGCCGCCGCCGTCGCGCTCTCCCTCGTCAGCCTGTCGGGCGTCGCGGGGTGCGCGGTGTTCTCCCCGCCGACCGTGCTGAAGCCCTACGTGCCGAGCGACGGCATGGGCGGGGCGGTGGGCGAGGTCGCCCTGCGCAACGTCCTGCTGGCCTCCCCCTCGGAGGGCGAGCCCGGCGTGCTCTCGGCCGTGCTGGTCAACAGCGGCCCGGAGCCCGCGGAGGTCACCGTGACCGTCGAGACGGGGGCGAGCCCGACGAGCGGCACGTTCACCGTCCGCCCCGAGACGTCCTTCACCATCGGCAGCGGGAGCGGCGCGGCCGACCTCACCGGCGGGGACGTGGAGTCCGACACGACGGGCTGGCTGCAGGTGCCGTCGGTCACCGAGCTCCCCGGCGCCATGGTCCCCGTCACCTTCGCCGCGGGCGGCGCGACGACCACCGTCGACGCGCTCGTCGTCCGGCCGTGCTTCGCCTACGCGGGGCTCCTCCCGACGCCCACCTCCGCAGCGGGCTCGACGCCGCCCGCCACCGGCGCCGAGGCCCCGACCGCCGAGGCCCCGACCGCCGAGGCCCCGACCGCCGAGGCGACGGGTGCGGCCACCCCGGAGGCCGGCGCGACGCCGAGCGCCCCGGCCACCGGCGAGGCGGGCGGCACCCCGGCGGCCACCCCGTCGCCGACGCTGAACTGCCAGCCCGACGTCGCCGAGGACGAGGTGTACGGCGAGAGCGAGGCCGACACCGCGAGCGAGGGCGAGTAGCCCCCACCTGCGACGACGCGCACGACGAGGGCGGGACCAGTCGCGGTCCCGCCCTCCGTCGCGTCCGGGCCGGGGCCCGACGGCGGTCAGCCCTCGAACTTGTAGCCCAGGCCGCGCACGGTCACGAGGTAGCGCGGGTTCGACGGGTCCGGCTCGATCTTGGCGCGCAGCCGCTTGACGTGGACGTCGAGGGTCTTGGTGTCCCCGACGTAGTCCGAGCCCCAGACGCGGTCGATGAGCTGGACGCGGGTCAGCACGCGCCCGGCGTTGCGCAGCAGCAGCTCCAGCAGCTCGAACTCCTTCAGCGGCAGCGCGACGCCCTCGCCGTGGACCGTCACGACGTGGCGGTCCACGTCCATCCGCACCGGGCCCGCCTCGACCGTGGTGAGGACCAGGTCCTCCGGCTCGGCGCCGCGGCGCAGCACCGCCCGCACCCGCGCGAGGAGCTCGCGCGAGGAGTACGGCTTGGTGACGTAGTCGTCCGCGCCGATCTCCAGGCCCACGACCTTGTCGATCTCGGAGTCCTTCGCCGTCAGCATGATCACGGGGACGCTGGAGCGCGTCCGCAGCTGCCGGCAGACCTCGGTGCCCGGCAGGCCGGGCAGCATGAGGTCGAGCAGGACGAGGTCGGCGCCCGACTTGTCGAACTCCTCCAGGGCCTCGGGCCCCGTCTCGCTGACCGCCACGTCGTAGCCCTCCCGCCGCAGCAGGTAGGACAGCGGGTCGGAGAAGGACTCCTCGTCCTCCACCACCAGGATGCGCGTCACGGTCGGGCCTCCGTCGATGTGTCGTCGTGCGTGGGGGTGCCCTCGACGTCGTCGGCGGGGCGGGAGCCGGCACCGCGCGGCGCGCGGCGGGCGGTCAGGTGGGGGTGGCGCCCGGTGCGCCGCTCGGGCGGTCGGGTCGGCTCCGCCGCGGCCCCGGGGCGGGAGGCGGAGGAGCGGCCCGGCTCGGCCTCCGGTGGGGCGCCGTCGGCGGTGGACGGCTCGCCGGTCGCGTCGGGCAGGCGCAGGGTGAAGGTCGAGCCCTCCCCCTCCACGCTCCAGACCCGGACGTCGCCGCCGTGGTTGCCGGCCACGTGCTTGACGATGGACAGGCCCAGCCCCGTGCCGCCGGTCACGCGCGACCGGGCGGCGTCGACGCGGTAGAACCGCTCGAAGATCCGCTCGAGGTCGGCGGGGCTGATGCCGACGCCCCGGTCGCACACGGCGACGTCCACCGCCCGGCCGCCGCCGTCGGCGTCCGCGGTCCGGCGCACCTCGACGACGACGCGGCTGCCCTCGGGGCTGTAGGCGAGCGCGTTGTGCACCAGGTTGCGCACGGCCGTGACGAGCAGCTCCCGGTCCCCGACGACCTGCGCGCCGCGCTGCCCGGCCACCACGACCTCGGAACCGCGCTCCTGCGCCACGCTGCCCGTCCGGTCCACGGCCTCGGCGATCAGCGCGTCCACCTCGAGCAGCGTCGGCTCGACCATCCCCTCGGCGGCCTGCAGCCGGGAGAGGTCGATGATCTCCTGCACGAGCTGCGTCAGCCGGCGCGACTCCCGGTGCATGCGGTGCGTGAACCGGCGCACGGCCACGGGGTCGTCGGCGGCGTCCTCGACCGCCTCGGCGAGCAGCGACAGCGCCCCGACGGGCGTCTTGAGCTCGTGGCTCACGTTGGCGACGAAGTCGCGCCGGACGGCCTCGACGCGGCGGGCCTCGGTGCGGTCCTCCAGCAGCAGCAGCACGTGGTGGGCGCCCAGCGGTGACACGCGGGCCAGCACGACCGTGCGCGGCCGGCCCAGGCCGCCTTCGAGCTCCTCCTCCGCCTCGCGGACCACGCCGTCGCGACGGCACTCGCGGACCATCTGGCGCAGCCTCGCGTGCCCCAGCTCGCGGCCGCTGACGACGCCGGTCGCGTAGGCCGCGGCGCTCGCCTTCACGACGGCGTCGGTGGCGTCGAGCACGACGGCGGAGGAGCGCAGGGCGAGGAGCACGTCGCTCACGCCCGCGGGCAGCCCCGCCCCGTCGTCGGGCGCCGGCCGGCGCGGAGCGCCCTGCACACGCTCGGAGATGCGGAAGGCGAGGACGCCGCCCCCGCCCACGAGCACGCCGACGGCAGCCGCGGCGGCCGTCGTCAGGTCAGCGAGCACGGGCACAGCGTACGGTCGGGGGGCGGGGGACGACCGCTGCGACCGCCGCCCGGAGTGCGCCGCGCAGAAGTTCACCTGCGGGGTGGAACGCGTTCACCGCGGGCTGAGAACCTGGGGCAACACGCGTGGGCCGGTCGACACCGACGGCGGTTCCACCGCAGACCAGGAGGTGGCACGTGCGGAACGTCTTCCACGACGAGCTCACCGGGCTCGTCGACACGCTCGTCGAGATGACCCACCTCGCGGAGTCCGCCATGACGCGGGCGACGACGGCGCTGCTCGACGGCGACCGCGAGCTCGCCGAGACCGTGATCGCGGGGGACGAGCGCATCGACTCCCTGGAGCGCGACCTGGAGGAGCGCTCGATGCAGCTGCTCGCCCGGCAGGCGCCCGTCGCGACCGACCTGCGCGTCGTCGTCACGGCCCTGCGGATGAGCTCGAGCCTGGAGCGCATGGGCGACCTCGCCCGCCACGTCGCGAAGCTCGTGCGGCTGCGCCACCCCGACAGCGTCGTGCCGCCGGAGCTGCGCTCCACCTTCCTGCAGATGGGCCAGGTCGCCGAGCGCATCGTCGCCAAGGCCGGCAACGTCATCGCCCAGCGGGACGTCGCCCTGGCCGCGGAGATCGAGGTCGACGACGACGAGATGGACCGCCTGCACCGCGACGTCTTCGAGCACCTGCTCTCGCGCGACTGGCAGCACACCACCGAGGTCGCGGTCGACCTGACCCTGTGCAGCCGCTACTACGAGCGGTTCGCCGACCACGCGGTGTCGGTGGCCAAGGCCGTGGTCTTCCTCGTCACCGGCTCGCACGCCGAGGTCGAGTCCTCCGACGGTGCGCCGCTCGTCGGCTGAGCGCCGTCCGCCGCGCGGACGCCCCCGTCCCCGGCCCGGGACGGGGGCGTCCGCGCAGGTGTAGCGTCCGGGAGGTGGCGCGCTGCTGGGGTCCCCCGAGGATCCTGGCCGGCGGCCCGGGCGGCCTGACCTGCACCGTCGTCGCCCTCGCGGCCCTGGTCGCGGGGTGCTCGGGCGACGAGCCGGAGGCCGCTCCCGCCACCACGACGACCACCCCGCCCGCGTCCGCGGTGACGTCGGCCGCGGGCACCGTCAGCCCCACGACGACCGCGCCCGCCTTCGACTGCGGGGCCGTGGACACCGCGCGCACGGCGCTCGACGACGCCTACGCGCGCGAGCTCGACCGCCTCGACGTGGACCGCGGCGACCCGCGCGCGCAGTCGGTGTACGCCCTGGTCACCACCGCGCAGGGGCCCGCGTACTACACGGCCGTGCTCGCGGCCGCGCCCGCGGACCTGCGGGCCGACGCCCAGGTCGTGCTGGACTACTACGAGCGCCTGTCGCAGCAGGTCGGGGTCCTCGACGTCGCCGACGGGTCCGAGCGCGCGCTGGCGGACGCGGTCGACCGCCTCGACGACGCGACGCTGGCGCTCGACCCGTCCCCCGCCGCGACCGCGGGCGCGAGCGACGTCGTCGTCGCTCAGGAGCGGCTCGAGGCCGGCGTCGAGCGCTCGTGCTCGGGCCCGGACGCCGCCTCGCCGACGTCGAGCGCCCCCACCTCGCCGGCCACGACCCCGCCCGAGGGCGGCACCGCGACGACGAGCTGACCGCGGGGACGCTCACCGCCCCAGCTCAGCGGACCGGTTCAGTGCCGGCCAGGTCAGTGCGGGCCAGGTCAGCGGCCCTGGTTCGCGACGGCCTGCACCGCGGCCGCCGCGGCGTCGGCGTCGAGGTACTGCCCGCCCGGCGTGACCGGCGTCAGGTCGGCGTCGAGGTGGTACACGAGCGGGATGCCGGTGGGGATGTTCAGGCCCGCGATGTCGGCGTCGGAGATGCCGTCGAGGTGCTTGACCAGCGCGCGCAGGGAGTTGCCGTGCGCGGCCAGGAGGACGACCTTCCCGGCCCGCAGGTCCGGGACCACCGCGGACTGCCAGTACGGCAGCATCCGGGCGACGACGTCGGCCAGGCACTCGGTGCGCGGGGCGTCGGCGCCCAGGTCGGCGTAGCGCGGGTCGGCGTCCTGCGAGAACTCGGACCCGAGCTCGATCTCCGGCGGCGGGGTGTCGTAGGAGCGGCGCCACAGCATGAACTGCTCCTCGCCGAACTCGGCGAGCGTCTGCTTCTTGTCCTTGCCCTGCAGCGCACCGTAGTGCCGCTCGTTCAGGCGCCAGGAGCGGCGGACGTCGATCCAGTGCCGGTCGGCCGCGTCCAGCGCGAGGTGCGCCGTGGTGATGGCCCGGCGCAGCAGCGAGGTGTGCACGACGTCGGGCAGGACGCCCGCCTCGGCGAGCAGGGTCCCGCCGCGCGCGGCCTCGGCGCGGCCCTTCTCCGACAGCGGCACGTCGACCCAGCCGGTGAAGAGGTTCAGCGCGTTCCACTCGCTCTCGCCGTGGCGGAGGAGGACCAGGGTGTGGGCGGGCTCCGTCATGCGCCGAACCCTAGGCCATCGGCTCCTGCGCTCCCCCGGCTCCCTCGCCGCGCGCGACGGCCGGGGCGAGCCGCTGCTCGCGGGCCTCGGCGTAGACCTGCAGCGTGGCCTCCGCGGTCGTGTCCCAGCCGAAGGACGCCGCCCGCCGGCGCGCCTGCTCGCCCAGCCGACCGCGCCGCGCCGGGTCGTCGAGCAGCTCGCGCAGCACCTGCGCCCACCGCCGCGGGTCGTGCCCCTCGACCAGGACGCCCGTCTCCCCGTCGGCGACGGCGGTGCGCAGGCCGCCCACCGCGGCGGCCACGACCGGGGTGCCGCACGCCTGCGCCTCGAGGGCGACGAGGCCGAAGGACTCGTTGTGGCTGGGGACCGCGACGAGGTCCGCGGCGCGGTAGTGGTCGGCGAGCTCGGGGCGGTCCACGGGCGGGCGGATCGTCACGACGTCCTCGAGGCCGAGCTCGCGCACGAGGTCGGCCAGCGCGTGCGGGTGCTGCGTGCCGGAGCCGCTCGGGCCGCCCAGCACCAGCACGCGCAGCCGGGAGCGGCGGCCCGGTTCCGCCCGGAGCAGCTCGGCCGCGGCCCGCACCAGCAGGTCTGGCGCCTTGAGCGGCTGCAGGCGCCCGACGAAGAGGAGCAGCTCGACGCCGGCGGGGAGCCCGAGCCGCGCCCGGGCGGCGGCCCGGGCGTCCGGGCCGGGGGCCGAGAACGTGTCCAGGTCCACGCCGGGCGCGACGACGGCCACCTTCGCGGGGTCGGCCCCGTACAGGTCGAGGAGCTCCTGGCGCTCCTCGCCGGTGTTCGCCACGAGCCGGTCCGCGGCGTCGACGACCTGCTGCTCCCCGATGAGGCGCCCCGGGGGCTCGGGGCTGTCGCCGTCGGCGAGGTGGGCGTTCTTGACCTTCGCCATGGTGTGCATGGAGTGCACGAGCGGCACGTCCCAGCGGTCGGCGACGAGCCAGCCGACCTGCCCCGACAGCCAGTAGTGCGAGTGCACGACGTCGTAGTGGCGCTCCTCGTGGCGCGCGCCCGTGCGCAGCACGCCCGCGGTGAAGGCGCACAGCTGCCCCGCGAGGTCCTCCTTGCCGAGGCCCTCGTAGGGGCCCGCGGCGACGTGGCGGACGGCGACGCCGGGGGCGGCCTCGACGAGGGGCGGCTGCTCGGAGGACGTGCGGCGGGTGAAGACCTCCACCTCGACGCCGCGGCGCGCGAGCTGCTCGGCGAGCTGCACGACGTAGACGTTCATCCCGCCCGCGTCCCCCGTGCCGGGCTGGGCCAGCGGGGACGTGTGCACCGACAGCAGCGCCACCCGGTGCAGGCCCACGGCCACCTCTCCTCCACCGTCCGCGCCCGTGCCGGGCGCTCGTGCTCCCCGCTCCTCCCGCCGGCGGCTGCCGCTACCGTCGGTCGGGTGTCCCGGCCCCGCGGCGACCGCCCCGGCCGGACCCCCGGCGAGCAGTCTGCCTCCTCCCCCCGGACGGCCGGGCACCGCCCGCGCGCGGGGTCGGTGGTCGGCTCCGTCACGCGCGGCACGACGGGCCCGGACCGGTTGCGGCGCGTGGAGCGGTGGCTCGCGCAGACGCAGGGCCCGCGCCTGCGCCGGGCCGAGGACCCCCTCGTCGTGGACCTGGGCTACGGCGCGAAGCCCGTGACCGTCACGGACCTGCAGCGCTGGCTGCGCCGGGTCCGCCCCGACGTGCGGGTCGTGGGCCTGGAGGTCTCCCCCGAGCGCGTCGAGGCCGCGCGCCGCGCGCTGGCCGGAGTGCGCGGTGCGCCGGAGTTCGCCCTGGGCGGCTTCGAGCTGGGCGTCCCCGGGGGTGGGCGGCCCGTGCTGGTGCGGGCCTTCAACGTGCTGCGGCAGTACGACGAGGCCGACGTGGCGGGCAGCTGGGACCTGCTGCGCTCGCGGCTGGCGCCGGGTGGGCTGCTGGTGGACGGCACGTGCGACGAGCTGGGCCGGCGCGCCACGTGGATCGCCCTCGAGGCCGAGCGGGGTCCGGTCTCGCTGACCCTCTCGGTGCGGCTGGCCGGGCTCGCCGCACCCTCCGCCGTCGCCGAGCGGCTGCCCAAGGCGCTGATCCACCGCAACGTCGCGGGCGAGGGTGTGCACGACTTCCTGCGGGCGGCCGACGCCGCGTGGGCGCGCGCGGCCCCGCTGCAGGCGTTCGGCGTCCGGCAGCGCTGGATCGCGACGTGCCGCGACCTCGCGACGGCGTGGCCCCTGCTGGACTCGGCCGCGCGGTGGCGGCTCGGCGAGGTCAGCGTGGCGTGGTCCGCCGTGGCCCCGCGCGCGGGTCGGGCATGATCTCGTCGTCGGCCGGGCGCGTCCGCCCGGCGGCGGCCGCCGCGACGAGGAGCGAGGAGACCGACGTGGCCGGTGCCAGCGGGGCCGCGGACCGGCGGCCCACGATCCGCGACATCGCCCGCGTGTCCGGGGTCTCGAAGGCCTCGGTGTCCTACGCCCTCAACGACCAGCCGGGGGTGTCCCCGCAGACGCGGGAGCGCATCCTCGCCGCGGCGGAGCAGCTCGGCTGGCGGCCGAGCGCGGCGGCGCGGTCGCTGTCGAACGCCCGCGCCGGTGCGGTGGGCCTCGCCATCGCGCGCGACGTCCGGCTCCTCGGCGAGGAGCCCTACTACATGCGGTTCATCGCGGGCATGGAGAGCGTGCTCGCGGCCCAGGGCGTCTCGCTCCTGCTCACGGTCGTGCCCGACGTGGACGCCGCGGTCGGGGTGCTGCGCGGGTGGTGGGCCGAGCGCCGCGTCGACGGCGTGGTGCTCACGGACCTGCGGGTCGACGACCCGCGCCTCGACCTGGTCGCCGAGCTCGGGATCCCGTGCGCCGTGCGGGGCGCGACGGGCGGGCCGGCGGAGCGGGACGACCCCGCCGCCGAGAGCGTGGACGGCGAGCGCGGCCCCCTCGCCGACGTCGTCGCGCACCTGACCGCGCAGGGGCACCGGCGCCTCGCCCGCGTCGGCGGACCGGAGCACTTCCAGCACACGCAGCGCCGCAACCTCGCCTGGCGCGAGGTGACCCGGGCGGCGCTCGGGCGCGCGCAACCGGTCCTGGCGGCGGACTACACCGGCCGCGCCGGGCTCGAGGCCGTGCGGCGGCTGCTCGCGCGGGCGCACCCGCCGACCGCGGTCGTGTTCGACAACGACGTGATGGCCGCGACGGTCGTGGCCGAGCGCCGCTCCCTCGGGGTGCGCGTCCCCGAGGACCTCGCGGTCGTGGCGGGCGAGGACTCGTTCCTGTGCCGCCTGGCGGACCCCTCGATCAGCGCGCTGCGCCGCGACGTCGCCGCCGACGGCGCCGCCAGCGCGGCCCTGCTGCTCGACGTCCTCGCGGGCCGGGACCCGGGCTCGCCGCAGACCCCCGGGCACGAGTTCATCGCCCGCGCCAGCTCGACCGCGACCCGGCCCGGCCCGGCGCGCTGACCGCCCGGGCCGCGGCCCACCACGACCCCCGTCCGCCGTGCGCGGCCCCGCGCGACGATGCCGAACCGTTGCTCCGAACGGTTGACTTGAACCGGTTAAGCCGCCACCGTGGGGTTCCGCGGGGCTCGACACGCCTGGACCCGCGGACCCCCTGTCGCCGAAGGAGACGACCGTGCGCCGACGCACCTTCTCAACCGCCCTCATCGCCACCGCGACCCTCGGCAGCGTCCCGCTGGCCTCCTGCTCCTCCGACGACTCGGGGTCGGGCGGAGGCGGTGACACCCTGAAGTACTGGGCCAGCAACCAGGGCACGAGCCTGGACAACGACGTCGAGATCCTCACGCCGGAGCTCGAGAAGTTCACGCAGCAGACCGGGATCACGGTCGAGCTGGAGGTGATCCCGTGGGACAGCCTGCTGCAGCGCATCCTGTCGGCCACCGCCTCGGGCGACGCGCCGGACGTGCTCAACATCGGCAACACGTGGTCGGCCTCGCTGCAGGCCACGGGCGCCTTCCTGCCGTTCGAGGACGAGCAGTACCAGGCGATCGGCGGCAAGGACAAGTTCCTCGAGTCGAGCCTCGGGTCCACGGGCGCCGAGGGGCAGCCGCCGACCTCGGTGCCGCTCTACGGCCTCGCCTACGGCCTCTTCTACTCCAAGGCGATGTTCGCCGAGGCCGGCATCACCGAGCCCCCGGCGACCTGGGCCGACCTCGTGGCCGACGCCAAGCAGCTCACCGACGCCGCCGCGGACCGCTGGGGCATGACGGTGGCCGGGGCGAGCTACACCGAGAACTCGCACTTCGCCTTCATGTTCGGCAAGCAGAACGGCGCCGAGTTCTTCGACGACGAGGGCCAGCCGACGTTCACCGAGGCCGGCAACGTCGCGGGCATCCAGCAGTACCTCGCGCTCATGTCGACGGACAGGGTGGTGAGCCCGTCGGCGGCCGAGCACCCCACGACCAATGACATGATCGCCGACTTCACCAGCCGCAAGGCGGCCATGTTCATGGGCCAGAACAACTCCGAGGCGACCATCCTGTCCAACGGCATGACCGTCGACGACTACGGCGTGGCCCCCATCCCGATCCTGGACCCGCTGCCCGCGGGGGGCCAGCGCGTCAACAGCCACGTGGCGGGCATCAACATCAGCGTCTTCGCGGACTCCGAGAACACCGAGGGTGCGCTGAAGCTCGTGCAGTTCCTCACCAGCCCGGAGGAGCAGGTCGTCCTCAACCAGAAGTTCGGCTCGCTGCCCGTGGTCGCGGAGGCCGCGAGCGACGCCGCCTTCCAGACCGAGAACCTGAAGACCTTCAACGCGGTGCTGTCCGACACCGCCGCCCCCCTGCCCATGATCCCGAACGAGAGCCAGTTCGAGACCACGGTCGGGCAGGCCATGCAGGACCTCTTCGGCCGCATCGCCACCGGGCAGCCCGCGGGCACCGCGGAGATCACCCGGGCGCTGGAGGGCGCGCAGCAGCAGATGGCCGGCGGGGCCTGACCCGCATGGCCACCTCGACCTCCGCGCGGACGGGCCGGGCGCGGGCGCCCCGGCCCGTCCGGCGGGCCCCGCGCAGCACCCTGGCGCCGCGGTGGCTGCCGTACGTGCTCCTGGCGCCGGCGCTGCTCTTCGAGCTCCTCGTGCACATCGTGCCGATGCTGACCGGCATCTACATCAGCACCCTCGAGCTCACGCAGTTCTACGTCCGCCGGTGGCTGCAGGCGCCGAGCGCGGGGCTGGGCAACTTCGACATCGCCCTGGACGTGGACGGCGCCATCGGCGCCTCGCTGCTGCGGTCGTTCGGGATCACGTTCGCCTTCACGATCGCCACGCTGGCCCTTTCCTGGAGCCTCGGCATGTTCGCGGCCGTGCTGCTGCAGCGGCCGTTCCCGGGGCGCAACGTGCTCCGCACGCTCTTCCTCGTGCCCTACGCGCTGCCCGTCTACGCCGGGGTGATCGTCTGGAAGTTCATGCTCGGCCGGGACAACGGCATGGTGAACTCGCTGCTCGGCGGGCTGGGGATCACCGACGGCGACACCTTCTGGCTGCTCGGCGACAACGCGTTCGTCTCGACCGTCGTCGTCGCGGTCTGGCGGCTGTGGCCGTTCGCCTTCCTCACCCTCATGGCGGGGCTGCAGTCGATCCCGAACGAGGTCTACGAGGCCGCCGCGGTGGACGGGGCCGGGATGTGGCAGCAGTTCCGCAGCTTCACGCTGCCCATGCTGCGGCCCGTCAACCAGGTGCTCCTGCTGGTGCTGTTCCTCTGGAGCTTCAACGACTTCAACGTGCCGTACATCCTGTTCGGCCAGTCCGTGCCGGCGTCGGCCGACCTGATCTCCATCCACGTCTACCAGGCGTCCTTCATCACCTGGAACTTCGGCGTCGGCTCGGCGATGTCCGTCCTGCTGCTGCTGGTCCTGCTGGTGATCACCGCCGTCTACCTGCCGCTGAGCAGCCGGAGGTTGCGCGATGCGTGAGCCCGTCTCGTTCCGGGTCCTGCGCGTCGTGGGGCTCACCCTCCTGACGCTCTTCGTCCTGGCGCCGATCTACGTCATGGTGTCCAGCTCGCTCAAGCCGCTGGGCGACGTCCAGGGCACCTTCACGTGGATCCCCACCACGATCACCGTGCAGCCCTTCGTCGACATCTGGTCCACGGTGCCGCTCGCGCGGTACTTCGCCAACAGCCTGGTGATCTCGCTGCTCGCGACGGTCTGCTCGGTGCTGCTGGCGATCTCCGCGGCCTACGCCATCAGCCGCTACCGGTTCCACGGCCGCAGCGCGTTCCGCATCACGGTCCTGTCGACGCAGATGTTCCCCGGCATCCTCTTCCTGCTGCCGCTGTACCTGATCTTCGTCAACCTCGGCCAGCTCACGGGCTTCGCCCTGCAGGGCAGCCGCGTCGCCCTGGTGATCACCTACCTGACGTTCTCGCTGCCGTTCGCCATCTGGATGCTCGTCGGGTACTTCGACTCGATCCCGCGCGAGCTCGACGAGGCGGCGCACGTGGACGGCGCCGGCCCCGTCGGCGCCCTCGTCCGGGTGGTCCTGCCGTCCGCGGCGCCGGGCATCGCGGCCGTGTCGATCTACTCCTTCATGACGGCCTGGGGCGAGACCCTCTTCGCCTCGGTGATGACCAACCGGGACTCGCGCACCCTGGCCATCGGGCTGCGCGAGTACTCCACGCAGACGAACGTGTACTGGAACGAGGTGATGGCCGCCTCGCTCGTCGTCAGCGTGCCCGTGGTCGTCGGCTTCCTGCTCCTCCAGCGCTACCTCGTCCAGGGCCTGACGGCCGGCGCCGTCAAGTAGCCCGCACCGCACCCAGGGAGATCCCGTGCAGCGCCCGCACACCGTCCTGACCGTCGACGGCCGCCCCACCACCTGGCTCGGCGCCAACTTCTGGTCCCGCGCGGGCGGGCCCCGGATGTGGGTGCGCTACGACCCCGCCGTGGTGCGGGAGGAGCTGCGCACGCTGCACGCTCACGGGCTGCGCGAGACCCGCTCGTTCCTGTACTGGCCGAACTTCATGCCGACGCCCGACGCCGTCGAGGAGGAGCTCGTCGGGCACCTGCTCGACTTCCTCGACGCCCACGTCGAGACGGGCATGCGGACGATCCCCACGTTCCTGGTCGGGCACATGTCCGGGGAGAACTGGGACCCGGTGTGGCGCGGGGGCCGGGACCTGTACGCCGACGTCTGGATGGTGTCGCGGCAGGCGTGGTTCACGACCGAGATCACCCGGCGCACGCACCACCACCCCGCCGTCGCCGGGTGGCTGATCAGCAACGAGATGCCGATCTACGGCCGCCGCCACGACGAGCCCCCCGCGCCGCGCGAGCAGGTCTCGGCGTGGGCGCAGCTCCTGGTCTCCGCGGTCCGGGCCGGGGGTGGCACGCAGCCCGTCTCGATCGGCGACGGCGCGTGGGGGCAGGAGGTCACCGGCGAGGACAACGGGTTCTCGGTGCGCGAGCTCGGCCGGCTCACCGACTTCACCGGCCCGCACGTGTACCGGATGGAGGACGACCCGGTGCGCCAGCACCTCAACGCCGCCTTCGTGTGCGAGCTGGCGGCCGTGACGGGCGACCCCGTCGTGCTGGAGGAGTTCGGCCTGACGGACGAGTTCGCCTCGGCCGCCGGGCAGGCGCACTACTACCGCCAGACGCTGCACACCAGCCTGCTGGCGGGCGCCACGGGGTGGCTGGCCTGGAACAACACCGACTACGACGCGCTGGCCGACGAGCCGCCCTACTCCCACCACCCCTTCGAGATGCACTTCGGCATCACCGACGCCACGGGCGCGCCGAAGCCCGCGCTGCGCGAGCTGCAGGCGTTCGCCGCGGTGCTCGAGGACGTGGACCTGACCCGCACCCGGCGCGTCGACACCGACGCGGCGCTGGTCGTGTCGTCGTTCCTCGAGCGCGAGCACCCGTTCACGCGCCCGGCCGACTCCCGGCAGCTCTTCCGCGCGCTGCGGCAGGCCTACGTCGCCGCCCGCGAGGCCGACCTGCCGCTGGCCTTCGCGCGCGAGGCCGACGGCATCGGCGACGACGCGCTGCTGTACCTCGTGCCCTCGGTGCGCCAGCTGCTCGCGCCGACCTGGGCGCAGCTGGAGCGCCGGGCCGAGCAGGGCGCGACCGTCTACGCGTCGGTGTCGACCGGCGAGGAGCCCGTGCAGCGCGGGGCCTGGGTCCCGCACGTCGGCCGGCTCTTCGGCGTCGAGCACCAGCTCGTCTACGGCCTCGTGGACCCGGTCGTCGAGGACGTCGTGGAGATCACGGTGGTGCGCGACTTCGGCACGCTGCGCGCCGGGGAGGTGCTGCACGCCCGCGCCGGGGGCAACGAGCACTCCCGGAGCCGGCTGCCGGTGGTGCCCGCGGGCGCCGAGGTGATCGCGCAGGACGCGGCCGGGCGCCCCGTGCTCCTCGAGCGCAGGGTCGGGGCCGGGCGGATGGTGCTCGGCACCCATCCTCTGGAGAACATGGCCGCGCACCTCCCCCGGGTGAACCCCGAGCCGACGTGGCGCGTGTACGACGCCCTGGCCGCCGTCGCGGGGGTGCGGCGGGCCGTGCGGGTCGCCGACCCCCTCGTGCTCTGCGACGCGCTGGTGCGCGACGACGGCCGGCGCTTCGCGTGGTTCGTCAGCCAGCACGCCGAGGAGGTCACGGTCGACGTGGTGGCCGACGGCCCGCTGCACGACCGCGCGAGCGGCGCCGACCTCGGGGCCCGCGTCACGCTGCCCCCGTTCGGCGTCGTGGTCACCCGCCTCGGCTGAGGCCTCAGGCCTCCAGCAGCAGGGTCGTCGGGCCGTCGTTGACGAGCTCGACGGCCATGTCGGCCCCGAAGCGGCCCGTGACGACGCGCACCCCGCGCGCGCGCAGGGCGTCGCGCACGGCGTCCACCAGGGGCTCCGCCACCGGCCCCGGCGCCGCGGCGTTCCACGTCGGCCGCCGGCCCTTGCGGGTGTCGCCGTAGAGCGTGAACTGGCTGACGAGCAGGACGCTCGCGCCCGCGTCGCTCACCGAGACCTCACCGCGCAGGACGCGGAGCTCCGCGACCTTGCGGGCGATCAGCTCGACCTGCGCGGGGCCGTCGTCGTGCGTGACCCCCAGCAGGACGAGCAGCCCCGGCCCGTCGAGCGCACCGACGACGTCGCCGTCGACGCGGACCGCGGCCCGGCTCACCCTCTGCACCACGGCTCTCACGCGGGCGAGCCTGGCACAGCCCCGGCCCGCGCAGGACGGCGACGGGTGCGGTGGACGTCCGGTGACGGGCCGGTGGCGCGCGGGTGGCCGACCTACGATCGGGACGTGGACCTCCCCGTCGTCATCCCGCTGACCCTGCTCGCGCTGGCGGTCAGCGCCCTGGGGACCCTGGTGCGCCCGCGCGTCGACACCGTCGTGGTCACGCTGCTGCTCGCGGCGGTCTGGTCGCGCGTCAACGCCCCCGTGGAGGGGGAGATCCTCCTGACGTTCTCCGCGGACCGCGGCTTCACCGTCGCCGACATCGCGTCGGTCGCGGCCGTCGCGGTCGCGGGGGCCGGGGCCCTGCGGCTGCTGGTGCGGTGGGGTCGCGCGGCCGCGGCGCCGTCGCGCCGCCGGCCCGTGAGCCCGGCCGCGTCTCACCAGGGGCCGTAGGGCCCCTGGTGCCGGTCGTCGCGACGGGGGCCGCCGCGCCCGCGGAACTGGCGCACCGCGGGGCGGACGTCGGCCAGGTACACGGCGGCCGCCACGACGCCGATGATCGACAGGAAGCCCGGCATCTGGCCGCCGCCGAGGGTGACGAAGCAGAACGCCGTGGCGACCGCCACGATCGCGACCCAGAACGTCTTGGTCCGCTTGCCGGCCGCCACGTAGGCGTCGGGCTTGTGGCGCACCGCGTCCACGAGCGCGAAGAGCGTGAGGGCGAAGGCCCCCACCGACAGCACCAGCAGGACACCGCTCTGCACACCACCGATGAGGCTCGTCACAGAGTGTTCCTACGAGCGAGGGCCGCGCCGCGTTCCCGACGCGCGCCCGGCGTCACCCGCCCGCACGCGCCCGGACCGGGTCAGCCCTGCGCGCTGCGCAGGACCTCGTCGACGTCGACGGCGCCCTCGCGGTAGCGACGGCTGATCTCGTCGGTGCAGGCGTCCATGACGACCTGCACGCGGTGGCGGTCGGTGGACAGCTCCTGCTCCAGCTCGACGAGGCGGTCGCGCGCCACCGCGAGCTGCGCGTCGTCCATGGCCGCGACGTCGGACATCCGCGGGTCGGAGACGGCGGCCTCCGCGCGGCGGCGGTGCTCCCCCACCCGGCTGGGCTCGACCGACGTGAAGCGCCCCGAGCCGTGGTCGCTGCGCCGCGGGTCGGCGAGGATGTCGGTCAGCGAGGCGACGAGCTCGGCGTCCGTGCGCGCGGCGGGGACGTCGACGGCCCCGTCGGCGCCCGCGCGGCGCTGGGTCTCGGCGCCCAGCAGGTCCAGGCGGCCCTGCACGAGGCGGCGGGCGTAGGAGAGGTCGGCCTCCTCCTGCTCGGCGACGTTGCGCCGGTCGCGGAGGTCGTCCAGGGACAGCTCACCCAGACCGTCGAGGAACTCCGGTGCCAGCACGTGGTCGAGCGCCCGGCGCCCGCCCTCCTGGTAACCGCTCACGATCCCCGCCTCCAGCCGTGCTCGTGCGGCGCGGCCTCATCGCTGAGCGCGAGGAGGCGCTGACGCTGCGTTCAGAGCCGAGTATGACCCATCCCCGCTGCGGGCGAGCCGTTCCCGCTCCTCACGCGCGTCTCCACGCCTCACGGCGCGACGACGACCTCCTGCGCCGCGGCGACGCGGCGCACGGCGACGGGCCCCGGCTGGTGGGCCCCACCCGCGCCGCCCGACCCCGCGAGCGCGACGAGGGCGGCGTCGAGGGGCAGCGAGCGCTTGACGAGCGCGAGCGCGACCGGGCCCAGCTCGTGGTGGCGGGCGGCCGTGGTGACGGCACCGACGCGCTTGTCGCCCGCGACCACGTCGTCGCCGGGCGCGGGCAGGTCGTGCCCGGACCCGTCGAGGTGCAGCAGCACGAGCCGGCGCGGCGGCCGGCCGAGGTTGTGGACCTTCGCCACGGTCTCCTGCCCGCGGTAGCAGCCCTTGTGCAGGTGCACCGCGGTGCGCAGCCAGTCCAGCTCGTGCGGGATGGACCGCGCGTCGGTCTCGAACCCCAGCCGCGGCCGCCAGGCCTCGACCCGCAGCGCCTCGGTCGCCCACGTGCCGGCCAGGCGGCGCCCGCCGACCCGGGTGAGCAGCTCCCCGCGGGGCACGAGCACCTCGCGCCAGGCGCGCTCGCCCCCGGGGTGCTCCAGCGTCGAGACGGCCGAGTAGCCCGCGGTGTCGGCGCTGCCGCCCTCCGCGACCGGGACGGCACCCGGCCAGGGGTCGACCCACACGGGCCCGCCGGTGGCGGCGGTGTCGCGGCTCGGCTCCCCCAGCACGGCCCACTGCGGGGTCACGTCCTCGACCTCGACGCGGAGCATGAAGCGCATGCGCTCGAGGAAGGCCACGAGGGCGGCCTGCTCGCCCGGCTCGACCGTGATCCAGGTCGCCTCCCCGTCGTCGACGAGGTGCAGGTCGTGCTCGATGCGGCCCTGGGGGCTCAGCACGAGCGTCTCGGTGCCCCGGCCGGGCGCGAGGCCCGTGAGCAGCTGCGTCGTGATGCTGTTCAGCCAGCTCAGGCGGTCGGGGCCGCTGACGCGCACGACCCCGCGGTGGGAGAGGTCGGCGACGGCCGTCCCCGCCACCAGCGCGCGCTGCTCGCCCACCGGGTCGCCGTAGTGCCAGGCGACCCCGGCGTCGCGGCCGTCGGCCGCGACGGCGCCCGCGGTCCCGAGCAGGGGGGAGGG
>NZ_JAAALN010000340.1 GCF_009906795.1 Kineococcus siccus
CCTGCGGTGGGACAGGTCGCGTGCGACGTCTGGCGGCCTACTTGTCTCATCCAACCTGTCCTAGTCGAAGATCGTTAGGACCCGCCGGGGGAGGGGAGCGGGGTGTCCACGACCGCGCGGATCGCGGCATGACCGCGAAGTTCAGGACGCGGGTCGTCATCAGGTGGGTGGGTCTTTGGGCTGACGTGACGGCGGCTCTGGCGGTCCGTCCCGACACGACCTCGGTGGTCGCGCCGGGACGGCGAGCCTCGCGATCAGTTGGCGACGGGAGCATTCCAGTCGACCAGCTGCACGATCACCCCGTTGGGGTCACGGACCTGGAAGGACCGTTCACCCCACTCATCACTGGTCAGCGGCATCGTGATCTGCACCCCCTCGCTCTGCAGCCTGGCCAGCTCACCCTCGAGGTCGTCAACGGTAAAGGCGAGAATCTGACCGCGGGCGTGCTCGTCTCGCTGGTCGGGGGGCAGGACGTCCAGCCCCCGTCGCAGGAAGACGATGGACAGGGCGGCATCTGACCGGCTGAGGCTCGCGAAGCCAGGGGCAGCCATGTCCTGGGTGAAGCCGAAGTGGGTGGACCAGAAGGTGCTGGAGGCGTCGACGTTGTCGACGTTGAGCGAGATGGTGCTGGCGGTGATGTTCACGGCTGGCTTCTCCTCATCTACTCCGTACGGTGTACGGGGTGAGGGTGGAACGGGCGGTCACGTCAGGATGTTCCCGTGAGCGATGACCGCACTAGCGCCGGAGACCCGGCCCGCACCCTGGCGTTGCTGTGGCGCGATGAGGCCGCCACACCTCGTCGGGGCCCGCGACGCGGTGTGGATGTCGACACCCTGGTGGAGGCAGCGGTCGCCCTGGCGGATGAGCAGGGCTTGGCCGCGGTGACCATGCGCAAGGTCGCCGAGCGCGTCGGGGTGGGGGTCATGTCGCTTTACACCTACGTCGCCGACCGCGCCGAGCTGCTGGACCTGATGCTCGACACCGCCTACGCGCAGATGCCACGGGAAGACACCACGAGTCAGCCGTGGCAGGCCCGGGTGACTGCGGTCGCCGAGGCGAACCGCGACCTGTACCGACGCCACCCCTGGGCCGCGCTGATCTCCACGCTGCGCCCTCCGCTGGGGCCGGGGCAGATGGCCAAGTACGAGCACGAACTCGCCGCCTTCGACGACTGCGGCCTCGACGACGTGACCGTGGATGACTGCCTGACCCACCTGTTGACCTTCGTGCGCGCCTGCGCCCGCGACAGCGAGGCAGCCCGCACCCGAGATCAGCCCGACGGCGTCAGCGACGAGCAGTGGTGGGCCGCCGCCGGGCCCTTGCTGACCCGCGTCCTGGACATGGACCGCTACCCACGCGCGGTGCGCATCGGTACCGCCGCTGGCACCGCCCACGGCAGCGCCCACGACCCCGAGCACGCCTACATGTTCGGGCTCCGACGTCTGCTAGACGGGCTGGCGGTACTTATCGACGTCGACCACCGGGTGCAGTGACGTTCTTGGAGAGCGCCTGAATCGCGGACGGTCTTCGACGGTCGTCCGTGGACGACGCGCTCCGACCGCGTGGAGGGCGGCATGACCAGGTGTCCCGTCTTACGGGAAGACCATGCGGACTGTGCTGCTACTCACGGACGCGGTCAGAGCGCGGAGGTGATGACGGCTGCGACCAGGTCAGGGCGTTCCAGGTACGGCAGGTGAGCGGTCCCGGGCAGAGTTGCGCGCCGCGCCCCCGGGATGCGGGTGAGCAACTGCTCGCACTGCTCGAGGAGGTACGGGACATCGAGGTCACCGCAGGCGATGGTGGTGGGCGCGCCGATCTCACCCAGGCGGGACCAGGCATCGACGCCGCTGTCGCCGGCGTCCTCTGCCTCAGCGTGCTGCAACACGATCGTGTTCATCGCCAGCGCCAGCTCCCGGGCTGGCCCGGTTACCCGGTCTTCGCGGGCCGCTGGCCCGTCAAGCCAGACCTGCACTTCCAGCCGGTTGACCAGGTCCACGTCGTCGGCGTCGGTGGCAGCGTCCAGTGCGTCGGACAGGCGCTGGGTGGCGGGGTCGAGCTCTTCAGGCTCGGGGGCGCCGCTGACCCCAGGGGCAAGGAGCACCAGGCCCGCGACTCGCTCTGGCGCGGTGAGGGCGGCGTCCAAGGCCAGTCCGCCCCCCATGGAGCTGCCGACCAGCCAGACCGGTCCGGTGGCGAGGGCGTCCACGACGGCCAGCAAGTCTTGCAAGTGGGAGAACGTCGTGTTCGAAGGTGGGCTGTCCCCGAAGCCGCGCCGGTCGTAGGTGATGACGGTCCCTGCTTCGCGCAGCAGAGGTACGACGCCGTTCCAGCTGCGCCGGTCGCAGACGCCGGCGTGCAGCAGGACCAGGGTGGGGCCGTGGCCGGGCCAGCGGTCACCGATCAGAGTTGATCCTTCGCGGGGGACCTGGAAGGACTCGGGCGGCGTGAGCACCGGGCCACTCTGACATCGCTGACCATGGGCGTGGGTGCCCTTTTGGCTTGGTCGTGGACCACACGCTTCTCGACATGTGCGTGAAGTCGACAGCCGGGGGCACCGCATCGGGGCGTCCATCATCCTGGTCTGGTGATCGTTCGTGAGCGTGCCGCCGAGGACTTGCCCACTTGCGTCGACGTGCTCCAGGCGGTGCACGTCGCCGACGGGTACCCGACGTGCTGGCCGCACGATCCCGCCGGCTGGCTCAGTCCTGCCGGACTGGCTGCTGCGTGGGTGGGGCTCGACGACGACGAGACCGTGCTGGGAC
>NZ_JAAALN010000341.1 GCF_009906795.1 Kineococcus siccus
CCCCGCCTGCAGGAGGACCCGTGACCGTCAGCGACGCCGACCCCTTCAGCGACGAGGTGCTGGCCGAACCCGGTGCGCTGCACGCCGAGCTGCGCGACGCCGGCCCCGTCGTCCTCCTGCGCCGCTACGGCGTGCACGCCCTGGCCCGCTACGAGCAGGTGCACGCCGCGCTCGTCGACTGGCAGTCCTTCGCGTCGGGCGCGGGCGTGGGGCTGAGCAACTTCCGGCGGGAACCGCCGTGGCGGCCGCCCAGCCTGCTGCTGGAGACGGACCCGCCCCACCACGACGCCCCGCGCGTCGTGCTGGAACGCGTGCTGTCGCCGCGCGCTCTGCGTGGCCTGCGGGCGCGGTGGACGGCCGACGCCCACGCCCTGGTGGACGAGGTGCTGCAGCAGGAGGAGTTCGACGCGGTGCCGGCGCTCGCGGAGGCGTTCCCCCTGCGCGTGTTCCCCGACGCGGTCGGCATCGGCGAGCAGGGCCGCGAGCACCTGCTGCCGTACGGCGACCACCTGTTCAACGCGTTCGGCCCGGCCAACGACCTGGTCGCGCGCGGGAACCCCCGCCGCGCGGAGCGGGCGGCCTGGGTCGACGCGCAGTGCGCCCGGGACGCGCTGCGCCCCGGCGGGTTCGGCGCCGCCATCTGGGCCGCGGCCGACCGCGGCGACATCACGCCCGCGCAGGCGCCGCTGGTCGTGCGCTCGCTGCTGTCGGCCGGGGTCGACACGACCGTGCAGGGCCTCGCGGCCCTCCTGCACGCGGTCGCGACCCACCCCGCGCAGTGGGCGCGGCTGCGCGCGGAACCCGGCCTGGCCCGGGTCGCCTTCGACGAGGCCGTGCGCTGGGCCTCGCCCGTGCAGGTGTTCTTCCGCACCGCCACGGGGGAGGTGCGCATCGGCGGGGCCGTCGTCGGGGACGGCGAGAAGATCCTCATGTTCCTGGGCGCGGCGAACCGCGACCCGCGCCGCTGGGACCGGCCCGACGAGTTCGACCTGACCCGCGACCCCTCGGGGCACGTGGGGTTCGGCATGGGGCTGCACCAGTGCGTCGGCCAGCACGTCGCGCGGCTGGAGGCCGAGGCGGTGCTCGGTGCGCTGCTGGAGCGCGTCGGGTCCCTGGATCTCGCCGGCACCCCGCGGCGGCACCTCAACAACACGATGCGGGCGTGGGGGTCGCTGCCCCTGCGGGTGCGCCGTGCGTGAGCGTCAGGCGGCGGCGGGCTCCCGGTGGGCGCGGAGGTCGAACACCGCGTAGGCGGCGACGACCGCGAAGCACGCGGCCGGCACGAGGTAGGCGGTGGTCGCGCTGGTCGCGTCGATCACACCGCCGTGCACGAGCGGCAGGAGGGCGCCGCCGAGGATGGCCATGACGAGGCCGGCCGCACCGAACTTCGTGTCCTCGCCGAGCCCCTCCAGCGCGATCCCGTAGATGGTGGGGAACAGCAGCGACAGGCACAGCGACAGGGCGACGACGGCGAGGAGGCCCACCAGGGTGGGCACGAGGACGGCCACGGTGCACAGCACGAGGGCGAGCACCGTCATGCACAGCATGAGGAACGAGGCCCGCACGAAGCCCATGAGCCACACCATGAGGAACCGCGAGACCAGGAAGACGAGGAGGCTGGCCTGCAGCCAGGCGCCCTTGTCGGACGGACTCCCCCCGACGGCCTCGGCGGCGTACTGCAGGGTGAACGTCCAGACGCAGGTCTGCGCCCCGACGTTGAAGAACTGGGCGATGACCCCGAACCGGTAGTGGCGGTTGGCCAGCAGCCGCCGGGCCGTGGCCAGCAGGTGCGTCTCGTGGCCCTCCTGGACCTCGGTCCCCATGTGGTCGGGCATCTTCGTGACGGCGATGCCGATCCAGATCAGCGCGAGCAGGAGGCCGACGCCCAGGTAGGGCCGCATGACCGCGTTGAGCTCGACGGACTGGATGGCGCGCAGCGCTTCGGCGCCCATGGCGGCGCGCTGCTCGGCCGTCGCGGGGTCCATGTTCGGCAGGATGAACACGGCCGCCAGCAGCACCCCGAGGTTCGTCCCCACGGGGTTGAACGCCTGCGCGAAGTTCAGGCGACGGGTCGCGGTCGCCTCGGGGCCCATCGCCATGACGAACGGGTTGGCCGAGGTCTCGAGGATCGACAGGCCGCCCGCGAGGGCGAACAGGGCCAGCAGGAACATCCCGTACGTCATGACCTGCGTCGCGGGGTAGAACAGCGCCGCCCCGCCCACCGCGAGGCCCAGGCCCAGCAGGACGCCCGTCTTGTAGGAGAAGCGGCGGTTGATGAAGGCCGCGGGCAGCGCGAGGCAGAAGTAGGCGCCGTAGTAGGCGAACTGCACGAGCGCCGACTGAAAGTTGCTCATGCTGAACACCGTCTTGAACACGCTGACCATCGGGTCGGTCATGTTCGCCGCGGTGCCCCACGCCACGAAGCACGTGACGAGGAGGATGAACGGGACCTTCGCCCCCCGGTGCAGGAAGCGCTGCTCACCCTCCACCGAGACGTCGTCCGTGCGCACGGAGCGTTCTGCGGCCACGTCGTCCTCCCCCGTCGTCAGCGACCTGGGCAGGAGCGGGAGGGCCGGACCGGGACGTCCGTACCGGCACCTCGGGCTCGTCGCCAGGGGTCGTGTCTAGCACTGCCGGGGAGTTCGCTCCACTCGTGCTGAGGGCGTCGGACCCGCGCGGGCCCGGTCGAGAGGCTCAGTCGCGGGGGCGGCGGGGGGCCGGGAGGACGACGACCGCGCTGCCGCGCGAGGCGGGGA
>NZ_JAAALN010000342.1 GCF_009906795.1 Kineococcus siccus
TCTCCTTCTACGAGTTCCTTGGCGGGTACTCGCAGAGCTTCACGCGGTGGCCCTCACCTGCTCACCGGGACACGCCGGTGCTGGTCAGGCTGCAGGGCCCAGTTACACCACTCGGGGGGACTCACCCACCAGCAGGGACGCAGGGACCTTACGTTCATGCCGCTGGTCGCGCGCTGACGCGCGTTCATGCCGCTGGTCGCGCGCTGACGCGCGTTCATGCCGCTGGTCGCGCGCTGACGCGCGCTCATGCCGCTGGTCGCGCGCTTGTCCGGGTTTGACACTGGCGATGTCGGACATCGACCTCGGACAAACGGCGGGGTCGCGAGAGGCATGTGTGCGAGTCTGGCCGGACGTGATCGAGGAGGAACCATGCTGGACGAGCCGCTCGACCGTAGTGAGCAGTACCAGCACGGCGCCGACAGACTGCCGTTGACCAGCGGCAACCAACTTGCGGGTCCTCAACGTAGCCACGACCCCCAGGCCGCCCCTCAACGCGTCCGGACGATCCTGCTCAGCGCACTCGGCTCGCTCCTGGTCATCGCCATCGTTGCTTGGCTGACGCTGCGGTAAGTCCTTCTCCACCCGGATAGGCAGTAGCGACCAGCGCGTCCAGTTCTGCCGCCGGTCGCGCGAAGGCGCGCTCATGCCGCTGCCCGCGCGCAACGCGCGCTCATCCCGCTGGTCGCGCGGAACGCGCGCTCTCTGTTCACCTGAGGGTCCTGCCCGGCATGGCATCGTGTCTGGATGGCCACTGGAGAGGGCGACACAGCTGCAGGGGACACCTCGATGGATGGATCACTGATCTTCAGGCCCGGCCCCATCGAGGGCGGGGGGACAAAGAAGCCGGTCGGTGCGGAGCTGAGGGGTGCGGTACGGGTCCACGAGCTAGCCGATGGGCAGTACCAGGCTTCGTGGACCGATGGGAACACCAAGATCGAGCAGCAGGGAGCGCCTTTCGACATCCAGGTGTTCGTGCAGATGCACGCTGCTATGGAGTACCACCCGGTGCTCATGAAGGACGGCCGTCGCGTCGAGATCCGCGACTGGGTGGCGCTCGTTCGCGCTGAGGAGGGTAGGCGGCGGCCTCAGCGTCCTGCGGAGGGTACGGGTTTTGTTGTGGGCGAGTGTCAGTTGATCGCTGCACCTGAGGACAACCGATGAAGTCGCACTCCTCGTGACTGTGTCGGCCCTCGCTACTTTCCCACCCGCGCGCTCATGCCGCTGGTCGCGCGGAACGCGCGCTCATGCCGCTGTCCGGGTCATCTACTTCTCTGCAAGCCACGGTGCGACCCCTGTCATGCCAAGCTCGGTCGAGTCAACGAGGGCAAAGAGGAGAAGAATGCACCGGGACATCATTCAGGACGCAGTGCTGTTATCTGGATTTATCTTCTTCACTATCGTCTTAGCGCTCGGAGATGCCAACCGATTGTTCGTCGTGCTCGGCGGCGTGGTGGTTATCTTGCAGGCGCTACGGCTTATCCAGCGTGTCCGTCGACTCAAACGCGGGGGCATCAACAGCTCGCAATGACGACTGCCGCGCCGTCCGCTGCCGTGCCGTGAAGCGCCTGAGTGTGCGCTCATGCCGCTGGCCAGCGATGCTGCCCGTCTAGCCAGACATCAGCAGAAGGTCTCGAAGACCAGAAGACGAGCCGGTTCGTCACCGTCGCCGCAGCGCCACACATGCGCTCCACACGTCAGTCCGTTAGCGCTGGCCGTTGGAGCCAGCTCACCCGGCACCTCGAAGCACCGCTGCATCTCCTGCCACCACGCCCGAGCCTGCTCCGCGCTCAGGCGAGTCACGTCCTCGCCATCTGGGGAGCGCACGAGGACGTCCTGGTCTCGGTGAAGGAGCTGGCGGACCTGCCCGGCATCGCACCAGCGCGCCCAACGGGTCGTCCACCGACGACCGGCGTCGTCGACCAAGTCGTTGCCAGCGGGGTACGCATCTGGGGTCCGGGCCACGGGATCAGTTTGCTTCGTGGGCAGCAGTGACCGTGCGGTCTTGGCGCTGGTCGCGCGAAGGCGCGCTCATGCCGCTGGTCGCGCGAAGGCGCGCTCATGCCGCGATCCGCGCGGCCTGCGACCCAGCGGTCGTGTCGAGGAGCGCGTAATACGCAGGCGCTGCGATACCGATACGGTGAGCCGAGAGCTGGCGGTGCGGTCATTCGTCGTCCAAGGCGTCCTCCAGGGCCACCAAGACATCCAGACGCCACCACTCGTCAACCTGCTCCAGCCATAAGTCGGCAGAAACCTTGTTTTCGACGTCCTCGCCGGTCAACGGGATTGGGCGCGGTGGCAGCTCACCCTCAGCCCCACCTTCCTTGAAAGCACCTGCCTCAATCTGCTCGTAGAACGCTTCCTGCTGGGCCTCGACCCATGCCGCGGACCAAGCCTGCTCCCGCAGTCGGCGCAGCACCTTCTTCTTGACCTGCACCACGCTGCGCCAGTCTGGAGCCGCCACCGTATGGGCAACGCCCTCAGAATCAATCCACATCGACAGCCATCCCTCCTCCAGGTCCCACACAACCTCGGACCGCTACCACTTTCAATAGTCATCAACAGCCACCGTCACAACGCCGCGCGCCCATCCCGCGCCGCGGGCGCTCTCGCCAGCATGCTCGCCGCAGGCGGATGCTCGTCCATGAGCCTCACACCCGACAGCCTCCCCATCCCCCTTGGTGACGGGACGTGGCGCACCGACCCGCTGCGCCTGGCG
>NZ_JAAALN010000343.1 GCF_009906795.1 Kineococcus siccus
GACGGGCACCCGCCGGCAGCCGCGGACCCGGCTTGACGGCCGGGGTGGCGGGGGACGCGGACGCCCCGTCGCTGGGGAACTTGTCCTTCAGCCGACGGATGACGGGCGGCTCGACGGTCGACGACGCCGACCGGACGAACTCCCCCATCTCCTTCAACGTCGCGAGGACGGTCTTGCTCTCGACTCCGAACTCCTTGGCGAGTTCGTAGACCCGGACCTTGGCCACTTGTCTCCTGTCTCGGTCCGGGCTCCTGGCGCGGACCGTCGTCAGTCGGGGGTGTTCATCGCTGCAAGCTCATCGAGTGCTCATCAGCTGTTCGACCCGCTCTCGTCGGTGGTGGTGGGGACGACGGCCTCCAGGTGCTCGCGCACGGCGGAGGTGTCGAGGGGGCCTTGGCGGTGCAGCGCGCGGGGGAAGGCCCTGCGCCGCTCCGCGAGGTCCAGGCACGCGAGGTGCGGGTGCACCCAGGCGCCCCTGCCGGGAAGACGTCCCCGCGGATCGGGGACGAGGACCAGGTCCTCGTCCACCGCGGTGACGACCCTCAGCAGCGCGGACCGGACGTCCCGGGATCGGCAGCCCACGCACGTGCGCACTGGTTCCGCGGCAGCCCCCGGGGGGGCCGCGGACGCAGGACGCGCGGTGGATCGCCGGTCGGTTCGACCGGTCGGGGTCAGTGTAGCGATGTGCCGAGTGTAGACCCGCCCGGCGAGCGGGCGCGCCCGCTCAGCGCTCGGGGCGCGCGCCCGCCGCGGGCCGCGACGGCGGCCGGCCCGGGCCGTCCTGGCCCTCGGTGTCGGGGTGGATGTCGATGCGCCACCCCGTGAGCTTGGCGGCGAGCCGGGCGTTCTGGCCCTCCTTGCCGATGGCCAGCGAGAGCTGGTAGTCGGGGACCACGACGCGCGCCGAGCGGGCGTCGGCGTCCACGACGGTCACCGAGGTCACGCGCGCCGGCGACAGCGCGCTGGCGACGAAGGCCGCCGGGTCGTCGTCGTGGTCGACGATGTCGATCTTCTCGCCGTGCAGCTCCGCCATGACGGCGCGCACGCGCTGGCCCATCGGCCCGATGCACGCGCCCTTGGCGTTGACGCCCGCGACCGTGGCGCGCACGGCCATCTTCGAGCGGTGCCCCGCCTCGCGCGACAGGGCGGTGATCTCGACGGTCCCGTCGGCGATCTCGGGGACCTCGAGCGCGAACAGCTTGCGCACCAGCTGGGGGTGCGAGCGGGACAGGACGACCTGGGGACCCTTGGGACCCCTGCGGACGGCGACGACGAAGCAGCGCAGCCGCGTGCCGTGCTCGTAGCGCTCGCCGGGGACCTGCTCCTGCGGCGGCAGCACACCCTCCACCGCGCCGAGGTCGACCTGCACCATGCGCGGGTCGCGGCCCTGCTGGACCACGCCGGAGATGATCTCGCCCTCGGACTCGGCGTACTCCCCCAGCACCTGCTCGTCCTCCGCGTCGCGCAGCCGCTGGAGGATCACCTGCCGGGCGGTCGTGGTGGCGATGCGGCCGAAGTCCGACGGGGTGTCGTCGTACTCGCGCAGCACGGCCCCCTCCTCGTCGCGCTCGCTCGCGAGCACGCGCACCTCACCCGTCGCGCGGTCGAGCTCGACACGGGCCTGCGGCTGCGCCCCCTCGGTGCGTCGGTAGGCGACCAGCAGGGCCTGCTCGATCGCGCGGACGAGCGTGTCGAAGGAGATCTCCCTCTCGCGCTCGAGGCCCCGCAGAGCGGCCATGTCGATGTTCACTGCTCGTCCTCGCGTCCGTCGTCGTCGTTCTCGTCGTCGTCCAGCGCGTCGTCGTCCGGCGCGTCCTCGTCCAGCGCGTCGTCGGCCAGGTCGTCGGCCAGGTCGTCGTCCGGGTCGTCGTCCGCGCGGCGGAACTCGACCTGCACCTCACCGCGCGCGACCTCGGCCCAGGCCAGGCGCACGGGGCGGCCGACGTCGGCCGCGCGCGGCGGGCGGCCCTTGACCGACGGCGGGTCCAGCAGGACCAGGACGCCGTCGTCGTCGACCTCCGCGACGCGGCCCACCAGCTCGCCGCCGTCGGTGCGCGCGACGCGCACCAGCCGGGTGCGGGCGCGCCGCCAGTGCCGGGGCAGGGTCAGCGGGCGGTCCACCCCCGGGGAGGAGACCTCGAGCGTGTAGGGCGCGGAGCCGAGGACGTCGGAGGCGTCCAGCGCCTCGGAGACCGCGGTCGAGGCGGTCGCCACGGCGTCCATGCTGACCTCGCCCGGCTCGTCGCGGGCCCCGTCGTCCGGCAGGTCGACCACGACGCGGACCACGCGCCGGCGGCCCGCCGACGTCACGGTCACCTCGTCGAGGGTGAGCCCGGCCCGGTCGACGACCTCGGTCAGCACCCCGGTGACGGCCTCGTCGAGCGACGGCACGTCCGGCTCCTCTCGTCGTTCGCGCGGACCCCGGACGGGGGGCCACGACGACGCGACAGCCTATCCCGGCGCTCCGCCGCGGCCGGACCGCCGGAGCCCGGCCCCGTGCGACGATCACGCCGTGCGACCTGCAGCGACCCCCCGGCGGGCCGTCCTGACCGCCCTGCTGGCCGGCGGCCTGACGGGGTGCGGCGTCCGGTGGGTCCCCTCCCCCGAGCCCACGCCGACGGCGCCGCGCGGCCCGGACGACGACGCGCGCGACGCGGCCGTCGCGGACGCCCGCTCGCTCGCCG
>NZ_JAAALN010000344.1 GCF_009906795.1 Kineococcus siccus
TTCCTGACGAGCATCGGGGTGGCGGACGTGGGCCGAGAGGTCGTGGTCAGCCAGGGGGTCGCCGGCCTCGTCGCGCACCGGGCGCGCACGACGCCGGTGTCGGCGGCGGACGACGAGCGGCGTCGCGAGCTGCGGGCCGTGGCGCTGGGCAGCTACGCGGCCGCGTCACCGCGCGGTCTCGCCCTCGACGCCTGGCGCGTCGTGCAGGCCAGCGGCGCGGTCGCCGAGGTGGGGGCCTGCCGCGCGGGCTCCCCCGGGCACCAGACGCCGGAGGAGCAGCGCCGGGCGGCGTGGTGGGGCGCCGACGCCGCGACCGGCGAGCCACGGCGCCGACCACCCGCACCGCGCTGGCTCCTCGCGCGCTTCGACGCCGCGCTGCCGGAGCTGCTCGCCCCCGTGCGCTGAGACACGTGCGCTGAGACCCGTTGCGCTGCAGCCCGTGAGAGGGCGGCCGGGCTAGTGGCCCGCCTCGTGCCAGGACGCGCCGAGGCCCACCGAGACGTCCAGCGGCACGGCGAGGTCGGCGGCCGCGGCCATCTCCCGGCGCACGAGGGCCTCGAGCGTCTCCCGCTCGCCGTCGGCGACCTCGAGGACGAGCTCGTCGTGCACCTGCAGCAGCAGGCGCGAGCGCATCCCCGCGCTGCGCAGGCCCGCGTCGACCCCGAGCATCGCGACCTTGATGATGTCGGCGGCCGAGCCCTGGATGGGCGCGTTCAGCGCCATGCGCTCGGCCATCTCGCGGCGCTGGCGGTTGTCGCTCGTGAGGTCGGGGAGGTAGCGGCGGCGGCCCATGATCGTCTCGGTCCAGCCGGACTGGCGGGCCTCGGCGACGACGCCCTGCAGGTAGTCGCGCACGCCCCCGAAGCGCTCGAAGTACTCGTCCATGAGGCCCTTGGCCTCCTCGGTGGAGATCTTCAGCTGGTTCGACAGCCCGAACGGCGACAGACCGTAGGCGAGGCCGTACGACATCGCCTTGATCTTCGCGCGCATCGCGGAGGTGACCTCGGCCGGCTCGACGTGGAAGACCCGGCTGCCGACGAAGCGGTGCAGGTCCTCGCCGGACCGGAAGGCCTCGATGAGGCCCTCGTCCGCGGACAGGTGCGCCATGATCCGCATCTCGATCTGCGAGTAGTCCGCGGTGAGCAGGCTCTCGAAGCCCTCGCCGGAGTCCCCGCGGCCGACCACGAACGCGGCCCGGATCCGCCGGCCCTCGTCGGTGCGGATGGGGATGTTCTGCAGGTTCGGGTCCGTCGAGCTGAGCCGCCCCGTCGCCGCGATCATCTGCTGGTAGGTGGTGTGGATGCGGCCGTCGTCGGCGATCGACTTCTGCAGGCCCTCGACCGTCTGGCGCAACCGCGAGGCGTCGCGGTGCTCCAGGAGGTGCTGCAGGAACGGGTGCTCGGTCTTGACGTACAGCGCCGCGAGGGCGTCCGCGTCGGTCGTCCACCCCGTCTTCGTCTTCTTCGTCTTGGGCATGTCCAGCTGCTCGAAGAGCACGACCTGCAGCTGCTTGGGCGACCCCAGGTTGATCTCGGTGCCGATGACCTCGTAGGCCAGCCGCTGCGCCTCGGCGACGCGGTCGGCGAAGTGCTGCTCCAGCTCGGCCAGCAGGTCCGCGTCGATGGCGATGCCGACGCGCTCCTGGCGCGCGAGCACGTCGACCAGGGGCAGCTCGACCTCGGCGAGCAGGCGGGTGCCGCCGCGCGCGTCCAGCTCGGTGGCCAGGACGTCGGCGAGCTCGGAGACCGCGAGCGCGCGGACCATGCCCTCCTCGGCCCGTGCCTGGTCGCTGCCGCCCAGGGGGCCGTCGCCCGCGTCGAGGGTCAGCTGGTCGCCGTCCTCCGACGGCTGCTCCGGCACCGGCGCCCCCTCGGCCCGCAGCTCCCGGCCGAGGTGGCGCACCGCGAGGTCGGCGAGGTCGTAGCTGCGCTGGTCGGGGTGGCAGAGGTAGGCGGCCAGGGCGGTGTCCTGGACGAGCCCGCGCAGCTCCCACCCCCGCCCGTGCAGGGCGTGCGCGGGGCCCTTGACGTCGTGGGCGACCTTGGGCCGCTGCGGGTCCGCGAGCCAGGCGGCGAGCGCCTGCTCGTCGGCCGCCTCGAGCGTCGAGGGGTCGAACCAGGCGGCCACGCCGTCGGCGCCCGCGAGCGCGATGCCGGTCGCGTCGCCCGCGCCGCGGCCCCACTCCCCCGCGACGTGCAGCCCCGTGCGGCCCTGGGCGTGCTCGGCCAGCCACGGGCCGACCTCGCCCGCGAGCAGCACGGCGCCGTCGACGCCGAAGCCGCCCTCGGCCTCGGGCTCCGCGGACTCCAGCGTCGCGAACAGGCGGTCGCGCAGGACGCGGAACTCGAGCCCGTCGAAGACGGTGTGGACCTGCTCGCGGTCCCAGGCGCGGCGGTGCAGGTCGGCCGGCTCGACGTCGAGCGCCAGGTCGCACACCAGGGCGTTGAGGCGGCGGTTGCGGATGACGCCGTCGAGGTGCTCGCGCAGGCTGTCGCCGGCCTTGCCCTTGATGAGGTCGGCGTGGGCGATGACGCCGTCGAGGCCGTCGTAGGTCCCGATCCACTTCGCGGCCGTCTTGGGCCCCACCCCGGGCACGCCCGGCAGGTTGTCGCTCGTCTCCCCGACCAGGGCCGCGAGGTCGGGGTAGCGGGCGGGCGGGACGCCGTAGCGCTCCTCGAC
>NZ_JAAALN010000345.1 GCF_009906795.1 Kineococcus siccus
CCCCGGCGCCGCCGGCCCCGCCCGCGCCGGCCCCGGTGCCGCAGGAGGGTGAGGCTCCGGAGGCCTCGCCGGCCCCGGCGCAGTGACGGCCGCCAGTCAGGTCCCGGCGGGCGAGCGGCGGATCGTCGACGACCTGCTGCTGGTCCTGCTGTCGCCGGAGACCGGCCGCCCGGTCGTGGACGCCCAGCGCCTGGCGCCGGGCCTCGCGGGCGCGGTCCTGCTCGAACTGGCGCTCGCCGGACGCGTCGACGTGACCCACGAGGGACGGTGGCGGGGCGATCGGCTGACGGTCGTGGACGGTCCCGCCTTCGGCGACCCGCTGCTGGACGAGGCCGTCGAGGTGCTGCGCACGCGGCCCGGCACCGCCGCGCGCGCCGCCGTCCAGCGCCTGGCCCGGCGCCGGCTGGTGCGCCGGGCGCAGGACCGCCTCGTCGCGGCGGGACTGACCACGCACACGCCGGGCGGGTTCCTGCGCTTCACCCGGCACGACCCGGTGCCCGCGGTCCGCGACCCGCTCGTCGCCGGCGTGCGGGCCGCGCTCCTGGCGCCCGACCCCACGCTGGTCCCGCAGCGCGACGCGGCGCTCGTCTCGCTCCTGCACGGCCTGCGGGTGGTCGGCAAGGCCGTGCCGACCACGGGCCTGACCAGGCGTGAGCTGACGGCGCGCGCCCAGGCGCTGGCCGAGGGGGAGTGGGCCGGGGCGGCCGTCCTCGCCGCGGTGCGCGCCGCGCAGGGCGCCGCAGCCGCGACCGCAGCAGCCGTCGGTGGGGCCGCCGCGAGCTGACCCTGCTCGCGACGACCCCGTCGACTCAGGCCTGCAGCCGGGCCCGCACGGCCGTCGACAGGCGCTTGCCGTCGGCCCGCCCCGCGACCTTCGGCTTGAGGGTGTTCATCACGGCGCCCATGGCGCCCATGCCCGTGAGGCCCTCGCCCGTGGCGATGAGGACGGCGTCCTCGACCAGCTCGGTCAGCTCCTCCTCGGTCAGGGGCGTGGGCAGGTAGCGCTCGATGACGCCGAGCTCGTCGCGCTCGCGCGCGGCCTGCTCCGTGCGGCCGGCGCCGCCGAAGGCCTCGGCGGCCTCGCGGCGCTTCTTCGCCTCGCGCTGCAGGACCGTGAGGACCTCCTCGTCGGACAGGGTCCGGGCGGTCTTGCCCGCGACCTCCTCGGACTTCACGGACGTCAGGACCATCCGCAGCGTGGCGGAGGTCAGCTCGTCCCGGCCCTTGATCGCGGTCGTCAGGTCGCTCTGCAGGGAGTCCTTCAGGGACGTGTCGCTCATGGGGAGGATCTTCCCACCGGTGTCGACCCGGTTCCCGCCCTGCCAGGATGACCCGGTGCCGCGACGAACCAGCCCTGTGCGACCGCTGCTGACCGCCGCCGGGGTCGTGGCCGCCGCCGGCGTCGCGGGGGTCGGCTACGCCGCGGGCTACGAGGTGCGGTCCTTCCGGCTGCGCCACGCGATCGTCCCCGTCCTCGCGCCCGGCGCCGCGGCCCTGCGGGTCCTGCACGTCTCCGACCTCCACCTGGTGCCGGGGCAGCGGGCCAAGGAGGCGTTCGTGCGCTCGCTCGCCGACCTGCGGCCGGACCTGGTCGTCGACACGGGCGACAACCTGTCCCGCATGGACGCCGTCCCGGCCGCGCTCGACGTCCTCGGTGGGCTGCTGCAGCGGCCGGGCGTCTTCGTGCTGGGCTCCAACGACTACTTCGCGCCCAAGCCGAAGAACTGGTCGCGCTACCTCGTGGAGCGGGAGGGGCCCGCGAAGGTCACCTCGCCCCGGCTGCCCACGCAGGACCTGGTGGACGGCTTCGAGGCCGCGGGCTGGCTCGACCTGGACAACGCGCGGGGCCGGCTCGAGGTGGCCGGGACGAGCATCGAGTTCGTCGGCGTCGACGACCCGCACCTGCGCTACGACCGCTTCCCCGCCCCCGAGCCGGCCCGCGAGTCCGTGCCGCCGGCCGACCTGCGGATCGGCGTCGCCCACGCGCCCTACCGGCGCACGCTGGACGCCATGGTCGCCGACGGCGCCGACCTCGTCATCGCGGGCCACACCCACGGCGGCCAGCTCTGCGTCCCCGGCTACGGCGCGCTGGTCACCAACTGCGACCTGCCCCGCGAGCACGTCAAGGGACTCACCCGCTGGCACGCCGACGCGGGCGACGCCTGGCTGCACGTCTCCGCGGGCCTCGGCACCTCCCCCTACGCGCCCGTCCGCTTCGCCTGCCCCCCCGAGGCCACGCTGCTCGAGCTGGTACCGCGCCGCTGACGTCACCTCGTGCCAAAGCCTGGTGCGGGGCACCCCCCGGCGTCGGCTACCCTTGGACCAGCCACGGGGTGTGGCGCAGCTTGGTAGCGCGCTTCGTTCGGGACGAAGAGGCCGCAGGTTCAAATCCTGTCACCCCGACCAGCAAGACCGCAGGTCAGAGGCCCGGAACCGCGTCAGCGGGACCGGGCCTCTGGCGTTGGAGGACTCTCCTCACGCCGCCGTGCGGAGGCCCCGGAACGTCGTGCGGATCTCCTCGGTGAGGACCTCCGGCTGCTCCAGGGCGGCGAAGTGGCCGCCGTGGTCCAGCTGCGTGTAGTGCAGGACGGTCGCGTAGCGGCGCTCGATCCAGCGCCGGGAGGCCTGGACCGCCTCGGCGGGGAAGGTGCTGAAGCCGGCGGGGGTCGGGC
>NZ_JAAALN010000346.1 GCF_009906795.1 Kineococcus siccus
GGGTGGGAGGCATGCGGGGTTCCTTCCGGTCGGGGTGCCGGCCCGCCTCGGCGCCGAGCGGGCCGGCCGTCCAGCGGGTCGAGCGGAGAGCGCCGTCGCGCACCGAACTAGAACGACGGTTCGGATCGTAGTGAACCGGGCCGCGGTCGTCAACGGGGCCCGTCGGCTACGTTTCTCGCCATGTCCGCATCGTCCGCGTCGCCGTCTGCGACCGGCGGCAGCTCCGCCACCGCCGTCCCGGCCGTCCGGGCACCGTTGCAGGCCCGCAGCCGCGAGTCCTTCGCGCGCGTGCAGGACGCGGCGCTGGCCCTGCTGCGCGAACGCGGCGACGACTCGTTCACGCTCGCCGAGGTCAGCGCCCGGTCCGGGGTCTCCACGGGCAGCATCTACGGGCGGATCGCCAGCAAGGACGCGCTGATCCGGCTCGTGCACGCGCGCGAGATGACGCGCATCGACGCGGTGACGGTGCCGGCGCTGGAGCAGGCCGCGGTCCACGACACCCTGGACGCCACCGTCCACGCGCTCGTCGCCGCCTACGCCGGCCTGCTGCAGGAGGAGGCAGAGGTGTTGCGCCCCTTCATGCTCCGGGCAGCGCACGACCCCGAGGTGGCCCGGACCGGGCACGAGTCCTCCGAACGCGCGCGTCAGGCCTTCTGCGACGCGCTGCTGCGGCACGGTGCCGAGGTCCGACGGCCGGAACCGGAGGTGGCGGCGGACTGGTGCCACACGGTCGTCTTCTCCGTGCTCGCCCGCCGGCTCGGGCTGGGCAGCACGGTGGAGGGCGCCGACGACGTCGACCTCAGCGTGATGGTCGGGAACCTGTCCTCGATGGTGACCTCCTTCCTCGTCACGGGGTGACCTCGGCCGCTCGGCGCTGGACGACCCCGTCCGGCCCCACCCCCGCCGCGCGGCATCGGCCCACGTGATGGTTCGGATGCCGGATCACTATTTCCGTCCGCCGGCGCGCTGCCGGACAGTGGGCTGCACCGGGGGCCGACCACCGGCTCGTCCGAGGGCACCACGGTGACTCCGGACTGAGCGACGACCCCGAGCCACCGACGCGAAGGAGCGCAGCCATGGGCCCGAGCCCACGCGGCACGAGCGGTCACAGCATCACCCGGGGCGTGAGCCTGTACAGCTTCCAGGAGGAGTTCTTCCTCCGGACGATGGCCCTGCGCGACGCCGTCGCGGCCGCGGCCGGGATGGGGGCCACCGACATCGAGATCATCCCCGAGCAGTCGATCGCCGGTTTCCCGCACGTCAGCGACGCCTGGGTCGCCGAGTGGCACGGCCTGATGGCCGAGTTCGGCACGCGCCCGCTGGCCTACGACTTCTTCCTGGACACCCTGCTGCACCCTCACCGGCGACTGACGCACGAGGAGCAGGTCGCCTCGGTCCGCCGCGACATCGACCTCGCGGTCCGCCTGCGGACGCCCCTGCTGCGCGCCATCATCAGCACCCCGGCCGCGGTGCTGCGCGACGCGGCGCCCTACGCCGAGGCCGCGGGCGTGAAGCTGCTGCTGGAGGTCCACGCGCCGTTCCACTACCAGCACCCGTGGGTGCTCCAGCACCTGACGGTGATGGACGAGCTCGACAGCCCTGCGCTGGGGTTCATGCCCGACCTGGGCTGCTTCGTCGAGCGCTTCCCCCGCGTCGTGTCCGACCGCGCGCTGCGCGAGGGGGCGCGCCCGGACCTGGTGGCGCTGGTCGTCGGCACCTACGACGCCCACGGGGACACCCACGGGCTCATGGACACCGTGACCTACTCCGGGGGCGGCCCGGTCGACGTCGCCCTGGCCCGTCAGGCCACGCACTTCACCTGGCGGGACCCGCGCAGCCTGCTGGAGCAGATGCACCGGACCCACCACATCCAGGCCAAGTTCTACGAGATGACCGAGGACGGGACCGAGTACTCGATCCCCTACGACCGGATCGTCGACGTCCTCGTGGAGGGCGGCTACCGAGGCTGCCTCTCCAGCGAGTACGAGGGGAACCGCCACATCCAGGACGCGTACCCGGTCGACTCGGTCGAGCAGGTCTCGCGCCAGCACGCGATGTTCGAGCGACTGCTGCAGGGCCACGAGGACGGGAGGGGCTGAGGTGTTCGAGAAGTACGTGATCGTCCCGGGGACGCTGCGCAACACGGTCGCGGAGGGACGCAGCACCGGCTACGAGATCGGTGTGCGGATGCCGTACTACCGGGGCCTGGCCCTGTCGATGGTGGAGGACGTCGCCCTCACCGTCGACGGCGTCCGCGCCCTCGCCGAGGCCACCACGGTGACGGTGCACGGCAACAGCTACCGGCTGACCGAACTCGGCGCGGTGACCGACGACCGCTGGGAGCTCGGCGAGGTCGCCGTCGTCCGGGTGGCCCACCCGGGTGGTCTCGCGCCTGGGGAGCACGACGTGGAGGTCGTCCAGCGCCTGCGCATCTCCTACATGCCCGTCCCCGGCGGCGGCCGGGCGCGAGCCGTCGTCGAGCTGAGCGACTGAGCCACCGGCGTCCGCGGCGTCGACGCCGCCCCCGCACGAACTCCCTCCCCGCGCCGAGGCGCCCGAGGACCCGCACCACCCCGCCCGGAGATCCGGTGCGGGCCAGACG
>NZ_JAAALN010000347.1 GCF_009906795.1 Kineococcus siccus
ACCCCGGGCGCCTCGACGACGCCGTCGCGAGCACCGGTGCGCCGGGCCAGCCGCACGACGCGCGCGACGGCGTCGTCGAGGCGCCCGGGGTCGACCAGGGCCGCGCCCACCGCCTGCGCCAGGGCCGGGCCGAAGAAGCGCGGTGCGCCCGGCATCTCCAGGTCCAGCCCGGCGTTCGCGGACCGGACGGTGTCCCTGGTGGCGAACCAGTCCGAGACGACCACGCCGTCGAAACCCCACTCGTCCTTCACGACGGCGATGAGGTCGGCGTTCTCGCAGCAGTGCTCCCCGCGCAGGCGGTTGTAGGCCGTGAGCACGCACCAGACGCCGGCGGCGACGGCGTCCTCGAACGGGGCGAGGTAGACCTCGCGCAGCTGCGCCTCCCCGACGGCCACGTCCATGGCCTGCCGCTGCGTCTCGGTGTCGTTGGCCACCAGGTGCTTGGCGCACGCGGCGACCCCGTGCTGCTGCAGGCCGCGGATCCAGGCGCTGCCCAGCGCACCGGTGAGGTGGGGGTCCTCGGAGAACATCTCGAAGCTGCGCCCCGAGGAGGGGGTTCGGGGCAGGTTGAGGTTCGGGCCCAGGACCACGTCGACCTGCTGCTCGCGCGCCTCCGCGCCGAGCAGGGACCCGATGCGCCGCACCAGGTCCGGGTCCCAGCTGGCGGCCAGGGCCGTGCCGGAGGGCAGCAGCGTGGCGGTGTCGCGCTCGTCCATCGTGCGGCTCACGAGTCCCAGCGGGCCGTCGAGAAGGGTCAGGGGCCCCGCACCGGCCTCCGGCAGCCCGTGCGCGGTCCAGCCGTTCACCCCGGCGGTGGCGGCGGCGCGCTGCTCCAGCGACAGGCTCGGCGCCAGGACCTCGGCGGGTGCTCCGGTGGGCGCGCTCACCGGGCGACGCGGAAGTGCGGCATGACCCGCTCGGCGAACAGCCGCAGGGACTGCTCCGTCGCGTGCCGGCGTTCGGGGGTGAGCGGCCCACCCATGAAGCCACCGAGGAGGTTCCCGACCCCGAGGTCGGCGTACTCCGCGAGCTTGGCGGTGACGGTCTCGGGGGAACCGTGCAGGCACCAGACGCGCTTCCACTCCGGCGTGGTCGCGTCCACCGGGTCGCGCAGGTCGACACCGCTGATGCCCTCGGCCGCCTTGTTGGCGACGTGCTCGCGCTCGACCGTCCGCTGGTACTGCCGCAGCAGGACGTCGAGCTCGGCCTCGGCCGCGTCGTCGGTCTCGGCGACGTGGACGTACTGGTAGCTGTGGGTGGTCCAGTCGAGGGCGTGGTCGACCACGTCCCGCGGGTGACCGGCGGCCTCGAGGGCGCTGCGGTACCGGGTGTACGACTCGGCGAACACCTCGAAGGGCTTCTCCGGGGTCAGGTCGGGCGGCAGGAAGTTCAGGACGAACGCGGGCTGGCCCAGCCGGGCGGCGCGCTCGGTGCTGGAGGGCCGGGCGGCGACGGACATCATCGTGGGCGTGGCGCGGAAGGGTCGCGGGCTGATGCGCGAGACCACGGCGCCGGAGTAGTGGCTGTTCTGGAAGACGACGGGCTCGTCCTCGGGCGCCTTGGCCAGCAGCCGTCCGACGATCTCGAGGTTCTCCTGCGACAGGCGGGTGGTGTCCTGGAAGTCGACGCCGAAACCGATCGACTCCTCCGGCGTGGTGCCGGAACCGACCCCGACCAGCACCTTCCCGTCGGTCAGCTGGTCGAGCAGGGCCATGCGCTCGGCGAAGCGCACGGGGTGGTGCAGCGGGACGGTCTGCACGCTGAAGCCGTACCAGAGCTCGGGGCGCCGGGCGGCCAGGTGGGCGGCGAACATGAAGGGGTCGGAGGCCTGGGGGGCGTACCCGGTGAAGTGGTGGTCGGGCTGGAACACGGCGTCGAAACCCAGCTCGGCGCCGCGGTCGACGTGCTCGACCAGCGCGTCCAGGACCGCCCGGTCCTCGTGCGGGCCGGTCGAGCGGGTGGTGAGGAACAGCGAGAAGTGCATCGGGACTCCGTCGTCTCTCGGCCCACGGGTGTGGGGTGGCTCTCGGTGAGGTGCGCTGCGGCTCAGGGCAGGACGGGTGCGCTGTAGGCGCCCCTGGCGAAGACCAGCGGTGCGCCCGCCGGGGTCGCGCCGGTCTCGTCGCCGACGCCGAGACCCAGGACGCGGCCCAGCACGATGTCGTGGTCGCCGGCGGTGACGACGTCGTGCACCGCGCACTCGACCCACGCGACGGCCCCGGCCACGACGTGCAGGCCCGACGGGGTGTGCAGCCAGCCGAACCGCTCGAAGCGGTCGGCCTCCTTGCGGGCGAACGCGCGGCAGACCTCCTGCTGGTGCGATCCGAGGACGCTGGCCGCGAACCGCCCGCTCTCCCGCACCCGGGGCCAGGTCGTCGACCTGCGGTCGGGCATGAAGCAGACCAGTGGCGGGTCCATCGAGACGGACCCGAAGGTGCCGACCACCATCGCCGCCGTGGGGGCGGGGGCCCCTGGTGCGCCGCTCGTGACGAGGGTGACCCCCGTCGGGACGTGACCCAGGACGTCGCGGAAGGCACGGGAGTCGGCCGTGTCCACCGTCTGCAGCGGGGCGGCGGTGGGGGTGGGA
>NZ_JAAALN010000348.1 GCF_009906795.1 Kineococcus siccus
CGGCAGCACGACGCCCCCCGGCCGCGGGGGCGTCGTGCTGCCGCGGGGGTGGCGGGCACGGCCCGCGACCGCTGCCTAGAGTGCGGACATGAACCTCGAGCGCCCCGTCGCCCCCGAGCCGTACTCGCTGCTGCCGCAGGTCCCGAGCTTCGCGCTGACCTCCACCGACGTCGCGGAGGGAGCGGTGATGGCCGACGCGCACGCGGACGGGAACGTGTCGCCGCAGCTGTCGTGGAGCGGGTTCCCCGAGGGCACGAAGTCCTTCCTGCTCAACTGCTTCGACCCGGACGCGCCCACGCCCGCGGGGTTCTGGCACTGGACCGTCGTCGACCTCCCCGTCACGACGACGGAGCTGCCCACGGGCGCCGACGCCCCCGCCCACCTCGGGGACGCCCTGGTGCTGCGCAACGACATGGGCACGGCCGACTACACCGGCGCCGCTCCCCCGCCCGGCGACCGCGCGCACCGGTACGTGTTCGCGGTCCACGCCCTCGACGTCGAGTCCCTCGGCCTGCCCGCCGAGGCCACGCCCACCGTCGCCGCCTTCACCTCGCTGGGCCACGTCCTGGCGCGCGCGACCCTCACGGCCACCTACCAGCGGTGACCGCGGTCCCGGCTGCGGCGCAGCGGGTCGCGGGCGACCTGGAGCTGCACGCCGCCGCCACCCGCCCCGATCTGCTGACGCCCGCCGTGCTCGCGGCCCTGCCGGCCGGGGCCTGGGTCTGCGGCATCGACCCCGCCGTGGCGGACACCGCGGCGCTGGTCGAGGCGGCCGGCGTCCCGCCGGACGGCTCCGCGAACTGCGTGGTGGTGTCCGGCCGGCGCGAGGGCGAGGAGCGGGTCGCGGCGTGCGTCGTGCTCGCGACGACCCGCGCCGACGTCAACAGCGCCGTCAAGCGGGCCCTCGACGTCCGCAAGGCGTCCTTCCTGCCGGTGGACCGGGCGGTCACCGAGAGCGGCATGGAGCACGGCGGCATCACGCCCCTCGGGCTCCCGGCCGGCTGGCGCGTCCTCGTCGACGGGCGGGTGGCCGCCGCGGCGTGGGTGCTCGTCGGGTCCGGCGTGCGGCGCTCCAAGCTCGTCGTGCGCGGGGCCGACCTCGCGGGCCTGCCCGGCGCCGAGGTCGTGGACATCGCGCTGGAGCGCTGAGCCCGTGCGCCGCCGCCTCGTCGTGCGCGGGCCGCGGCCGGCCCGCGAGGTCTGGCGCGACTACGCCGAGCCCGCCCGCTGGTCGCGGTGGTCTCCCCAGGTGCGCGACGTCCGGACCCCGGGCCCCGTCCTCGCGACCGTCCTCGCGACCGGCCTCGCGGGCACCGTGCACGGCCCGGCCGGGCTGCGGGTGCCGTTCGTCGTCACCGCGGTGGACGCGGCCGCCTGGACGTGGTCGTGGGACGTGCGGGCGGCCGGCGCCGGGCTGCGGCTGGAGCACGGCGTGCGGGCGCTCGGCGCCCCGGGCGACGCGGCGGCCGGCTGCCTCACGTGGCTCGTGCTCGACGGCCCGGCCCCGGTCGTGCTGGGCTACTCCCCCGCGGCGCGGGCGGCGCTGCGGCGCCTCGTCGGCGGCTGACGCGCCGCCGTCCGCGCGAGCTCAGGGACCGTCGTGCGCCGGCGGCCGGGACAGCAGCCGCTCCGACGCCTCCTGCGGCGTCCGGCGACCCGCGAGGACGTCCAGCACCTCGGCCGCCAGCGGCAGCTCGACGCCCACGCTCCGGGCCCGCGCGAGCACGGGCGCGGTCGAGGCGACGCCCTCCGCCGTGCCGCCCGCCAGGCTCGCGAGCGCCTGCTCCAGCGTGGCACCGCGGCCCAGCGCGAGCCCCACCCGGTGGTTGCGCGACAGCGTCGACAGGCTCGTCGCGACCAGGTCCCCCAGCCCCGCGAGCCCCAGGAAGGTCAGGGCGTCGGCGCCCAGGGCGACCCCGAGCCGGGTCGCCTCGGCCAGGCCGCGCGTGAGGAGCGCGGCGCGTGCGTTGGCCCCGAACCCGGCCCCCTCGGCCATCCCCAGCGCCAGGGTCACCACGTTCTTCATGGCCCCGGCGACGTCCACGCCGACGACGTCGGTGGACAGGTACGGGCGGAAGGTGCTGCTGCGGCACGCGTCCGCCACGCGCTGGGCCACGCTCGCGTCGGCGCACGCGACCACCGTGGCCGCGGGCTGGCCCTGCGCGACCTCGAGCGCGAGGTTCGGCCCGGACAGCAGGACGACGCGCCCGGGGCCGACGCCGAGACCGTCGGTCAGCACCTCGTGGCCGAAGCGTCCCGTCCCGGTCTCCACGCCCTTGGTCAGCAGGACGAACGGCGCGTGCGCCGGCAGCCGGTCCCGCCACCGCTGCAGGTGCGCGGCGAGCAGCTGCAGCGGCACCGCGAGGACGACGAGGTCGGCGCCGTCGGCGGCGACCCCGACGTCGGCGGTGGCCGTCAGCGACGAGGGCAGCGTCACCCCCGGCAGGTAGGCCCCGCTCGTGCGCCGCGCGGTGATCTCCTCGGCGAGCTCGGCCCGCCGCGTCGCCCGGGGCGCCGAGCGCCCGCACGCCGTGCTCCAGCCGCAGCCCGGCGCCGGCCGCCCGCACGTCCCACGAC
>NZ_JAAALN010000349.1 GCF_009906795.1 Kineococcus siccus
CGGTTCCTCCTCGGGACGAGCCTCATGCTGCGGCGCGCGCCGAGCCCGGGGAAGGCGTGTTCCGGCATACCCCGCATCCACGGCGTCGATACAGTGGTGCGATGGGGCGGCGACGGCGGTGAACCTCGCGAACCTCGACCTCAACCTGCTCGTCCCCCTCGACGCGCTGCTGCAGCAGCGCAGCGTCACGCGGGCCGCCGAGCAGCTCATGCTGAGCCAGCCCGCCCTGTCGGCCTCGCTGGCGCGCCTGCGCCGGCACTTCGACGACCCGCTGCTGGTCCGCGTCGGCAACGCCTACCAGCTGACCCCGCTGGCCGAGCAGCTCGCCGAGCGGACCCGCGTCCTGCTCGCCGACGTCGACCGGGTGTTCTCGGCGGAGCCGGACTTCGACCCCGGCACCACGACGCGCGAGTTCACGATGCTGACGAGCGACTACAGCTGCACGGTCCTCGCCCCGCGGATCGTCGCCCTGCTCGAGGCCGAGGCGCCGCGCGCCCGCCTGCGGCTCGCGGCCAACACCCCGCGCGTCGTGGAGACCGCCGAGCGGTCGCTGCTCAGCACCGACCTCATGGTCATGCCGCACGGCTTCCTGTCCGACCTGCCGCACCAGGACCTGCACCGCGACGAGTGGGTCTGCGTCGTGGCGAGCGAGAACACCGAGGTGGGCGAGGAGCTGACGCTCGAGCAGGCCCGGACGATGCCGTGGGTGGCCTGCTACCACGGCCCCACGGCCGCGACGCCGGCCGCGCGGCAGATGCGGATGCTGGGCCTCGAGCAGCGCATCACCGTGGTCACCGAGAACTTCGTGACGGTGCCGGGGCTGGTCGCGGGCAGCGGCCGCGTCGGGCTGCTGCAGCAGCGGCTCGTCGACGCCCTGCCGCCCGGGGCCGGGGTGCGGGCCGTGCCGTGCCCGGTCGAGGTCGGGCCGCTCATCGAGGCGATGTGGTGGCACCCGTCCTACACGGCCGACCCCGAGCACTCGTTCTTCCGCGACCTCGTGCTGCGCGCGGCGCAGGACACCGCCGGCGCCTGAGCCGCGGGGCCCGGCGGACCGGCCCGCGTCACCCGGACGGCCGCATCGACGTCGCTGATGCCCGGCCCCACGGTTGTCTATTGGTCGCCGCGGGCGTCCCGCGCTGATACTCGGGGCTCCGGTTGACCCGCGACGGCGCGGGCCCGTGGCAGGAGGATCCCGTGTCCGACGTCATCCCCGACGGTCCCGTGCGCTCGACCGCACCGACCCGCGCGAGCGCACCGTCCAGCCCCCCACCGTCCACCCCCGCGGCGGCGCGTCCCACCGCGGCTCCGTCCGGCCACGAGGCCGAGACGGGCGGCCGCCAGCCCACCGCCCTGCAGGCGACGTTCCTGCTCTGCCTCAGCTGCCTGTCGGTGCTGGGCGCCGTGCTCATCGCCCCCGTCCAGCCCGCCATCGCGCGGGCGTTCGCCGACCAGCCGGGCGTCGCGCTGCTCGTGCCCGTGTCCCTCACCGTCCCCGCGCTGCTCATCGGCCTCACGGCGCCGTTCGCGGGCCGCATCGTCGACCGGGTCGGCCGCATCCGGCTGCTCGTGGTCGCCCTGGTGGCCTACTCGATCTTCGGCACCGCGCCGCTGTGGCTCGACAGCCTCCCGGCCATCGTCGCCAGCCGCGCCCTCGTCGGGGTCGCCGAGGCGGCCATCATGACGAGCTCCACGACGCTGATCGGCGACTACTACTCGGGCGCGCGCCGGAACAAGTACTTCGGCCTGCAGACCGTGGCGTCCGCGATCTCGGCCGTGGTGTTCATCGGCGCCGGTGGCGCCCTCGGGGCCGGCAACTGGCGCACCCCGTTCTGGCTGTACGCCGTGGGCCTCGTCGCCGCGGTCCTGGTCCCGCTCATGCTGTGGGAACCCGCGGCCCGGGTCCGCGGCCAGCTGCCCGCCGTGCCGTGGCGGCGCATCGCGCTGCCGCTGCTCATCACCGTCCCGGGTGGCGCGGTGTTCGCGACCCCGATCGTCCAGCTCTCCTTCGTCCTGGACGCGGCCGGGGTCGGCAGCACCGCGACGATCGGCGCGATCAGCGCCTTCGCCGCGGTCGCCACCGCCGTCGGCGGCATCTCCTTCGCCCGGCTGGCCCGCCGCGGCCCGACCTTCCTGCTGCTGACCTCGCTCGGCCTGGCCTGCGTGGGCATCGCCGTCCTCGGCCTCGCGCCCGCCGTGCCGCTCATCGTCGTCGGCGCCGTGATCGCTTCCGCGGGAACGGGTCTGCTGCTGCCCACCCTCCTCACGTGGACCCTGACCACCCTGCCGTTCGAGCAGCGGGGCCGGGCGACGGGGGTGTTCACGGGCGCGCTGTTCTTCGGGCAGTTCCTCTGCCCGCTCCTGGTCTTCGCCTTCACCGCCGCCCTCGGCGGCCTGCCCGCGGCCCTGCTCGCGATGGCCGTCGTCGCGGCCGTGCTGCTGGCGATCGTCGTGGCCCGGCGCCCCGCCGTGGCGCTGGAGGGCTGAGCGGCCGCATCGGCCCGCCTGATGCCCCGCATCACGGAACTCCCCTTCCCCACCCCCCTGCCGCTGCCGCACAGTCGGAGCAC
>NZ_JAAALN010000034.1 GCF_009906795.1 Kineococcus siccus
ACCCGGCATCATCACCCTCCCCAGCCCACTGACGAACCAGGAAGGAAACAACACCAAAGGAAACCCCCAACACCCGACAACCCAACCCCACACAACGCAGGACCAGACCACCAGACGCCAGAGGAAAAAACAATTGGCATCAACACTTGGCACACTGTTGAGTTCTCAAGAACCGGACGACCACTGTTCGACCACGTGAGGCGGTCTCTTCAGCGCCCTTCCCAGTCTAGACCAGGATCTCTCCCGGCCTCACCACACGGTTTCCCGAGCGGCTTGCTGCAATCGTAGACCATAATCTCTCCCGGCCCGACCACCCGGTTTCCCGGGCGGTTCCTCACTGCTCGCGGGTCGATGCTGTCGCACCCCCCGCACCGGCCTGAACCACGGCCGGTCGTGCCTTCTTCCCGGCCCGACACGAGGCCAGACCTCACCCCTCAGATCTTCCAGGAGTGGCCGCCTCGGTGGGCTGTTCAGCTCCTGACCCGCGGGTCTGGTAGCTGCTCCAGCACGTTGGGCAACGGGGAGAAACACTACGCGGCGACGCCACCCCGTGCAAGTCGGGTCCTGACTGCCGCTTCCGCTGCGACCAGCGACGCGCGGCCGTCCCCGTCAGGCGACCCGGAGTTGGCAGGATGGGACGGTGAGTGAGCCGAACGGGACGCAGGACGACGGGGCCGAGCACCTGAGCCCCGAGCACGCGCGGATGGCCGAGTCCCCGGGACCCGACGGACCGTGGCGGCTCTGGGGCCCCTACGTGTCGGGCCGGCAGTGGGGCACGGTGCGCGAGGACTACTCCGCCGACGGGGACGCGTGGTCGGCCTTCCCCTTCGACCAGGCCCGGGCTCGGGCGTACCGGTGGGGGGAGGACGGGCTCGGCGCGGTCTGCGACCGCTTCGGCTTCCTCAACCTGGGCGTGGCGCTGTGGAACCGCAGGGACCCGATCCTCAAGGAGCGGCTGTTCGGGCTCACCAACGGTGAGGGCAACCACGGCGAGGACGCCAAGGAGTACTGGTGGGCCCTGGACGGGACGCCCTCGCACAGCTGGATGCGGTGGCTCTACCGCTACCCGCAGGCCGAGTTCCCCTACGCGCGGCTGCGCGAGGAGAACGCCCGCCGCGGGCGCGACGAGCGGGAGTTCGAGCTCGGGGACACCGGCGTCCTCGACCAGAACCGGTTCTTCGACGTCGAGGTCACGTACGCCAAGGCCGGGCCCGACGACCTCTGCATGGTGGTCCGCGCGACCAACCACGGCCCCGACCCCGCACCGCTCGACCTCGTCCCCCAGGTGTGGTTCCGCAACACCTGGGCGTGGGGCTGGGACCGGCGCCGGGGCACCATGACGCAGGTGCTGCCCCCGACGCTGGCCGTCGGCGGTCTCGAGGACGTCGAGTGCGAGCACGGGCACCTGGGGCGCTACCACGTCTCGGCGCAGGGCTCCCCCCAGGTGCTCTTCTGCGAGAACGAGACGAACGCCGTGGAGCTCTTCGGGGCCGCCGCGAACGCCACGCGGTACACCAAGGACGGCATCGACCGCCGCATCGTGCACGGCGACACCGCGGCCGTGAACCCCGCCCACCAGGGGACCAAGGCGGCCTTCTGGTACTCCTTCGACGAGGTCCTGCCCGGGCAGACCGTGGAGGTGCGGCTGCGGATGTCCCCGTCCGCGCCCGGGCTCGCCACCTTCGGTCCCGGCTTCGACGCGGTGCTGCGCGACCGGGCCGCCGAGGCCGACACCTTCTACGACGCGGTGATCCACCCGGACCTGGGCCCGTCCGACCGGCACATCGCCCGTCGCGCCTACGCGGGCCTGCTGTGGACCAAGCAGCTCTACCGCTACGACGTCCGGCAGTGGCTCAGCGGCGACCCCGAGACCGAACCGGCCCCCGGCTCCCGCCAGCACCGCGACGCCCGCAACGTCGGGTGGAGCCACCTCGCGCTCGCCGACGTCATCTCGATGCCCGACGAGTGGGAGTACCCCTGGTTCGCGGCGTGGGACCTCGCCTTCCACGCCATCCCCCTGGCGCACGTCGACCCCGACTTCGCCAAGGAGCAGCTCGTCCTGATGTGCCGCGAGTGGTCGATGCACCCCAACGGGCAGCTGCCCGCGTACGAGTGGGCGTTCGGCGACGTCAACCCGCCGGTGCACGCGTGGGCCGCGTGGCACGTGTACCGGCTCGACGGCTACCGCGACCAGGGCTTCCTCGTCCGGGTCTTCACCAAGCTGCTGCTCAACTTCTCGTGGTGGGTGAACCGCAAGGACGCCAACGGCTCGAACCTCTTCGAGGGCGGGTTCCTCGGGATGGACAACATCGGCCTCTTCGACCGCTCGGCCAAGCTGCCCCCCGGGTACCGCCTGGAGCAGTCCGACGCCACGAGCTGGATGGCGTTCTACTGCCAGCAGATGTTCAAGATCGCCCTGGAGCTGTCGCGGCACGACCCCGCGTGGGAGGACGCCGCGACCAAGTTCCTCGAGCACTTCCTGTCGATCGCGCAGGCGATGACCTCCTTCGGCACCCAGGACGTCTCCCTCTGGGACGAGGCCGACGGCTTCTTCTACGACGTCCTCGTGCACCCCGACGGCACCGCGGAACCCATGCGCGTGCCGTCGATGGTGGGTCTGCTGCCCATCCTCGGCGCCACCGACGTGCCCAGCTGGATCACGGAGGAGACGCCGGACCTCACGGCGCGGCTGCGCTGGCTGCAGCGCCGCCGCCCCGACCTGACGCTGCCGCTGCTGACGCGCTCGGGCCCGCAGGGGCGGCAGATGCTGCTCTCGCTGCTCGACAAGCCGCGCCTCGTCCGCATCCTCGAGCGGATGTTCGACTCCGAGCAGTTCCTGTCGGCGTACGGCATCCGGTCGCTCTCGGCCGGCGTCAAGGAGCAGATCACCACGTCCGTCAGCGGGCAGAGCTCCTCCATCGTCTACGAGCCGGGTGAGTCGCGCACCGGGCTGTTCGGGGGCAACTCGAACTGGCGCGGGCCCGTCTGGTTCCCCGTCAACGTCCTGCTCGCCGACAAGCTGCGCACCTACGGGCGGTTCTTCGGCGACGACCTGACCATCGAGGTGCCCCGGGGCTCGGGGCGCCGGATCACCCTGGTGCAGGCCGCGGACCTCGTCGACGAGAGCCTCGTGTCGCTGTTCCGCCCGGTCGACGGCCGCCGGCCCGCCGACGGCGAGCGCATCGAGGCGACGCAGGACCCGCTGTGGCAGCAGCACCCGACGTTCAACGAGTACTTCGACGGCGACACCGGCGAGGGACTCGGCGCCACGCACCAGACCGGCTGGACCGCGCTGGTCGCGCACCTGCTGCACCCGCGGCTGCCCCCGGGCGCCTGTCCTCGACGGGCGCCCGGGGAGGGGACGGTCGGGTCGATGTCGCCGCTCGCCGTCCTCGTCGCCGTCGCGAGCGCCGTCACGGGCGTCACGGCGCTGCTGTGCTGGCGGCGCCGGGCCGGTGCCCCCGCCGCCGCGCCGCTCGTCGGCGGCCTGCTGTCGGTCACCCTGTGGGGCGCGAGCGTCGCGGTCGCGCACGCCGGGGTGTCCCTGCCGGTGCAGGCCGTGCTCGTCCTGCCGCAGTTCCTGGGCATCGCCGCGACGGTCGTGTGCATCCGCCTCTTCGCCGACGTCGTGACCCGGGGCTCCGTGCCGCGCGGGCGACGGCTGCTGCTGGTCGAGCCCGTGCTGCTGCTGGTCGTGCTCGCGCTCGACCCCCACCTGCACGTCTTCCACGCCACCGTCACGGCGGTGGGCGACCCCCCGCAGCGCACGACGACCGCGGGCTGGGCGTTCTGGGCGCACGCCGCCTACAGCTACCTCGTCATCGGCTCCGCGGGGGTGGCCCTGGCCCGGGCGCAGCGGGCCGCGTCGGGCCCGGCCCGGCGGCAGCTGACGACCATGCTCGTCGCGCTCGGGGTGCCCGTGCTGTGCAACGTCACGGTCAACGCGCTGCCCGCGGCGTGGGTGCCGCTCGACGTCACCCCCGTGAGCTTCGCCGTGACCGGCCTCGGGTTCAGCTGGGCCGTCCTGCGCCAGGACCTGCTGCGGCTGCTGCCCGTGGCCCGCGGGCTCGTCGTGGACACCATCGAGGACGCCGTGCTCGTCGTGGACCGGACCGGCCGCCTCGTCGACCTCAACCCGGCCGCGGCCGCGCTGCTGCCGCTGCTGGCGGGGCTCACGGCCCGCGACGCGCTCGGGGCGGACCTGCCGACGTGCGCCGGCCCGGCGCTGTCCGCCGCGGCCGAGCACCCCGACGGGGCCGCGGTCGTGGAGGTCGCGCCCGGCGTCAGCCTCGACGTGCGCACGCGCACCATCCGCGACCGGCGCGGCCGCGCGCTCGGCCGGCTGGTCGTCGCCCGCGACGTCACCGCCCAGCTCGCCCAGCAGCGGGCCCTGGAGCGGGCGAACGAGCAGCTGCACGCGCACGTCGCGACCATCGACCGCCTGCGGGCGGACCTCACCGAGGAGGCGGCCCGGGACCCGCTGACCGGGCTGCGCAACCGGCGGCGCTTCGTCGAGGACCTCAGCGCGGCCCTCGAGCGCGCGCGGGCCGGCGAGCGGCCGACCGCCGTCGTCCTCCTCGACGTGGACCACTTCAAGCGCATCAACGACACCCACGGCCACGCCGTGGGCGACCGCGTCCTCATCGCCGTGGCCGAGGCCCTGCGCCGCACCGCGCGCTACGACGACGTCGTCCGCTACGGCGGCGAGGAGTTCGTCGTCGTCCTGCCCGACCACGACGCCGCGGCCGCGGCCGAGCGGGCCGAGCAGCTGCGGGCCGCGTGCGCCGAGCTGCAGCTCGTCGCCGCGGGCGTGCGGCTGCGGGTCACCCTGAGCGCCGGCGTCGCCGCCAGCCCCGAGCACGGCGCGACGCCCGACGACCTGCTCCTGACCGCCGACCGAGCGCTCTACGCCGCCAAGGCGGCGGGCCGGGACCGGGTGGGGCGACCCGCCTGAGCGGAGGCGACCGCCGTCTCCGCCCCGGGGCGGGTCACCAGATGCGGACGCGGTCCGGCTCGTCGAGCCACAGCCCGTCGCCGGGCTGGACGCCGAACGCCTCGTGGAACTCCTCGAGGTTGCGCACCACCGCGTTGCACCGGAACTCCGGCGGCGAGTGGGGGTCGATCGCCAGCCGGCGGGCGACCTCGGCGGGCCGCACCTTGCCGCACCAGACGCGGGCCCAGCCCACGAACAGGCGCTGCGGACCCGTGAGCCCGTCGACGACGGGCGCGGGCCGGCCGCCGAGGGAGATCGTGTACGCCTTGTGCGCGATGGTCAGGCCACCGAGGTCGCCGATGTTCTCCCCGACCGTCAGCGCCCCGTTGACGTGCTGACCCGGCGTCTCGGGCGGCTCAAGCGCGTCGTACTGGGCGATCAGGGCCGCCGTCCGCTGGCCGAACTCCTCGCGGTCCGCGTCGGTCCACCAGTCGCGCAGGTTGCCCCGCCCGTCGTACTTCGCGCCCTGGTCGTCGAAGCCGTGGCCGATCTCGTGGCCGATGACCGCGCCGATGCCGCCGTAGTTCGCCGCGTCGTCGGCCTCGAGGTCGAAGAACGGGGGCCGCAGGATCGCGGCCGGGAAGACGATCTCGTTCATGCCGGGGTTGTAGTAGGCGTTGACCGTCTGCGGCGTCATGAACCACTCGGAGCGGTCCACGGGCCGGCCCAGCTTGGCGAGCTCCCGGTCGACCTCGAACGAGAAGGCCCGGCGGACGTTGCCCAGCAGGTCGGTGCGGTCGACCTCGAGCGCCGAGTAGTCCCGCCACGTGTCCGGGTGACCGATCTTGGGCGTGAACTGCGAGAGCTTCTCCAGCGCGCGGTCCTTGGTCTCGCGGGTCATCCAGTCCAGGGCCTCGATGTCCTGGCGGTAGGCCTCGACGAGGTTGGCGACGAGCTCCTCCATGCGGGCCTTGGCCGCCGGGGGGAAGTGCCGCTCGACGTACAGCTCGCCCAGCGCCTCGCCGAGGCTGCCCTCCACGAGCCCGACGCCGCGCTTCCACCGCTCGCGCAGCTGGGGGGCGCCCGTGAGCGTCGTGCCGTAGAAGGCGAAGTTCGCGTCGACCAGCGCCGACGGCAGGAACGGGGCGGCCTGGTGCAGGACGCGCCACGCGAGCCACTCGCGCCACGTGCCGAGGTCGGTGCCCGCGATGACCCCGGCCATGCCCTGCAGGTAGCCGGGCTGCCGCACGACGACCTGCTCGAACGCGGACTCCGGCAGCTGCGCCGCGGCGAGCCACGCGCTCAGGTCGACGCCCGGCAGCAGCTCCTGCAGACCGGCGCGGTCGACCCTGTTGTAGGTGAGGTTCGCGTCCCGGTTGCGGACACGGTCCCAGTGGTGGCTCGCGAGCGTCGTCTCCAGCGCGAGGATGCGCTCCGCGCTGCCGGCCGGGTCCGGCCGGCCGGCCAGCTCGAGCATCGTCGCCACGTGCGCCCGGTACGCGTCCCGGATCTCCGCGTACTGCTCCTCGCGGTAGTAGGACTCGTCGGGCAGCCCGAGCCCCGCCTGCGTCACGTAGACGACGTAGTTCTCCGACGCACCCGCGTCGGTGTCCACCCAGTAGGCGAAGGGCCCGCCGATCCCCGAGCGCTCGAAGGCGCCGAGCCGGCTGACCAGTGCCCCGACGTCGGTCACGGCGTCGACCGCGGCGAGCTCCCCGGCGAGCGGCGTCACGCCCAGCGCCTCGATGCGCTCGGTGTCCATGAAGCTGGCGTAGAGGTCGCCGATCTTGCGCTGGACGCTGCCCGGTGCGGCGTCCGCGGCCGCGGACTCCTCGACGATGGCCCGCGCCTGGGCCTCCGCCTCGTCGCGCAGCCGGATGAAGGCACCGTCGACCGCGCGGTCGTCGGGGATCTCGGTGGTCGCCAGCCAGTGCCCGTTCACGTGGCGGAACAGGTCGTCCTGGGGGCGGACGCCCTCGTCGAAACCGGTCGCGGGGGGTCGCTGGTCCGTGGTCGAGCTCATGCTCGGAGCCTACGACGTGCGCGCTGCGCGACGACGACCCGAGCGCTGCGCCGCGACGGCGAGCAGCACCGCGTTGCCGACCGTGGCGCCCACCATGACCGTGACCATGGCGGTGTCGTCGCCGCCGAGCAGGCCGGTCAGCGCCCCGACGAGGCCGCCGAGGCCGGACTGCACGGCCGTCACCAGGGCCGCCGCCGACCCGGCGCTCGCGCCGTAGGGCTCCAGCGCGAGGGTCACCGCGTTCGGCATGACGAGCCCCGCGCTGCCGAGCAGCAGCCACAGCGGCACGACCAGCGCGACGAGGGAGCGCACGTCGCTGAGCACGACCCACAGCAGAGCGCCCGAGAAGACGAGCGACAGCAGCACGCCGGTGCGCAGGAGCGCCTGCGAGCCGAAGCGCTCCATCAGGGCCGCGTTCAGCTGCGACCCGCCGACGAGGGCGACGCCGTTGAGGGCGAACAGCATCGCGAACTGCGACGAGGTCAGCGCGAAGCCCTCCTGCAGCACGAACGGGGACACCGAGACGTAGCTCATGATCGTCGCGAGGCTGAGGCCCGGCATGACGGCCAGGCCCAGGAAGCGGGCGTCGCGCAGCAGGGGGAGGTAGCCCGCGAAGGCGCCCCGCACGCGGCGGCCCCTCGTCGCGACGCTGCCGTCGGCCGGGGCCGCGACCTCGGGGCGCGTCTCCGGCAGGCGGCGCCACACCGCGACCAGGACGCCCAGACCGGCGACGACGAGGAGCGCCAGCACGATCCGCCACCCCCAGACCCCGGCCAGCGCGCCCCCGACGGTGGGGGCGAACAGCGGCGCGACGCCGATGACCAGCACCAGGCGGGACATCAGCCGCGCCGCGACGGGGCCGACGAAGAGGTCGCGGATGACGGCCATGCCGATGACCGAGCCGGCCGAGGACCCGACCCCCGCGAGGACGCGGAAGAGCGCCAGGGTCTCGAGGCTCTGGGCGGTGCTGCACAGCAGGCAGGCGACGACGTAGAGGCCGAAGCCGGCGATCGCCGGCCCGCGGCGCCCGAAGGCGTCGCTGAGCGGGCCGACGAGCAGCTGGCCGAAGCCCGCCCCGACGAGGACGCCGGTGATCGTGAGCTGCGCCTGGGCGGGCGTCGTCCCCAGGTCGGCGGCCACGTCGGGCAGGGACGGCAGGTAGAGGTCGATGGTGACGGCGCCGAGCGCGGCCATCGACCCCAGCAGGACGACGAGGCCGACGGTGGAGCGGCGCGCGGCGGCGACGGGGGTGGAGACGGCAGTCATGCGGAGCGGGTCCTCGGGGAGCCTCGACGCGGTGCTCCACGCGCCGGTGGGCGGAGCGGGACGGCGGGACGCCGTCCGACGTCTCCGAGCCTAGGGCCCGGCGGCGCCGGTCGCCTCGTCCAGCGGCGTCGGCGAGGCGAACCGGTTCAGCGGCGGCCGGGGACGCGGACGGCCGGGCACCCCTGCGGGTGCCCGGCCGTCGTGCGCGCCGTCGTGCGCGCCGTCGTGCGCGCCGTCGTGCCGGGGTACCGGCTCAGTCGCGGCGCGGGGGGCGGTCGGCCTTGACCGGGAACTCGCCGGTGTAGCCCATCCGCTCCTCGGCCGCGGCCAGGACCCGCTTGCGCACCGACAGCCAGCCGATCACGAGCAGCGGGACGATGACGACCAGCGAAAGGACCGTCGGCCGGCTGTCCTCGTCGTAGGCCATGATCCCGAGCACCGCGACGAGGAAGGCGAGCACCAGGTACCCGGTGTACGGCGCACCGAACAGGCGGTACGCGGGGCGCTCGACGATGCCCTTCTTCGACCAGCTGTGCAGGCGCAGCTGGCACAGCACGATCGTGCCCCAGCTGGCGATGATGCCGAGCGCCGAGGCGTTCAGGACGATCTCGAAGGCCTGACCCGGCGCCACGGCGTTCAGCACGACGCCGAGGACCGCGATGGCGCCCGTGATGAGGATGCCGCCGAAGGGGACCCCGCCCTTGTTGAGCTTGGCCGTGAACTTCGGGGCGGAGCCGTTCATGGCCATCGAGCGGACGATCCGGCCCGTGGAGTACAGGCCGGCGTTCAGGCTGGACAGCGCGGAGGTGAGGACGACGAAGTTCATGATGTCGCCCGCGCCGGGGACCCCGATCTTCGAGAAGAAGGTCACGAACGGGCTCTCGTCGGCGGAGTACGCCGTGTACGGCAGGAGCAGCCCGAGCAGGATCAGCGAGCCGCAGTAGAAGACGACGATGCGGACGATCACCGTGTTGATCGCGCGGGGCATGATCTTCTCGGGGTTCTCGGTCTCGCCCGCGGCCGTGCCGACGAGCTCGACGGCGGCGTAGGCGAAGATCACGCCGGAGACGACCACGATCAGCGGGACGGCGCCGGTGGGGAACCAGCCGCCCGCCTCGGAGACCACCGACAGGCCGGTCGGCTGGCCCTCGACCGGGAACCGGCCGGCGAGGAAGACGACGCCGATGACCAGGAACGCCGTCAGCGCCACGACCTTGATGAGGGCGAACCAGAACTCCATCTCGCCGAAGATCTTGACCGAGACGAGGTTGAGCGCGAGCACGACGACCAGGGCGATCAGGGCCAGCAGCCACTGCGGGGCCGAGGAGAACGTCTGCCAGTAGTGCATGTAGGTGGCGATCGCGGTGATGTCCACGATCGCGGTCATGGCCCAGTTGAAGAAGTACATCCACCCCGCGACGAAGGCGGCCTTCTCGCCGTAGAACTCCCGCGCGTAGGACACGAAGGAGCCCGACGACGGGCGGTGCAGCACCAGCTCACCGAGCGCCCGGAGCATGAGGAAGACGAAGAACCCGCAGATCCCGTACACGATGAAGAGCCCCGGGCCCGCCGTGGCCAGGCGGCCACCGGCCCCGAGGAAGAGCCCCGTGCCGATCGCGCCGCCGATCGCGATCATCTGGAGCTGGCGGTTCTTGAGGCCCTTGTGCAGGCCCCCCTCCTCGTGCGAGAAGTCCTGCTGGCCCTGCTGCTGGGCGAGGCCCGGGGATCCTCCCGAGCTGCCGTCGACCGGTGTCATGCGCTGTTCCCCCTCTGACGGCCATGCGGACCGGCACAGCAGAGCAGGTCGACGTTCCGTTGTCATTCTCATCTCGTTTCCGGGACGTGACCGGACCTCAGCCCGCTCGCCCCCCGCTCCGGCGCGCACGCCGCGACCTCACCACCGCCCTCGTGGTCCCCGCACGGGCCCGGCCCAGCCGCCGCCGAGGCGACGTCCAGGGGTGTCGGCTAGCTTCGGGCGAGGGGCGCCGGGCGGCGTCCGGGGAAGGAGCACGGGACCATGGGTGTCACGCTGGCCAAGGGCGGCAACGTCTCCCTCACGAAGGTCGCCCCCGACCTCGTCCGGGCGCACGTCGGCCTGGGGTGGGACCCCCGCACCACGACCGGCCTGGACTTCGACCTCGACGCGAGCGCCCTGCTCGTCGGCGCGACGGGCAAGGTGCTCTCCGACGGGCACTTCGTCTTCTACAACAACCTCGACAGCCCCGACGGCTCGGTGCACCACACGGGCGACAACCGCACCGGGGCGGGCGAGGGCGACGACGAGGTCATCGACATCGACCTCTCGCTGGTCCCCGCGGACTGCCAGAAGGTCGTCTTCGCGGTCTCCATCCACGACGCGCAGGCGCGCCGGCAGAGCTTCGGCCAGGTCGCGGGGGCGTTCATCCGCCTCGTCGACCAGACCGACGGCAGCGAGGTCGTCCGCTACGACCTGAGCGAGGACGCCTCGACCGAGACGGCCATGGTCTTCGGCGAGGTCTACCGGTACGCGGGGGAGTGGAAGTTCCGCGCGGTCGGGCAGGGCTACGCCGACGGGCTGCGGGGCATCGCCACCGACTTCGGCGTGGACGTCGAGTGACCTGACGTCAGGTCAGCAGCCGCCGCCACCGTCACCACCGCCACCGCCGCCACCGTCGCCCCCGCCGACGGTGTTCCCGCCGACGGTGTTCCAGCCGACGGTGTTCCAGCCGCCGGCCGGGTGGGCGTCGTGGGGGCGGCTCAGGTCCGTCAGGTCGACGGCGTCGAGGGCGCCCGGCCAGACGTCCCGCGCGTGCCGTGCGCCCGGACGGGAGCGGCTCACGAGTCGTCCCACCAGGGCGGCCACGCCGATGATCACGATGAGGGAGAGGACGAGGGTCATGACGGGCTCCTCGCTGCCGGGGCCGGGAGCCGGCCCGATGAGCGAGCGTCGCACAGGGTCTGCGCCGGTGCGAGGGCTTCCGCGCGGTCGGTGGCTCAGCGCACCCAGGTGGAGATCCGGAAGCGGGCGCCCATGCGGGAGGTGCGCCACCCGGACGGCGGGTCCCGGTGCTCCAGCGTCCAGCCGTCGCCGCGCTCGGGAGCCGTGACGTCGCCCGGGTGGGCGTCGGCGAGCTCGGTGACCACGAGGCGGTCGGCGTGCGCCAGCGCCGCGCGGTAGACCTCGCCACCGCCGATGACCCAGACGTCCCCCGGGAGCGACAGCGCCGCCGCGAGGTCGTGGACCACCTCGGCGCCCGGGGCCTCGTAGCCGGGCCGCCGGGTCAGCACGACGTTGCGCCGGTCCGCGAGCGGCCGGAACCGCGGGGGCAGCGACTCCCACGTCGCCCGGCCCATGACGACCGTCGAACCCGACGTCAGGGCCTTGAAGTGCGCCGTGTCCTCGGGGAGGCGCCAGGGCAGCGCGCCGTCGGCGCCGATGACCCCGTTGGCCGCCTCGGCCCAGACCAGGCCGATCACCGCGGGCCCCCGCTCAGACCGCCACCGGCGCCTTGATCGAGGGGTGGTGCCGGTAGTCGAGCACCTCGAAGTCCTCGAAGGTGTGCTCGAAGAGGGAGGGCGCCGGGCGGACCCGCAGCGTCGGGAACGGGTACGGCGTGCGGGACAGCTGCTCGCGGACCTGCTCGACGTGGTTGTCGTAGACGTGGCAGTCCCCGCCCGTCCAGACGAAGTCCCCCGGCTCCAGGCCGACCTGCTGCGCGACGAGCACGGTGAGCAGGGCGTAGCTGGCGATGTTGAACGGCACGCCCAGGAACAGGTCCGCCGAGCGCTGGTAGAGCTGGCAGGACAGCCGACCGTCGGCGACGTGGAACTGGAACAGCGCGTGGCAGGGCGCCAGGGCCATCGCGGGCACGTCGGCGACGTTCCAGGCCGAGACGACCATGCGGCGGGAGTCGGGGTCGGTGCGCAGGGTCTCGAGGACCTGCGCGATCTGGTCGACCGAGCCGCCGCCCGGGGTCGGCCAGGAGCGCCACTGCACGCCGTAGACGGGGCCCAGCTCGCCGTCCGCGTCGGCCCACTCGTCCCAGATCGTCACGCCGCGCTCGCGCAGCCAGCCGACGTTGGAGTCCCCGCGCAGGAACCACAGCAGCTCCTGCGCGACCGAGCGGAAGTGCACGCGCTTGGTCGTCACGAGGGGAAAGCCGCGCGCGAGGTCGAAGCGCATCTGGTGGCCGAAGACGCTGCGGGTGCCCGTCCCCGTGCGGTCGGACTTGGGCGTCCCGTGCGCCAGGACGTGGCGCAGCAGGTCCTCGTACTGGGTGTCGACGCGCACGTCGGCTCCGTCCTGCGTGCTGTCGTCCGGGGTGCTCACCGGGTGCTCCCTCCGTCGGCCGCCGCGAGGCTACCCGGCGCGGCGTCGGGCAGGTGGTCGTCGAAGCCCGCGTCGTCGGCCGCCTCGCCGCGGACCACCGCGGCGAGCCGAGCCAGCCACGCGGCACCGGCCGCGTCGTTGGTGCTGCGCCGGGCGGCCAGCACCGGGTACGGCGTCGCGGGGACGCCGTCGGCCGGGCGGACGTCGACGTGCGCCACGTCGAGGCCCTGCGCGTGCAGCCAGTCGGCCATCGCGTAGTCGGTGCGCGAGTCGCCCACCGTGCGCCACGCCACCGGCATCGCGCCGTCGGCCGCCAGCAGCTCCAGCGCGCGCTCCGCGCCCCGGTCCTTGCCGAGCAGGACCGACTCGACGTCGGTGGAGATGATCGTGGGGTCCACGCGGTAGTCGACGCGGCCCGCGGCGTCGGGGCGCTCCTCGGCCAGCAGGCGCCCGCCCAGGCCGGCGGCGCCCAGCAGGTCCAGGGCGTCGGCGTCGAAGCCGTGCCGCTGCGCGAGGTACTGCTGGGACGTGACGTCGAGGCGCTGCTCGACCGAGACCATGGCCCGCTTGGTGCGGTCGTAGAACATCGTCGCGCTGTAGCGCTCGTCGACCAGCCGCTCGACCGCGCGGCCGTAGGCCGCGGGCACCGCGAGGGCCTCGTCGACGCTGACCTCGCCCATGCCCCCGGGCGAGACCGAGAACCAGACGGCGCCCTTCTCGCACACCGCGTGCACGCGCGCCCCCGCGGGCAGCCCCGCCGCGAGCAGCGGCTCGACCACCTCCAGGCGCAGGAACGCGTCCGAGCGCCCTGTGTTGAAGACGATCGGCAGCCCCGCGGCCGCGAGCTCCAGCAGGCTCGCGAGCAGGCCCGGGGCGCTGATCGAGCGCGTCACGGGGCTCGCGACGGGGCCGTCGACGTCGAGCAGGAGGCCGAAGCGCGGACGGGTGCCGTCGGCGGGGGGTTCGCTCACCCCGGCAGTCTCCCCGATCCCCGTCGCGGTCCGGTGCGCGCGGGACCGCGCTCAGAGCGGCCAGGACGTGCCGGTCAGCTCCTCCGAGAGCGTCCACAGCCGCCGGGCCAGCGACGTGTCGCTGGCGTCGACGCTGCGGCCGACCAGCGTGGGCAGCCCGCGCAGCTCGCCGCGGCCGCTGGGGCCGAGGTAGCTGCCGCCGGGCAGGTCCCGCGTCACGGCGGCCAGCGTCGGCAGGGCCCCGTCGTCGGCGCTCTGCGCGAACACCGCGTTCGCGGCGCGCCCGGCCAGCACCGCGGCGCGGTTCTCGGTGCGGGTCTGCAGCCCCGTGGCGGCCCAGCCGGGGTGGGCCGCGAGCGCCCGCACGGACGACCCGGCGGCCGTGAGCCGGCGCTGCAGCTCGAGCGTGAAGAGCAGGTTCGCGAGCTTGGACTGCCCGTAGGCCGCCACGCGCTGGTAGCGGCGACGCTCCCAGCCGAGGTCCGCGAGGTCGACGCGCCCGAACCGGTGGGCGGAGGAGGACACCGCGACGACGCGGTCCCGCACGTGCGGCAGGAGCAGCAGGGTCAGGGCGAAGGCGCCCAGGTGGTTGGTGCCGATCTGCGTCTCGAACCCGTCGGCCGTGCGGCCCTGCGGGACCATCATCACGCCGGCGTTGTTGACGAGGACGTCGAGCGGGCCGTCCCAGGCGGCCGCGAAGGCCCGCACCGAGGCCAGGTCGGCTAGGTCGACGACGCGGACCTCCGTCTGCCCCGGCATGGTCGCGGCCGCGGCGCGCCCCCGCTCGGCGCTGCGCACGGCGAGCACGACGCGCGCGCCCGCGCCGGCCAGCGCGCGGGCCGCCGAGCGGCCGATGCCGCTGCTGGCCCCCGTCACCACCACGGTCCGCCCGTGCTGGTCCGGCAGGTCGCCGTCGTCGGTGGAGCCGCTCCTCGCCACGAGCGCACCCTAGGCACGCCCGGCCCGGCCCGGGCGCGCGGCCCGGCGCCCGGGCCCGCCCCCGGTGGCCGCGCACGTGCGGCGGCGGGGATCCGACATAGCCTGGCGGCGCCGGACAACAGCGTCCGGCCCGGGCGAGGAGGCACCGTTGAAGGCACTGCTGCACGGGGTGGTGGTCGCGGAGGCGGCCGACGAGGACGTCATCCGCATCGAGGGCAACGCGTACTTCCCGCCGTCGTCGCTGACGGACGGCGCGTTCACCGAGAGCCCGACGGCGTACACCTGCCCCTGGAAGGGCCCGGCCCAGTACTTCGACCTCACGACCGACGAGGGCGGTGCGCCCGACGGCGCCTGGAGCTACCCGGACCTGCTGCCGTCGGCCGTGCAGCGCGTCGGCCGCGACTTCGCCGGCTACGTCGCCTTCGGCCCGGCGGTGACCGTCACGCCGTGAACCGTCCCGCTGGGGGCCGTCCCGCTGGGGGCCGTTCCGCTGGGGGCCGGGGCGCGGCGCGGTGGGCGTGGATCGTCGTGCGCGCGTGGCGGAACCTGCCGGCGACGACCGCCGCGGTGGCCTGGGCCCGGGTGAACGGGGCGACGTTCACCCTGGGCCCGGACCTGTTCGTGGAGTGCGCGGGCATGCGGCCGCGCTCCTACGGCCGCGGGGGCACCACGGTCGGCAACGCGTGGCTGCACGGCGGTCTGGGCGGGCCGCAGCGGCGCCGCCACGAGCTGCGCCACGCCGACCAGTACGCGCTGCTCGGCACGACCGGGTTCCTCGCCCTCTACGGCCTGAACGCCCTCGCGACCCGCAACCTGCCGCACCGCAACGTCTTCGAGCGCTGGGCGGGCCTCGCGGACGGCGGGTACGCCACGGGGCGCCTACGCCCGGCCGAGCGCGCGACGCCGTCCTCGGGGTGGTGCTCGACGGTGGTGCCCGACGGTGCCGCCCGAGCTCGGGAAGACGCGGCCCACCGAGGTGGTTGAGCGTTGAACCAGACGCCGCCGGGGCGTCGCGAGAGGGTGGCGTCGTGGAGATCGGGATCAGTTCCTTCGCGGAGACGACGGCGGACCCGCGCACGGGTGCGGTGATGGGCCACCCGCAGCGGCTGCGGGAGGTCGTCGAGGAGATCGTCCTCGCCGACCAGGTGGGCCTCGACGTCTACGGGCTCGGGGAGCACCACCGCCCGGACTACGCCTCGTCCGCGCCGGCCGTCGTGCTGGCGGCCGCGGCCTCGCGCACCGACCGCATCCGTCTCACGAGCGCCGTGACGGTGCTGTCCTCGGCCGACCCCGTCCGGGTGTTCCAGGACTTCGCGACGCTGGACGGGATCTCCGGCGGGCGGGCCGAGATCATCGCGGGGCGCGGCTCGTTCATCGAGTCCTTCCCCCTGTTCGGGCAGGACCTCGACGACTACGACGAGCTGTACGCGGAGAACCTCGAGCTGCTGCTCGCGGTGCGGGCCGCGGAGAAGGTCACCTGGCGCGGCGGGCACCGCCCCGCGATCGCCGACCGCGGCGTCTACCCGCGGCCCGTGCAGGACCCGCTGCCCGTGTGGATCGGCGTGGGCGGCAACCCGGCGTCGGTCGTGCGGGCCGGCACGCTCGGCCTGCCGCTGGCCGTCGCGATCATCGGGGGGATGCCCGAGCAGTTCGCCCCGCTCGTCGAGCTGTACCGGGAGACCGGGCGCCGCGCGGGGCACGAGGAGTCCTCGCTGCGCGTGGCCACCCACTCGCACGGCTTCGTCGCCGACACGTCGCAGCGCGCGGTGGAGGTGAACTTCCCGTCGATGCAGGTCGCCATGAACACCATCGGCGCCGAGCGCGGCTGGCACCACTACGGCCGGACGAGCTACGAGGCCGCGCGCAGCCCCCGCGGGGCGCTGCTCGTCGGCTCGCCGCAGGAGGTGGCCGAGAAGGTCCTCCGACAGCGCGCGGACCTGGGCATCGACCGCTTCATGCTCCACGTCAGCGTGGGGACCATGCCGCACCGCGAGGTGCTGCGGGCCATCGAGCTGCTGGGCACCGAGGTCGCGCCGGTCGTGCGCGCGGAGGCGGCCGCCCGCGTCTGACCGCCGCCCCCCGTGGTCACGCCGGCGGCACCGGCGCTGCCACGGGAGGGGTGGGGTCAGTCCTTCTTGCGCAGCACCAGCCAGATCGCCACGGACGTGACGGCCACGACCGTGACGAGGAGCGCGGTGTTCTGCTGCTTCGGCGAACCCGGAGCCTTGTCGCTGGCCTCCTGGTACCGGCCGAACGCCTGCGCCTTGAGCTCCTGCGCGGAGTCCAGCGCCTGGTCCTTCTTCCCGGCGACGGCGACCTTGAGGTCGTCCACCTTGTGCTGGGCCTGCGCCTTGACGTCGGCCTTCGCGGCCAGCGCGTCGGCCGTCGCCGCGAGGCGCTCGCGGGTCTCCTCGATGTCGGCGACGAGGGCGTCGCGGTCACCGGGGGGCGGGGTGGTGGGGGGGACGCTCATCGCTTCAGGCCCTCCTTGACGGTGGCGGCGTCGGTCTTGAGACCGTCGATCGACGCCTGCGGCAGCGGCGGGGTGGCCTGGTCGAGCTCCTTCTTGCCGACCAGGGCCGCCACGCCCGCGAGGGCGAGCAGCACGACGGCGACGATCAGCGCCGCGAGCCAGCCGTCGAGGACCAGGGCCAGGGCCAGCACAGCCGTGGTCACCAGGCACGCGACGGCGAAGAAGGCGAGCAGCCCGGCCGCGGAGAACGCGCCGAGGCTGAAGCCCGCCTTCTTGCCCTTCGCCTTGAGGTCCAGCTGGGCGACCGCGACCTCGTCGCGCACCAGCCGGGACATCTGCTGCGTGAGGTCGCTGACCAGCTGGCCGACCGTCGCGTCGGCGGGGTCGCGCGGAGAGGCGGGACCCGGTGCGTCGGCGTGGTGCACGCTGAGCCGGTGGGCCCCGGTGGAGCTCGTCGGTTGGGTCATGTCCTCCTGTGTACCGCGCCACGCCGGGTGACGACACCCGAGACGGCGCCCGTCAGCCCATGTGCGGGTAGCGGTGGTCCGTCGCCGGCACGAACGTCTCCTTGATCGCCCGCGGGCTGGTCCAGCGCTGCAGGTTGAGGATCGAGCCCGCCTTGTCGTTGGTGCCCGAGGCCCGGGACCCGCCGAAGGGCTGCTGCCCGACGACGGCCCCGGTGGGCCGGTCGTTGACGTAGAAGTTGCCCGCGGCGAAGCGCAGCGCGCTCGACGCCTGCGCGACCGCGGCGCGGTCCGTGGCGATCACCGCTCCCGTGAGGCCGTAGGGCGAGCCCGCGTCGACGAGGGACAGCACGTCCTCCCACGCGCCGTCCTCGTAGACGTGCACGGCCAGCAGCGGGCCGAAGTACTCCGTGCGGAACACCTCGTCGCCCGGGTCCTCGCCGAGCACCACGGTCGGGCGCACGAACCAGCCCTCGGTGTCGTCCACCGTGCCGCCCGCCGCGACCCGCAGCCCCGGCGTCGCGTGCGCACGCTCGATCGCCGCGGCGTTCTTCGCGAACGCGCGGGCGTCGATGACGGCGCCGCCGAAGTTCCGCAGGTCGGTGACGTCGCCGAACTCCAGGCCGTCGACGGCCGCGAGGAACTCCTCGCCCGTGCGCGCCCACACCGAGCGGGGCACGAACGCGCGCGAGGCCGCGGAGCACTTCTGGCCCTGGTACTCGAACGCCCCGCGCAGCATCGCCGTGGACAGGACGGCCGGGTCCGCCGACGGGTGGGCCAGGACGAAGTCCTTGCCGCCCGTCTCGCCCACCAGGCGCGGGTAGGTGCGGTAGCTGGAGATGTTCTGCCCGACCGTGCGCCACAGGTGCTGGAACGTCGCGGTGGAGCCCGTGAAGTGGATCCCCGCGAGGCGCGGGTCGGCCAGCAGCACGTCGGAGGCGTCGCGGCCGTCGCCGGTCAGCAGGTTGATCACGCCGGGCGGCAGGCCGGCCGCCTCGAGCAGGCGCATCGTCCAGTGCGCGCTGAGCGTCTGCGTCGGCGACGGCTTCCATACGACCGTGTTCCCCATGAGCGCCGGGGCGGTCGGCAGGTTCCCCGCGATCGCGGTGAAGTTGAACGGCGTGATCGCGTAGACGAACCCCTCGAGCGGGCGGTGGTCGAGGCGGTTCCACACCCCCGGCGAGCTGATCGGCTGCTCGGCGACGAGGCGGCGGCCGAACTCGACGTTGAACCGCCAGAAGTCGACCAGTTCGCACGGGGCGTCGATCTCGGCCTGCTGCACCGTCTTCGACTGCCCCAGCATCGTCGCGGCGGCGATGCGCTCGCGCCACGGCCCGGCCAGCAGGTCCGCCGCGCGCAGGAACACCGCGGCGCGCTCGTCGTAGGACATCGCGGCCCACGCGGGGGCCGCGGCCGTGGCGGCGTCCGCGGCGGCCTGCGCCTCGGCGTGCGTCGCGGTGCCGAACGTGCCGAGCACGCTCGCGTGCCGGTGCGGCTGGACGACGTCGACCCGCTCGCCGCCGCCGAGGGTCTGCACGCCGCCGATCGTCTGCGTGAGCTCGACGGGGTTCGCGGCCTGCACGGTGAGCTGCTCGGTGAGCCGCTCGCGCTCGGGGCTGCCGGGCGCGTAGCCGTGCACGGGCTCGTTGACGGCGGGGGGCACCTGGGTCACGGACTGCACGACGGCCTCCTGGTTTCTCGGTGTCGGGACGGGTGGGCCGGAACGGCGGTGGGGGGACTCGTCAGCGGGTGACGAGGGAGCGCGCGAAGAACACGAGGTTCGCGGGCCGCTCGGCGAGGCGGCGGGAGAAGTAGCCGTACCAGTCGGTGCCGTAGGGCACGTAGACCCGGACGGTGTGGCCCGCGGCGGCCAGGCGCTGCTGCTCGGTGGTCCGGATGCCGAACAGCATCTGGAACTCCATGGACTCCGGCCCGCGGCCCGCGGCCCGCGCGAGCTCCTGCGCGGTCTGCACGAGACGCAGGTCGTGGGTCGCGACCATCGGGTAGCCGTCGCCCTCGAGGAGCACCTGCAGGCAGCGCACGTAGGCCGTGTCCACGTCGGCCTTCGCGGCGAAGGCCACGGCCGGGGGTTCGGCGTAGGCGCCCTTGACCAGGCGGATCCGGGACCCGGCCACGGCCAGGTCCCGCGCGTCGGCCTCGGTGCGCAGCAGCGCGGACTGCAGCACGGCGCCCACGCGGGGGAAGTCCGCCCGCAGCGCGCGCACGGTGGCGAGCGTCGCGTCGACCGTCGTGTGGTCCTCCATGTCGAGGGTCACGTCGACGCCCAGGCCGTGCGCGTGCGCCACGAGCTCGTGCGCGCGCTCGGTGGCGCGGGCCGCACCGTCGGCGCCCAGGGCCTGCCCGAGCGCGGAGAGCTTGACCGAGACCTCGTTGCCCGCGGCGAACCCGTCGGCCGCCAGGCGGTCGAGCAGCTGCCGGTAGCCCGCGAGGGTCTGCCCGGCCTGCTCGTCGTCGGTGACGTCCTCCCCGAGCCGGTCGAGGGTCACGCGCAGACCCCGGCCCGCGAGGGCGCGGACGGCGACGAGCGCCTGGTCGACGTCCTCGCCGGCCACGAAGCGGTCCACGACGCCGCGGCTCACGCTGCTGCGCGTCACCGCCGCACGCACCGCGGTGTTGCCGGCCACGCCCAGGAGCGCCTGTCCGAACACGTCGTCCTCCTCGATCGGGGTGCGCCCCGGGAGGGGTGCCGCCTCGACGCTAGGCGCCCAGACCCCCGCCGCGACAGGTGCAGGTGCCACGTGTGCACGCCGTCGTGTCATCCAGGTGGATGATGACGTGATGCCCGTCCCTCTCCCCGCCGCCGCGGAGCTGCAGGAGCTCGTCGACGCCGTCGCCGAGGGGACGGGAGCGCCGACGACGCTGGAGGACCGCGAGCTGCACCTCGTCGCGTCCTCCGGCCACGACGAGGTCATCGACGAGGTCCGCCGCCGGTCGATCCTGCGGCGGCGCTCCTCCGCCGCGGTGCAGGAGCTGTTCGCGGGCTTCGGCATCGCCAGGGCCGACGCGCCGCTGCGCATCCCCGGCGACGCCGCGGCCGGGCGACTGCCGCGCTGGTGCGTGCCGGTGCGGTGGCGCGCGGTGACCTACGGCTACCTCTGGCTCCTGGACCCCGACGACCGGGTCACCGCGGCCGCCCTGGCGGCCGTGGCCGACGTCGTCGAGCAGGTCGCCGCCACCCTCGCGGTGCGCTCGCGGGCCCGCGACCGCACCCGGTGGGCCGTCGGGGAGCTGCTGTCCGCCGACGCGGGCGCGCGCGCGGGCGCCGCCGAGGAACTGGCGCGCGAGGGCCTCCTGCCCGGCGGGGGGCGGCTCGTCGTGGTCGCCCTCGCCCCGGCCGACGGGGCCCCGGCCGGGCCCGTGAACTCCTGGCTGCTGCCGCGGGCCGTGCTGACGGCCCCGGTCGGGCGCCGGGCGGCGCTCGTCGTGCCCGCCGCGGGCGGGGCCGGCGACGACGGGGCCGGCGACGACAGGGCCGGCGTCGACAGGGCCGGCGACGACGGGGCCGGCGTCGACGGGGCCGGCGAGGACGGTCCCGAGGAGCGCGCCGCCCGCGTCGCGGCGCGGGCCGCCCGGACCCTGCTCGCCCAGCACCCGGCCGGGGTCGTGGCCGGCGTCTCGGGCGTCGTGGCTGCCGGTGCGGCGCACACGGGCTGGCGGCAGGCGGACGCCGGGCTGCGGGCCGCGGACCTCGGTGCGGGAGGACCCGGCGCGGGAGGACCCGGCGCGTCAGGACCCGGCGCGGCGGTGGACGAGCCGTCGCCCGGCGTGGCGCTGCGCCGGTGGTCGACGCTCGGGGCCCTGCGCCTGCTCGCGCTCGCCGACGCGGCGGACCTGCGGGCGAGCGTGGTCGACGAGCGCGCGCGGCGGCTGCTCGTGGGTGACCCGGAGCTGCTGCGGACCGCGCGGGCCTACCTGGACCTCGCCGGCAGCGCGCAGCGGACGGCGGCGCACCTGTCGATCCACCGGCAGACGCTCTACCACCGGCTGCGCCGCATCACCGCGGTCACGGGCTGCGACCTCGACGACGGGCGCGACCGGCTGGCGCTGCACCTGGCGCTGACGCTCGCCTGAGCCGCCGCGCGTCAGCCGGTGCCCGGGCCCGCCGCCGCGGGTCGCGGGCCGTCCTGCGGGTGCAGGCGCACCGCGACGAGGGCGACGTCGTCCTCGGGACGCGGCGGCAGCAGACGCGCCAGGACGCCGTCGCACAGCTCACCCAGCGGGGCCCCCGCGAGCTCCGCGACGGCCCGGCGCAGCCGCTCGAGCCCCGCGTCCAGCGGCTGGTCCCGGCGCTCGACGAGGCCGTCGGTGTACAGCAGGACGGTCGCGCCCCGGTCGAGCAGGACGGCCTCGTCGCGGCGCGCGGTCGCGGGGTCGATGCCCAGAAGCAGGTCGGGGTCGCGGCCGTCGAGGAAGGACACGGCGCCGTCGTCGGTGAGCAGGACGGGCGGCGGGTGACCGGCGCTCGACCAGCGCAGCCAGGTCACGCCGTGCTGCCGCTCCTCGCGGTCCTGCTCGATGCGCGCGACCAGCGCGGTGGCGGTGGTGTCGAGGCGCAGGACCTGCACGGCCGCGTCGAGGCCGGTCAGCAGGCGCGCCGGGCCGTCCCCCGTGGCGACCGCGATGCCGCGCAGCAGCGAGCGCACCTGGCTCATCGCGGCCGCGGCGTCGACGTCGTGGCCCATCACGTCACCGATGACCAGGACCGTGGCCCCGCTGGGCTGCTGGAACGCGTCGTACCAGTCGCCGCCGACCTGCGCGGCCTCCGCCGCCGGGTGGTACCGCACGACGACCTCGACGTGGTCCGGCTCGACGGGCGCGGTGAGCAGGTTGCGCTGCAGCCCCTCGGCGATGCGCTGCTGCTGGCCGTACAGGCGGGCGTTGTCCAGCGCGAGGGCCGCGCGGTCGGTCACCTGCACCGCCGTCGCGAGCTCGTCGCCCGCGAGCGCCGGCCGGGACGCCCCGCGCGCCAGCAGGACGAGCCCGACCGTGCGCCCGCGCGCCTGCAGCGGCAGCACCGTCGCCGACGCCGGGGCGAGCCCCGCGACCGCGGCGCGCAGCCCGGGGTCTCCCGGCGGGGCGAGGAGGGCCGTCGCGGCGGGTCCGGCCACGACGACCGGACGTCCCTCGCGCACGGCGGCCGCGGCGGCGGACGCCGGGTTCTGCAGCCCGGGCGCGCGCAGTCGGGCGAAGGTCTCGAGCGTCCCCTGCCGCGCCGGGTCGGCGTGGTGGCACCCGACGTCGCGCAGGGTGCCGTGCTCGTCGACGAGCGTCACCAGGCACCAGTCCGCCAGGACCGGGACGAGGTGCTGCGCGAGGCGGGCGACCGCGGTCTCGACGTCGAGGGTGCTCGACAGGTCCGCGCCGACCTCGGCGAGCAGGTGCAGCTGGCGCGCCGAGCGCTCGGCGGCCTCCTGCGAGGCGCGCCGGGCCGACACGTCGAGGAAGTACACCGAGAGGCCGTCGGGGTCGGGCCAGACCCGCAGCTCGAACCAGCCGTCGAGCGGCGGCGGGTAGTAGGCCTCGAACGTCGCGGGCTGCCCCGACGCCACCGCGACGCGGTAGCGGGTCTCGAACTCCGAGCCCAGGGCCGCGGGGAACAGGTCCCACAGCACCCCGCCGAGCAGCTCCTCGCGGGAGGCGCCCAGCAGCCGCTCGGCCTCGCCGTTGACGTAGCGCAGCCGCCACTCGGTGTCGAGGGAGTAGAACGCCGCGGGCATCGCCTCCAGGACGCGGGCGACGGCCGCGTCGCTCTCGCGGTCGCGGGTCGTGTCGTAGGAGGCGCCGAGGACGCGGACGGCACGACCGTCGGGGCCGGCCAGGGCGCGGCCGCGCGCCTGGACCCACCGGGCGGGGCGGCCCGGCACGACGACGCGGTACTCCACGTCGAAGGACCCGCAGGTCTGCACGGCGGCGTCGACGGCCGCGGCGACCCGCTGGTGGTCGGCGGGGTGCAGCCGCGCCCTGAAGGCGTCCATCGTCCCGTCGAACTGCCCCGGGCCGTAGCCGAAGAGCTCGAGCATGCGCTCGTCCCACGTCAGCGTGCCGGTGCTCAGGTCCAGGTCGAAGCTGCCGACGCCGCCGGCCGCGACGGCGAGCTCGCGCCGCACGTGCTCGCGGTCCGCCGCGTCCCGGCTGGACTCGACCACCACCCGGGGTCCCTCCCGCTGCCGTCGTCCGCCCGCGGGTCGCCGTCGACCGGGGCCCTCCACCGCCGGTGGAGTGCTGGGCACCCTAGGTGAGGAGGTCGCCGTCGCGCGGGCGGTCGGGCGGATCCGGGTCCACCGGATGCGGGTCGTCCGCCGGCTCGACGTCCGCGACGTGGACGTCGGCGCGCACGCCCGCGGCGCCGGGCGACAGCGGGCCCAGGAGCACGGCCAGCTCCGCGACGACGGCCGCGCGCACGGCGGCCGCCACCTCCAGCAGCGGCACCCCGAAGGTCACCGAGAGCTCGACGACGACCTGCGCGAGGACGTCCTCGTCGCCGGTCGTGCAGACGATGCGCGCCGCGGTCGCCCCCGGGACGGCGTCGACCGCCGTGCGCAGCTGGGCCACGACGACGTCGGCCGCCACGAAGAAGTCGCCCAGGCCGTGCCGGCCCCGCACCGGGGCGGAGGGGCGGAAGGCCGAGGCCGCCCGGGCCAGCAGCGCCTCGCGCACGCCCGACCAGCTGGAGTCCGTGTGCGCGCGCAGCAGGGCCGTCGCGCGGGTCAGGTCCGCGAGGGCCCGGGGGTCGGGGGCGCGGTCGTCCGGTGCGCTCACGAACCCGTCACCGCCATTGCGCGAGCGTAGTGACGAGCGAGGCGCGGGCGCGTTCGAGGAGCCCCCGCACGACCGTCGGGGTCACGTCGAGGACCGCCCCGACCTCGGCGTAGGACAGCTCCTCCAGCTCGCGCAGCATCCACGCCGAGCGCTGGCGCTCGGGCAGCAGGCGCAGGGCCGCGTCCAGGTCCGACAGCAGCCGGCCCTCCTCGCTGACGAGCGCCGGGTCGCCGTGCGGGTCCGCGACGTCGACGAGGTCGGCCGGGTCGACCGCGCGCAGCTGCGGACGGGTGCGCGTGCCCGCCGCGGCGCGGTGCTGGGCGTAGGCCTGGTGGCGGACCAGCGTGAACAGCCACGTCCGCAGCGCCGCCTCGCCGCGGAACGACGGCAGCCCGCGCCAGGCCGCGAGGAACGCCTCCTGCACGGCGTCCTCGGTCGCGGCGTCGTCGTGCAGCAGCCGCCGGGCGTAGCGGTGCAGCGCGGGCCCGTGCCGGACGACGACGTCGGCGAACGCCTGGCGGTCCCCCATGGCGGCGCGGCGCGCGAGGACCTCGTCGGGCGTCGTCGGACCGGCCGCGGTGGCGGACGCCCTGCCCCGACCCGGCACACCCCTCCTCGTGCGCGGGACCTCCGTGCCGGAGATCACGTGCGCCCGCAGATCGCACCAGCAGGGCGGTCGTCCGGCAAGTCGGACGGCGCGGCGGCTAGCGTGTCCCGGCGACCCGCCCCCAACCGAGGAGACCCCGGATGCCCCACCTGCTGCACCTCGACTCCTCGATCAGCGGGGCCGGGTCGAAGTCCCGCGAGCTCACGGCCGCGTTCGCCGACGCCTGGCGCGCCCGCGGGGCCGGGCACACCGTGACCCACCGCGACCTGGCCGCCGACCCGCTGCCGCACCTGCTGGACGACGAGCTGCACTGGCCCGAGCACCTGCGCGCCCCCGGCGCCCACCCGCCGGCCGACGTGGCCGCCGTGCAGCAGGCGGTCATCGCGGAGCTGCTCACGGCCGACGTGCTCCTCGTCGGGTCGCCGCTCTACAACTACTCGCTGCCCTCGACGCTGAAGGTGTGGGTCGACCACGTCCACGTCCCGGGGGTCACCACGCCGTTCGGCGACGACACGCAGCCCCTCGCGGGGCGGCCCGCCGTGGTCGTGTCCACCGCGGGTGCGATCTACGACGTCGGCTCGCCGACGGCCGACTGGGACCACGGCGTGCCCGTGCTGGACATCGTGCTGGGCACCGCCTTCGGCATGCGCGTCACGGTCGTGAAGGCGACGCGCACCCTGGCCGGGCGCCTCGAGGGGATGGCGCCCGAGCGCACCCGCGCCGACGAGGAGTTCGCCGCCGCGCGCGCCCGGCTGGAGGAGCTCGGCGCGACGCTGGGCTGACCCCCCGACCCC
>NZ_JAAALN010000350.1 GCF_009906795.1 Kineococcus siccus
CCGCACGACCCCGGCGACGGCGGTGTCGCCGGGGTCGTGCGGTCCGCTAGGCGGTGGTGGTCTCGAGCCAGACGGTCGTCTCGCCCGGCAGTTGCGTCAGCGTGGCGAGCTCGTCGTCGGTGTGCGTCCCGCTCGAGAGCACGACGCGGCCGGCCGGCAGCGGCACCGCGGCGGGGCCGAAGTTCGTCATCGACGTCCAGCCGCCCGGGCGGCGGAACCGCACGACGCCCGCCGGGACGTCGTCCGCCCACTCCAGCTGCTCACCGGTCTGGAGGCGACGGCGGGCGGCCAGCGCCCGCCGGTACAGCGCCAGGGTGGAGGTGGGGTCCTCCTCCTGCCGGCTGACCGCGTACTCCGCGAACCACGCGGGCTGCGGCAGGTGCGCGGGGCCGTCGCCGAACCCGAGCGAGGCGCCGTGCGCCGTCCACGGCAGCGGCACGCGGCAGCCGTCGCGGCCCTTCTCGGTCCCCTGCGACCGCTGCCACGTCGGGTCCTGGAGGTCGGCCGCGTCGAGCTCGGCCACCTCGGGCAGGCCCAGCTCCTCGCCCTGGTAGAGGTAGGTGGAGCCGGGCAGCGCGAGCACCAGGGCGGTCGCGGCGCGCGCGAGGCGGCGGCCCCGCTCGAGGTCCGGGGCCGGGTCGGTGCCCCCGCTCATCAGCCACGCCGGCAGGTCGGTCCCGGCGGGCAGGGCGTAGCGCGTGGCGTGCCGGACGACGTCGTGGTTGGACAGCACCCACGTCGAGGAGGCGCCCGACTCGTGCGCGAGGGCGAGGTTGTCCTCGATCGTGCGGCGGAACTGCGCGGCGTCGGGATCGGCGAGCAGCAGGTCGAAGTTGAACGCCTGCCCGAGGCCCTCGGGGGAGGCGTAGCGCGCCCGGCGGTGCGCGGGCACCCACGCCTCGGCGACGGCGGTGCGCGGCGGGTCGTACTCGTCGAACACCGCGCGCCAGCCGCGGTAGATCTCGTGGACCTCGTCGCGGTCCTCGAAGCGGTGCATGCCGTCGAGGACGTCGGGGGCGCGCAGGTCGGCCTGCGAGGGCAGCGGCTCGCTGAGGTCCTTGGCCAGGGCGTGCGCGACGTCGATGCGGAAGCCGTCGACCCCGCGGTCGGACCAGAAGCGCAGCGTGGTGTGGAAGTCCTCGCGGACCTCGGGGTGGTCCCAGTTCCAGTCCGGCTGCTCGGGGGCGAACAGGTGCAGGTACCAGTCGCCGTCGCCCACGGGTTCCCACGCGGGGCCGCCGAACATCGCGGTCCAGTCGGTCGGCGGCAGCTCGCCGTCGGGCCCCTGGCCGCGGCGGAACACGTAGCGCGCGCGTTCGGGGGAGCCCGGACCCGCCGCGAGCGCGTCGGTGAACCAGCGGTGCCGGTTGGAGGAGTGGTTCGGCACGATGTCGACGACGACGCGGATGCCGTGCGCGTGCAGCGCGGCGACGAGGTCGTCGAACTGCTCCAGCGTGCCGATGCGCGGGTCGACGTCGCGGTAGTCGTCGACGTCGTAACCGCCGTCGGCGAGCGCCGAGGGGTAGAAGGGGCTCAGCCAGACCGCGTCGACGCCGAGCGCGGCGAGGTGCGGGACGCGGGTCGTGATGCCGGGCAGGTCGCCCAGGCCGTCGCCGTTGGAGTCCGCGAAGCTGCGCGGGTAGATCTGGTAGACGACGGCCTGCCGCCACCAGGTGGCCGCCTCGGCGTCGGTGGTGCGCACGACGTCGAGGGCGCTCGTCACGACCTCCTCGGCCGGGAACGTGTCGGTCACGGGCTGCGCCCTCCTGATTGATCTGGGCTCTAAATCTAAGGCCTGGCTAAAGTAGGCCGAGACGACGAGGGGGTCAAGCAACGTGAGTCCGACCAACGGCACGGCAGCGGCGGCGCCGACGGCGCTGCGGCGCCTGCGCGAGGCGAATGCGGCCGCCGTGCTCGACCAGGTGTGGGACGCGGTCCCCGTGACCGGCTCCGACCTCATGGCGGCGACCGGCCTGTCGCGCGCCACCGTCCACGACGTGTGCGACGAGCTGGCGCAGCTCGGCTGGGTGCGCGAGGTCGCGAACCAGCGCGAGCACGGCGACTACCGCAAGGGCCGCCCCGCCCGGCGCTACGGCTTCGACGGCCGCGGGCGCGTCGTGGTGGGCGTGGACGCCGGGCAGCACCGGATCGGGGCCCGCGTGACCGACCTGCACGGCACCGCGCTGGGGCACCACGAGGCCACGACGTCGCCGGGCGCGAGTCCGCGCACGCGGGTCACGACGATCGCGCGGGCCGTGCGCGCGGCGCTGCGCGACGCGGGGACGGCGGAGGCGCTCGTGCTCGCCGTCGCGGTCGGCGTGCCCGCGCCCGTGGACGCCGACGGCCTGACGCCCGCGCGCGGCAACCCGTTCTGGGCGCGGATGAACCCGGGGCTCTCCGGCCTGCTGGGTGCGGCGCACGGCTGGACGGTGCTCGTCGACAACGACGCGAACCTCGCCGCGCTCGCCGAGGGCTGGCGCGGTCACGGCCGGGGCGTCGCCAGCTACGTCACGCTGCTGGCGGGGGAGCGCTTCGGGGCCGGGGTCGTCCAGGAC
>NZ_JAAALN010000351.1 GCF_009906795.1 Kineococcus siccus
GACGGCGGCCGCGTCGGGGGGGTGGGCTGGGCCTTCGCCGCCGAGCTGCGCGAGCAGGGCGTGCCCACCGAGGTCCTCACCTTCGCCCTGCCGCAGGAGTTCCTCGACCACGGCTCGCGCGAGGACGTGCTGGAGGCCGCGGGCCTCACGGCGCAGGCCATCTCGCTGCGCATCGTCGAGTCCGTCGCCCACGCCACGCGGATCGACGAGCACGCCTGAGCCGGCCGGGCGCCGCCCGCGTCAGTTGCGCAGGGCGGCCTCGCCGAGGTGCGGGTCGCTCGGGGCCAGCGCGACCTCGTCGCGCGTGACCAGCAGCGCGCGCGGGAAACCCCGGTCGGCCGGGTCGGTGGCGCTCCACGCCGCCCCGACGAACGCCGGGTCGATCCGCGCCAGGTCGAACCAGCCGCGTGTGCGGACGGGGACGGCGACGGCCCGCAGGACCGACGCCACCGAGCGGTCGGGCCCGCACACCAGGTGCTCGCGCAGCGTGCTCGACGTGAGCAGCGTCGGCACGTCGCAGCCGCCCGCGGGCCGCAGCAGGTCCTGACCGCGGTGCCCGGCGTCGCGCGCGAGCCGCTCGACGACGAGCGCGCCCATGGCCTCGAGGTGCCTCCGGTCGGCCGCCGTCAGCGCCGGGTCGGCCCCGGTGGCGGCCGCCGACACCGCGGGCACCGCGAGGACCCGCTCGGCGTTGCCCCAGTCCACGACCACCCCCGGCCCCAGGTCGACGGCGCCGCCCAGGACGCGCGTGCTGCGCCACGCCCGGCCCAGGTGGCCGACGGCCGTCGTGGGCAGGCCGAGGGCGACGCGCCGCGCGCCCTGGCGGTGCAGGGCCCGGTGGGCCAGGAGGAGGTCGCGGACGCGGAAGCGGACGACGTCCTCCCGGCCCACGCCGGGCACCGCGGGCCCGGTCGTCGCGAGCGCGACCTCCGCCCAGCTCAGCGGGGCGCAGCCCGGCATCCAGAGGCCGTCGTCGTCGAGGTCCACGTCCACGTCGTCCAGCACGCTCACGGCCAGCACGCCGCGGCGCAGCAGGGCACGGTCGGCGAGGGAGGGGGGCGACGAGGGCATGGACGCGAACCTAGGCGAACGGTGGCCGGTGCGGCGGTCCGCGTGAGCGTGGTTGCGCCGCACGGGGGACGGGGCGTCCCCGGACGGCCCAGGCGGCCACGGTCCGCGACCGCGCCGTGCCGACGCCGGCCGCCGCGGGCGGGCCGGTCGGGTCAGCCGGTGGCCAGGTGGAACCACACGGTCTTGCCCGCGGGGCCGTGCTGCGGGGGCGACCCGGCCGGGTCCGGGAACGCCTCGAGGCGCTCCGCGGGCTCCGGGTCGGCCCCCGGGCGGTCGTCGTCGGGCACCGGCCAGCCGGCGTCGTCCCAGTCGGGGGCCTCCGGCGCCTGGTCGACGGGGCTGTGGCTCGGGTAGTACCCCCACGCCGTGGCGAGCGCGTCCACGATCGCGATGCCGCGCCCGCTCGTGGCGTGCACCGTCTGCTCCTTCAGGGCGGGGATCGCCGCGTTGGAGTCGGAGATCCCGACGAGGATCCCCTCCGCGTCGTGGGTCAGGCTCAGCGTCAGGGGGCCGTGGCCGTGCGCCAGCGCGTTGGCCACCAGCTCGTGCGTCAGCAGCTCCGCGATCCAGCGGCGCGCCTCGGGCAGGTGCTCCTCGGGGCAGTGCTCGCAGACCCAGTGGCGGGCCATCCGGGCAGCGGAGAGGTGTTCAGTCAGGGTGAGGCGTTCCACGGTTCGCACCTCCGTCGACGACGACGACGACGGCGCGTCGTCGACACCGTCAGGGGAGACGATGACGCACGACGCAGCCCGCGGCAAGGCGGTCCGTGTCCCGGACGTCCGATCTCCTCAGCCCTGCGGCGTGATCTTCGTCTCGCCGGTGGCAGCGGTTGCACTCTCGGTGTCGGCGGAGGCACCCGGTGACACCGTGCCGCCCGCCGCCGCGACGGTGCCGTCGACCGCGACCTCTCCCGCCCCCTCGCCCGCTCCTGCGGCCGCGGCGGTCGCCTCGACGAACGCCTCCGCCAGCGGGGCGGCGACGAGCGCGACCTGCCAGGCGCGGGCCCGGCTGGCCCGCAGGGCGGCCGCGACGGTCTCGGCGCTCACCTCGGCGGGCGGGCTCCACGCCAGCCGCCGCAGGGCGTCGGGCTGCAGCAGGTTCTCCACGGGCAGGTCGTGCTCGTCGGCGAGAGCGGTGACGAGGGCGCGCCCGGCCGTGAGCCGCGCGGCGGCCTCGGGGTGGCGGGCGGCCCAGGTCCGCGGCGGCGGCGGACCGTCGCCCCGGGCCGCGTGCAGCGGCAGCTCGGACTCGCCGACGGCCGCGCCGCGCTCGACGTCGAGGTGCTGCTGGAGCTGCGCGACGCCCTCGCCGACCGCCTGACCGAGCAGGGCAAGCTCGCCTGGGCGCAGGAGGAGTTCGCGGCCGTCGTCGACGCGCCCGCCC
>NZ_JAAALN010000352.1 GCF_009906795.1 Kineococcus siccus
CAGGAAGCCGTGCGGCATGACCATGAGGTCGGTGCTGAGCAGCGACCGCTCGGCGGTCTCCACGACGCGCGGGGTGTTGGCCGCGCGCCCGCCTGGCCGTCGCGCTGGGCGCCACCGTGCTGGGGCTCGACGTCCTCGACGAGCCGCGCGAGGACCTGCCGGGGGTCGACTACCGCCGCCTGGACGTGACCGACGCCGGAGCCTGGTCGCGCACCGCCGCGGCCGTGGCCCGCGCGCACGGGCGCATCGACGGGCTCGTGGGCAACGCGGGGGTGACGTGGCGGGCGCGCCTGGGCGACGTCGCGGCCGCCGACCTGCTGCGCGTGCACGAGGTGAACGTGGTCGGGACGCTCCTGGGCGTGCAGGCCGTCACCCCGTTCATGGCGGACGGCTCCTCCATCGTCGTCGTCGGGTCCGTCGCCGCCCTGACCGGGCACGTGCCGCTGGCGTACACGACGAGCAAGTGGGCCCTGCGGGGGCTCGCGAAGACGGCCTGCCTGGAGCTGGGGCCCCGGGGGATCCGGGTGAACACCGTGCACCCGGGGTTCATCGAGACCCCGATGACCGCCTCGGCGGCCCCGGGGTTCCGCGCCGCGAACGTCGCCGAGACCCCGCTCGGGCGCACGGGCCGGCCCGAGGAGGTGGCCGCGGTCGTCGCGTTCCTGCTCGGGCCCGGCGCCTCCTTCGTCAGCGGGGCGGAGATCACCGTCGACGGCGGGCTCACCGCGCACGGCGGAGTCAAGTCGATCGCTGACGCCGTGGCGCCGTCGTGAACCGCCTCGCGGGCAAGGTCGCCCTCGTGACCGGCACGGCGGGGGGCCAGGGCCGCGCCGCGGCGCAGCTGTTCGCCGCCGAGGGCGCCGTCGTCGTCGGGTGCGACCTCGGCGCCGCCGGTTCCGAGGAGACCGTGCGGCTGGTGCGGGACGCGGGCGGGAGGATGGACGCCACCGCCCCGCTCGACCTCTCCGACGAGGGCGCCGTGCAGGCCTGGGTGGACGACGCCGCGGCCCGCCACGGCGGCATCGACCTGCTGTACAACAACGCGGGCGCGACGCGGTTCTCGCCGATCGCGGAGACGTCCTACGCCGACTGGTCGTTCGTCCTGCGCCACGAGCTGGACATCGTGTTCCTCGCCACGCGCGCCGCGTGGCCGCACCTCGTCGCCCGCGGGGGCGGCGCGATCCTGCTCGTCGGGTCGACGGCGGGGATCACGGGGTCGCGCACCAACACGCGCATCGCCCACACGGCGACGAAGGGCGGCGTGGTCGCGATGACCAGGCAGCTCGCCGCCGAGGGTGCGCCGCACGGGATCCGCGCGAACTGCGTGAGCCCCGGGATGATCCGCACGCCGGCGACGGAGAGCGACGTCCTGCGCGCCGACCACCCGATGCACACCATCGCGCAGGCCATCCCGCTCGGGCGCATCGGCGACCCGGAGGAGATCGCCCGCTGCGCGCTGTTCCTGCTGAGCGACGAGGCGTCCTACGTGACGGGGGCGAACCTCGTCGTCGACGGCGGCTGGTCGGCGATCCTGCCGGGGTGACGGGCGGTCCTGCTCCGGTCCCGGAGCCGGGGTTTCTAGAACTCCCCGGACGGGGGAGCGGAACACGCGGCGAGGCTTGCGCTGGGTGGGTGCCTGCGGTCATCATCAGCGCGCCACCCCCTGGACGAGGGTCCCGACGGTCGTGATCCACTGCGACGCGGGCACTCTCGCGAGCAGAACGGACTGCCCATGCGCGCCTCCACCATCGCCCGGTTCCTGGCGGCCCTCTCCGTCGTCGGCACCCTCGCCACCGCGGGCATCGCGGTCGCGGGTTCCGCCTCCGCCGCCACCTGCTCCGACGTCGACGTCGTCTTCGCCCGCGGCACGGGCGAGGCGGCCGGCCTCGGCATCGTGGGCGGGCCGTTCGTCCGCTCGCTGACCGCCGACCTGCCCGGCCGCACGGTCACCTCCTACGCCGTGAACTACGCGGCGAACACCGCGCAGACCAGCGCCGGCCCCGGCGCCACGGACATGACGAACCACGTCACGAGCGTCGCGGCCGCGTGCCCGCAGACGAAGTTCGTCCTCGGCGGGTACTCGCAGGGCGCGACGGTCACCGACATCGCCCTCGGCATCCGCACGGGCACGACCAGCGGCACGGCGATCCCCGCCGTGCTGTCGGACCGGGTCGCCGCCGTGGTCGTCTTCGGCAACCCGCTGGGCCTGCAGCGCCAGACGATCGCCACCGCGAGCCCCACCTACGGCCCGCGGTCGCGCGACTTCTGCAACACCGGTGACCCGGTGTGCGGCAACGGGTTCAACATCGGCGCCCACCTGACCTACGCCAGCAACGGCTCCACCACCCAGGGCGCGCAGTTCGCGGCCGACCTGGTGCTGGCGTCCGCCCCGACGCCGCCCACCACTCCCCCGACCACGCC
>NZ_JAAALN010000353.1 GCF_009906795.1 Kineococcus siccus
CCCGAGGTCCTCGCGGGCCCCGGCGCCGCGGCCGAGCTCGCCGGCCGGCCCTGCGACGTCGTCCTCAACGGCATGACGGGGTCCGTGGGGCTGCGGCCCACGCTCGCCGCCCTCGCGGCGGGCCGCACGCTCGCGCTCGCGAACAAGGAGTCGCTCGTGGCGGGCGGGCCGCTCGTGACGCGCGCCGCGGCGCCCGGCCAGCTCGTGCCCGTCGACTCCGAGCACTCGGCGCTCGCGCAGTGCCTGCGCGGCGGGTCGGCGGCCGAGGTCGCGCGGCTGGTCCTGACGGCCAGCGGCGGTCCCTTCCGCGGGTGGGGCCGCGAGCGGCTCGCCGGCGTCACCCCCGCGCAGGCCCTCGCGCACCCGACGTGGACGATGGGCCCCGTCGTGACGACCAACTCCGCCACCCTGGTGAACAAGGGCCTGGAGGTGATCGAGGCGCACCTGCTCTTCGGCATCGGCTACGACCGCATCGCGGTGGTCGTCCACCCGCAGTCCGTCGTGCACTCCATGGTCGAGTTCACCGACGGCTCGACCCTGGCGCAGTGCTCGCCGCCCGACATGCGGCTGCCCATCGCCCTGGGGCTGGGCTGGCCCGACCGCGTGCCCGGCGCCACCGCACCCGTCGACTGGACCCGTGCGGCCGCGTGGGAGTTCGAGCCGCTGGACGCCGCGGCGTTCCCGGCCGTCGACCTGGCCCGCGAGGCCGGCCGCCGCGGCTCCACCGTGCCGGCCGCGCTGAACGCCGCCAACGAGGAGTGCGTGGCCGCCTTCCACGCGGGCCGGCTGCCCTTCCCCGGCATCGTCGACACGCTCGCGCGGATCGTCGGCGAGCACGCTCCCGACGCCGACCCGCGCGACGTCGAGGACGTCCTCGCCGCCGAGGACTGGGCCCGGGCCCGGGCCCGCGAGCTCGTCGGCGCCGCGGCGGTGCGCGCGTGAGCGTCCTGCTGCTGGTCGTCGGCGTCCTCGTCGCGGCGCTCGGCGTCGCCGTGTCCATCGCGCTGCACGAGGTCGGGCACCTGCTGCCCGCCAAGCGCTTCGGCGTGAAGGTCACCCAGTACATGGTGGGCTTCGGGCCGACGCTCGTCTCGCGGCGGCGGGGGGAGACCGAGTACGGGCTCAAGGCGATCCCCCTGGGCGGCTACGTCCGCATGGTGGGCATGTTCCCGCCGCAGGCCGGGGACGCGCCGGGCACCCTGCGCGCCACGTCGACGGGCCGCTGGGCGCTGATGGCCGACGAGGCGCGCCGCGCGAGCGCCGAGGAGGTCGGCCCCGCCGACGCGGAGCGGGTGTTCTACCGCCGCCCGGTGCTGCAGCGCATCGTCATCATGGCCGGCGGCCCGCTGGTCAACCTCGTGCTCGCGCTCGTCCTGACGGCGATCGCGGTCAGCGGCATCGGCCAGCCCGGCCTCGTGCCGACGCTCTCGGGCGTGCAGGCCTGCGTCGTGCCCGCGGGGACCGCGGCCACGACGTGCCGGCCCGGCGACCCGACCGCCCCCGCGGCCGCCGCCGGGCTGCGGCCGGGGGACCGCGTCGTGTCCTTCGCCGGCCGCCCGGTCGGCACCTGGCAGGAGCTCTCCGACGGCATCCGCAGCCGCGGCGGGCAGCCCGTGCCGGTGGTCGTCGAGCGCGCCGGGCAGCGGGTCGCGCTGACCGTCACGCCGCTGCTGACCGACCGGGCTGTGCTGGACCCCGCCACGGGCGAGCCGACCGGCGCGACCGAGCGCGTCGGGTTCCTCGGGGTGTCCCCGAGCATCGCCGTGGTGCGCTCGCCCGTCACCGCGGTGCCCGGCGTCGTCGGGCAGCAGGTCGAAGGGGTCGCCGGGATCGTCGTGCGCCTGCCGCAGCGCCTGTACGACGTCGCGCAGGCCGCGTTCGGGACGGAGGCCCGCGACCCGAACGGCCCCATCGGCGTCGTCGGCATCGGGCGGCTCGCGGGGGAGCTGAACCAGCGGCCGGCGATCATCCCCGGCGACGAGTTCGCCGAGCGCGCCTACCGGCTGATCGCGCTCGTGGCCGGCCTCAACGTCGCGCTGTTCGTCTTCAACCTGATCCCGCTGCTGCCGTTCGACGGCGGCCACATCGCCGGCGCGCTGTGGGAGGTCCTGAAGAAGGCGATCTGGAGGCTGCGCCGCCGCCCCGACCCCGGGCCCGTGGACGTCGCGAAGGCCATGCCGCTGGCCTACGGCGTCTCGATCCTCCTCGTGGGCATGTCGGTGCTGCTGCTCTACGCCGACATCGTCCGCCCGGTCCAGCTGCCCGGCTGAGCGGCGTCCGCACGGTCGTGCGCCGACCGGTCGGGCCGCCGCGGTGCAGTGGCCCGGTGGGGGGACGCCGGCGCTCGCGCCCACCGGTCGGGCCGCCCGCAGGGCTGGGGTGATACTGGGGACGTGACTGTCGCCCTCGGTCTTCCCGC
>NZ_JAAALN010000354.1 GCF_009906795.1 Kineococcus siccus
GGACGGGAGGGCACGCCCCGAGCATGCCAGCCGGGGCGCGGGGGGCCGGGGGCGAGCACCCGGCACGTCGGCGTCCCGCGGGTGCGGCCGTGGCCGCCGCGGGCCGGGGCCCGTCCGCCCGCGGCGAACGGCTCGCGCGACCCGGTCCTCCTCCGACTAGCCTCGCAGGAGGAACCGCGCCGCCGGACCCGGCGGGCGCGGGTGCTCGAGGACCCGGGAGGGACAGCGGTGGAGGTTCGGATCGGCGTGCAGAACGTGGCGCGCGAGCTCGTGTTCGAGTCGGCCCAGGAGGGCGACGAGATCACGGCGGCAGTCACCGAGGCCCTGACGAAGGGCGGCACCCTGCAGCTGAAGGACGAGAAGGGCCGCCTGCTCGTCGTCCCGGTGGCCTCGCTCGGCTACGTGGACATCGGTGCGTCCGAGGTCCGGAAGGTGGGCTTCGGCCTGTCCTGAGGACGTCGCGCCGCCGTCACGAGCCCCGCACGCGGGTCGCGGCGACGGCGCGGCGCACCCCGCACGACCCGCGCCACCGCTGCCCCGGCAGCGGTGGCGTCCGTGCGCCGGGGCACCGTCCTGCACCGCGCGTGCCCGCGAGGGGCCGTCGCGGTTACCATGGTGACGTTCATGGTTGCCCGGTCGCCAGTCACGATCGGCTGCCGACCGCCGCCTCGCGGCTCTCCACACCGCTCGACAGCCCCGTGAAGGATCCCCGCAGGCAGATCTGCGGCGGCCCCGGCGCGCGGTCCGGTGAGAGCCGCCGCCCCTTCCGGGAGACGCATGACCGACACGCAGCACACCACCGCGCCCGACAGCCCCACCTCCGCGGCCGACACCGTCCGGACGGCCGAGCTCGACGCCGCCGGGATCCCCACCATCAGCGACGCCGAGGCCGTCGCCGCCGCGGCCGTCGAGGAAGCCGCCGCGAGGCCCGCCCCGACGTTCGCCGACTTCGACGTCGACCCGCGCATCGTCGAGGCGCTCGCCGGCGCCGGCATCACGACCCCGTTCCCCATCCAGTCGATGACGCTGCCCGTCGCGCTCAGCGGCCACGACATCATCGGCCAGGCCAAGACGGGCACCGGGAAGACCCTCGGCTTCGGGGTCCCGCTGCTGCAGCGCGCCGCCGTCCTCGGCGACGACGCCTACGCGGCGCTGCCGCACCCCGGCAAGCCGCAGGCGCTGGTCATCGTGCCGACCCGCGAGCTGGCCGTGCAGGTCGCGGGCGACCTGACCACCGCCAGCCGGGTCCGCAAGACCCGCATCCTCACCGTCTACGGCGGGCGTGCCTACGAACCGCAGATCGACGCGCTCGTCAAGGGCGTCGACGTCGTCGTGGGCACCCCGGGCCGCCTGCTGGACCTGGCGCAGCAGAAGCACCTCGACCTGTCCCAGGTGAAGTGCGTCGTGCTGGACGAGGCCGACGAGATGCTCGACCTGGGCTTCCTGCCCGACGTCGAGCGGCTGCTGGCGCAGACCCACCCGGCGCGCCAGACGATGCTGTTCTCGGCCACGATGCCGGGCGCGGTCGTCGCGCTGGCCCGCTCCTACATGCGCCAGCCCACGCACATCCGCGCGATCGACCCGACCGACGACGGCGCGACCGTCGCGGCCGTGACGCAGTACGCCTACCGCGCGCACGCCATGGACAAGGTCGAGGTGCTGGCCCGGATGCTGCAGGCCGAGGGGCGCGGGCTGACGATCATCTTCAGCCGCACCAAGCGCACCGCGGCCTCCGTCGCCGAGCAGCTGGCCGAGCGCGGGTTCGCGTCCGCCAGCATCCACGGCGACCTGGGTCAGGGGGCCCGCGAGCAGGCCCTGCGCGCCTTCCGGTCGGGCAAGGTCGACGTGCTGGTCGCCACGGACGTCGCGGCCCGCGGCATCGACGTCGAGGACGTCACGCACGTCATCAACTACCAGTGCCCCGAGGACGAGAAGACCTACCTGCACCGCATCGGCCGCACCGCGCGCGCGGGCAACACCGGCATCGCGGTGACGTTCGTCGACTGGGACGACCTGCCCCGCTGGTCGCTCATCGACAAGGCCCTCGGACTGGGCTTCGGCGAGCCGCCGGAGACCTACTCCACGTCCCCGCACCTCTTCGACGACCTGGGCATCCCCGCGGGGACGACCGGCCGGCTGCCCCGGGGTCAGCGCACGCGCGCGGGCCTCGAGGCCGAGGAGATCGAGGACATCGGCGAGGTCGGGGCGGCCAAGAGCCGACGCCCCGCCCGCCGCGGCGCCCCGGAGCCGGCGGAGGCACCGCGTCCCCGCCGGCAGCGCGAGCGCCGTCGCACGGTCCACGGCGCCGAGACCTCGCCGGAGGTCCCCGCCGCGGCGGCGGGCCCGGCCACCGCCTCGGACGCCACCGCGCCGGCCTCCACCCCGCCGACCACCGCGGCGGACGCGGCCGCCGGGAC
>NZ_JAAALN010000355.1 GCF_009906795.1 Kineococcus siccus
GCGCCGGGTCGCGCGAACGTCCCTCCGCGGCGCAGCAGGGCTGTTACGGTCCGCACACAGCCGCTCGGGGGATCGGCCAACCGTGCACCACCCCGTGGTTGGACACCGGAGGTGGAGCACCGTGGGCGTGTTCAAGACGATCGTGTTCCCGTCGCTGCGCCTGGTGGTGTGGGCGCTCATCGCCGTGGCGCTGCTCTACCTGGCCTTCGGCCGCGGCGGTCCCGAGCCGGCCGGGGCGGCCAGCCCGTCGGCCGTGCTCACCCCGGCCGAGACGACGATCACGCGCGGCGACGTCGTCAACACCGTGTCCCTCTCCGGCAGCATCGAGGCCGACCCCGCCACGACCGTCAAGGTCACGGCCGCCGGGGCGGTCGGGCGGCTGCGCGCCGAGGTCGGTGACGCCGTGGAGAAGGGCACGCCGCTGTTCACGGTGCTGGTGCCCGTCGAGGCGCCCCCGGCGCCCCCGGCCGCGGACCCGGCCGCGCCGCCGCCGGCTCCCGCACCGCCGCGCACCCGCACGGTCACCGTGACGGCGACGGTGCCCGGCACCCTCGCGAGCCTGGACGTCCTCCCGGCGCAGGAGGTCACGATCGGCGAGGCCGCGGCCACGATCAGCCCCGGCACGCTCACCGTGTCCGCGCCGCTGACGCAGGACCAGCAGTTCCGCCTCCTCGCCGCCCCGAGCTCCGCGTCGGTCACCGTCCCCGGCGGCCCCGGGACGTTCCAGTGCACGGGCCTGCGCACGGGCACCCCCGTCACGGGGACCTCGGCGCCCGCCCCCGCCCCCGCGCCCGACCCGTACGCCTTCGGCGGCGGCGGCGTCGACCCGGGGTCGACCCCGACCGGGGCCAGCGTCACCTGCCGGGTCCCCTCGGACGTGCCGGTGTTCTCCGGCCTGTCGGCCACGGTCGACGTCACCGCGGGCCAGGCGACGGGTGTGCTGCTCGCCCCGGTCACCGCGGTCGCGGGGCGCGTCGCGACGGGGAAGGTGTGGCTGCTCGACGACGCCGGTGCGCCGACCGAGACCGCGGTGACCCTCGGGCTCACCGACGGGGAGAACGTCGAGATCACCGGCGGCGTCGAGGAGGGGGCCCGCATCCTGCAGTTCGTGCCGGGCACCGACGAGATCACGGGTGGCGAGGGCGGCCAGGTGTTCTCCGGATGAGCGTCATCTCCCTCGACGGCGTCGGCCGCGACGTCGTGCTGCCCGACGGCGGGGTGCTGCGCATCCTCACGGGCGTCGACCTCGTCGTCGAGGCCGGCGAGCACATCGCCGTCGTCGGCCGGTCGGGCTCCGGGAAGTCGACGCTGCTCAACCTCGTCGGCCTGCTCGACCGCCCCACCGCCGGCGAGTACCTGCTGGACGACCGGCCCACGACGGGGATGTCGGGCCGGCGCACGGCCAAGCTGCGCGGCGCGACGTTCGGGTTCGTCTTCCAGCAGTTCAACCTGCTGCCCGGGCGCAGCGCCACCGACAACGTGGCCTCGCCGCTGTTCTACGGCTCGTCGCGGGAGTTCCTCGGCCGGCGCCGCATCGCGCGCGCGATGCTCACCCGCGTCGGGCTGGGCGAACGGCTGGACACCATGCCGGAGAAGCTGTCCGGGGGTGAGCAGCAGCGCGTCGCGCTGGCCCGCAGCCTCGTGCGGCGCCCCAGGGTGCTGCTCGCGGACGAGCCCACGGGGGCCCTCGACGTGGACACGGGGTCCGCGGTGATGGACGTGCTGGAGGAGCTCGTGCGCGAGGAGGGGACGACGCTGATCACCATCACGCACGACCTCGCCGTCGCGGCGCGCGCCGACCGGCGGTTCCGGCTGGACCACGGCGTCCTGTCGCCCCTGGCCGACGCGGCCCTGCAGGGCGCGACCGCCGACCGGAGCGCCTCCTGATGGGCCTCGTGGCGGCGCTCACCGAGGCCTGGCACGAGATCCGCGTGCACCGCGTGCGGGTGGTGCTCTCGCTCGTCGGCGTGTTCCTCGCCGTCTTCGCCATGACGACCATCACCGCGGTCGGGCGGATGGGCGCGCAGATGCTGCAGGAGTCCTCCGACCGCTCGCAGGGCCGCTCCGCGACGCTGCAGATGGACGTGTACTCCTCCGACGGCTCGAGCACCGTGGACGCCGCGACCATGGAGCAGCTGCGGGCCGTCGTGGACCGCCACCGGATCGCCTGGTCCTCGCTCACGGGGAGCGTGCAGTTCCCGGCCCGCTTCCCCGCCGGCACCCAGCTCGTCAGCGGCAGCATCGTCGAGCCCCGCTACGGCGAGATGCACCGCATCCAGGTCCTGCAGGGCCGGTGGTTCACCGACGCCGACACCGACCGGTTCGCCCCGGCCCTCGTCGTGGACCAGCAGTTCGCCGACGCCCTCGGCGGGTTCGACCCGGCCCGCCGAGGGC
>NZ_JAAALN010000356.1 GCF_009906795.1 Kineococcus siccus
TGCCGAAAGGCGTGTGGCTGCTACTAGGCCCTGGCTCTCAAGTTGCCAGCTTGACGCCCGTCTGTGCGACAGGAACCACCGCGACAGTCAGCCCGTCACAGCTGCATGATCGAGGGAGACATCGAGAGGAGGGCGACGATCATGCACCGACCAACACGCCGCACCGCGATCACCGCGACTGCCTTGGCCCTCCTCGCCACGACCGGTGCCTGCACCAAGACCCGCCGGACAGCAGCTGAGTCCATAGGTGAGGCCCTGCCAGAAGGATGGTCAACCCTGCCCCCGGCACCGGGCCCCGCACGCCTAGGGGCGCTGACGGCGTGGACCGGCACGCAAGCCGTCTTCCTGGGCGGCTCTCCCACCATCGCATTCAACGGGCTGATGTCCAGCGACTCCCCCACCCCAGCTCCCGCAGAAGTCCGCCACCGCGACGGCATCGCGTTCACCCCCGGCGCGACCCCCGCCACCGGTACTTGGCGCGCCCTGCCCGAAGCGCCCATCACCTACTACGACGCCAGCTCCGGTGCCCCCACCATCGACGGTAGCGTCTACTTCCTCGCCCCCCAGGCCCTCATGCAGTTCGACACCACCAGCGACACCTGGACCCGGCACGACATCCCTGCCGAGTCGACCGGCAACTGGCTACACGCCGCCGGGGACCACCTGATCCTCACCGCCGCCGGCTTCGAGGACATTCCGGACTACCAGTGGGACCACCGCACCCACGAGTGGTCGCGGGTGCCGACCGACCCACTGGGCCGGGCAGGACGACGCGCCATCAACACCCCGCACGGCTTCCTGCTCATCGCCATCGACCCCGACTACGCCCGCGACGACATCGGCCCACGGCCGCTGGCCGCCGCGCTACTCGACATCGAGGCGGGCACCTGGCAGCGGCTGCCGAGCTACCGGCAACTGGAAGGGGGGCAACTCACCCTCAACGGCAACCGCGTCATCGACGCCGTCCCCCTCGCAGGCTTCACCCCTGAGGTCGGGCCATATGCCGGAACCCAGCTACCGGCCGCCGGAGTCCTGACCCTTCCCGAGGGCACGTGGTCGACGCTGCCAGGCGCCGTGGGAGCAGCCGACCTCACCCCAGGGTGGTCCGTTGAAGCTGCTGGGGAAGGCCTGATCGCCACCCAGGGCCTGCTCTACGACGACCGCAGCCGCAGCTGGTCATCGCTGCCCCCACCTGTGGACAGCAGGGAAACCAGCCCCGGTGCAGTGGTGTGGGCTGATGACGTACTCATCGCCCTCGGCGCTAGCAGCGGTATCCCCGAGCTCGGCGACACCAAGGTCGATACCACCGCCAGGGTCTACCGCCCGTCCGTCCGGTGACCCAGCACGGCGTCAACAACCAGGACGACCGCTGACAAGTTCACGGTCATGGCGCTGCTCGCGCGTACTTCCGTCATGGCGCGGTGCGCGTCGTACGGTCATGGCTCTTGCACAGTGGCCGGGTCAGGCGTCCTGGCCGGGCGAGGCAAGGTGACCTGCGATGGAGGCGCGCAGCCCGTCGTGGTCAGCACTGAGCCGTCCTCGCGGATCAGTCCACTTCTCAGGTGGGTACGACCAGACTGGGCGGCGCAGAAGCTCGGGTGGCTCCCACTGGTAGCGGGGCCAGATGTGAGCGTGCAGGAAGGGTTCGACGTTGCCGAGGATCTCCAGGTTGACCCGTCGGAAGGCCGGGTCGGCCTGCTGGCATGCACGTTCGACCGCTTCTGCGAGCACGGACATGCTCTGCAGGAACGCCGTGCGCTGTGGGCGGGGTAGGTCGGAGAGGCGTCTGGCGGCGGGGTCGTCGGTGAGGAGGAGGCAGTAGCCGGGGAGCCACTGCTGATCGCCCATGACGGCGAAGCCGCCGGGTAGCCGCGTCAAGACCGTCGGGTTCTGACCGCGCAGGGCTGAGCCGATGCGGTCGCGCTTCCAGTCCTCCACACCCGGCACCGTAGCCAGTGCCGCGTCCGTCAATGTTGCGGCGCGGGACGCGCGGTCATGGCGCTGCTCGCGCGGAACGCGCGCTCATCCCGCGTTGTGCGCGTTGTCCCCGGCGACCTGCGACGTCGCGGTCTTGGCGAGATGCAGGTGCTCGGACGTGGAGATGTCGGCCGACCAGCACACTGATCACATGACCAAGCGGCCGAGGTGGCGGGCGACGAGGACTCGTCGACAGTCCAGGAACTTCGCCATCCTGTGGGGCGTCCTCGCGATCGCCTGGTGGCTCCTCCTCGTCTCTGGTGGGAGCTCGTGGTGGCAGTGGGTGACTGGGGCCGCTTGGACGTGCCTGGCCATCAGCTACTCCGTCTCGTGGCGCTTGTGGCGGCCTGAGTGGGACGACGCGAGGGG
>NZ_JAAALN010000357.1 GCF_009906795.1 Kineococcus siccus
CCCCGCCCGCCGCGCGGTGTCCCGGGTGCTCGCCGCCGCCCTGCCCGCCGCGCTGGTCCCCGTGGTGCTGGTCCCCGTGGTGCTGGTCCCCCTCGTGCTGGCCGGCGCCCCCGCGGGCGCGACCGTGCCGGGCACCTACGCCGCGCAGCCCTTCGCCCCGGCGGGCGTCGCGGTGCCCGGCGGCTTCGCTCACGACGACCTCGGGACGCTCGTCGTGAGCGACCCCGGGGCGGGGCGCGTCGTCCGCCTCGACGCCGCGGGCCGGGTCCTGTCCACCACCACGGGCTTCACGAGCCCCGCCGGGGTGGCCGTCGAGGCCGACGGGTCCGTCCTCGTGGCCGACACGCAGGCGCACCAGGTGAAGCGGATCAGCCGGACGGGCACCGTGACGGTCGTGGCCGGCAGCGGTGTCGAGGGCGCCCCGCTCGCGGGCCGGGCCACCGCCTCGCCGCTGGACCACCCCGTCGGCGTCGCGGTCGACGGCCTCGGCAACGTCTACGTCGCCGACCGCGACAACAACCAGGTCGAGAAGGTGGACCGCACGGGCGCGCTGACGGTCTTCGCCGGCACGGGCCGGGCCCTCGCCCCCGCGACGGGGGTCGCCGTGTCCTCGACGCTGTCGCGGCCGACGGGGGTCGCGGTCGACGGCGTCGGCAACGTCTACATCGCCGACTCCGGCTACGCGCGGGTCGAGAAGGTCGACCCGGGCGGCCGGCTGAGCGTGGTCGCCGGCACGGGCACGCCCGGCACGCCCGTCCCCGGGCCGGCCCTGGCCTCGCCCCTCCTGCGGCCCGCGGGGGTGGCCGTCGACCGCTCCGGCAACGTCTACGTCGCCGACGCGGGCGGCAGCGTCGTCGCCGTCAGCGCCGCCGGGACCCTGAGCACCCTCGCGGGCGGGACCGCCCTCCCCGCCGTCGACTCCCCCGTCGCGATCGCCGTCGACGCCGAGGAGCGGGTCCACGTCGTCGACGCCCACGACCCCGCCGACGCGGGCGACGACACCGCGTTCGTGCTCACGCCCACCGAGCCCCGGGTCGCGCCGCACGTCGTGTCCCCCGCGCCGCGCACGGCCGCGCTCAAGGCCCCCTTCGCGCAGCGCTTCGTCGCCACGGGAGCGCCCACCCCGCGCTGGTCGCTCATCGGCGCGCTGCCCGCGGGCCTGGTCTTCGACGCCGCCACGGGCGTGCTGTCCGGCACGCCCACCGCGAAGGCGGGCACGACGTTCACGGTCCGCGCGACCAACTCCCAGGGCCACGACGACCAGGTCGTCACGCTCGTCGTGGACGCCGTCCCCGCGGCGCCCGCCGCCCCGGTCGCGGTGGCGGGCGACGCCCGCGCGACGCTCACGTGGACGGCCCCGGCCGGGACGGGCACCGCCGCCGCGGGGAGCCTGCCCGTGACGGGGTACGTCGTCCTCCCCCACCGCGGGAGCACGCCCGGCACCCCCGTGCAGGTCGCGGCGCCCGCGACGACCGCGGTCGTCACGGGCCTCACCAACGGGGAGAGCCACACCTTCACGGTCACGGCCGTGAACGCCGTCGGCACGGGCGTCCCGTCGCCGCCCTCCGCGGCCGTCGTGCCCACGGCGCAGGGCGCGGCCGTGGCCCCCGCCCCGGGCACCACCCGCCTGGACGGCCCGGACCGCGTGGCCACCGCCGTGCGGACGTCGAGGGCCCTCTTCCCCGTGGCGGGGTCGGCGCGGGCCGTCGTGCTCTCGACGTCCACGCGCTTCGCCGACGCCCTGGCCGGCGCCCGCCTCGCGTCGGCGAACGCCTCGCCGCTGCTGCTGACGCCGCCCGACGCCCTGCCCGCCGACGTGGCCGCGGAGGTCCAGCGCGTCCTGGCCCCGGCGGGCACCGTCTACGTGCTGGGCGGCCCGACGGCCGTCTCGGCGGCCACCGAGACGGCCCTCGCGACGCTGTCCGCCCGCTACACCGTGACGCGGCTGTCCGGGGCCGACCGCTTCGCGACGGCGACCGCCGTCGCCGACGCCGTCGGGTCCACCGGCCCGCTGTACCTGGCCGACGGCACGGACTTCCCCGACGGGCTCGCCGTGTCGGCGCTGGCGGGCCGCACGGGCGGGAGCGTCCTGCTCACCGACGGCGCCGTGCTGCCCGCCGCCACCCGCGCCCACCTCGCGGCCCACGACGCCGCGGGCGGCCGCACCGTGCCCGTCGGCGGCGCGGCCGCCCGGGCCGCCGACGGGCACGGTGCGGC
>NZ_JAAALN010000358.1 GCF_009906795.1 Kineococcus siccus
CCACACCCCGTCCCGCCCCCGGAGAGGACCTTCCCAGTGACCGCGCTCAGCACCGAGGCCGCCGACTTCAGCTGGCTGCTCGACAACTTCGTCCGCTCCACCGCGGGCGTCCAGCACACGGTCGTGGTCTCCGCCGACGGCCTCCTCATGGCCATGTCCGACCGCCTCGACCGGGAATCCGGCGACCAGCTGTCGGCGATCGTCTCGGGCGTCTCGAGCCTGGCGCGCGGCGCCGCCCACCAGCTGCGCGCCGGCGACGTCCGCCAGGCGATCATCGAGATGGACGACTCGTTCTTCTTCCTGGTCAACATCTCCGACGGTTCCGTCCTCGCCGTCTCCGCCGAGGCGGGCTGCGACGTCGGCCTCATCGGCTACGAGATGGCCATGCTGGTGCAGCGCTGCGAGGCCGTCCTCACGCCGCAGCTCGTGTCGGAGATGCGCGCGGCGCTGCCCACCTCGGCCCCCGTCGCCTCGCTCAGGTGACGGCGGTGACCCTCCCCGGCGGCTCCGGCGTGGTCTCCGGCGACGGCCGGGCCCCCGACGAGCACGAGGTCGACGGCGCAGCGCAGGACCACCCGGAACCCGAGCACGTCGAGTTCGCCGTCCGCCCGTACACCCTGACGGGTGGCCGCACCCGCCCCTCCTCCGACGCCCTCCCGTTCGAGGCGCTCGTGGAGGCGGTCGCGGAACCCGTCGTGTCGATGACGCCCGAACGCCGGCGGATCCTCGAGCTCGCCCGGGACCAGTACGTCTCGATCGCGGAGCTGTCCGCGCACCTGCACCTGCCGCTCGGTGTGGTGCGCGTCGTCGTGGGCGACCTCGTCGAGGTCGGCGACGTCCGCGTCCACGGGGTCCGGCGCGCCACCACCAGCACCGAACCGTCGTCCACCATCAGCGTCCTGGAGAGTGTTCTGCATGGCATCTTCTCGCTCTGAGGCCAGGGCCACCGCCCCGGCGGAGGGCCCCGGCCTGACCGTCACCGGCCCGACCGTCGCGCCCACCGTCGTGAAGATCGTCGTCGCCGGCGGGTTCGCCGTCGGGAAGACGACGTTCATCGGCTCGATCTCCGACATCGAGCCGCTGCGCACCGAGGCCGCCATGACCGAGCACTCGGTCGGCGTCGACGACGCCGGGCTGAACTCCTCGCGCAAGACGTCGACGACCGTGGCCATGGACTTCGGCCGGATCGCCCTGCCCGGCAACCTGTGGCTGTACCTGTTCGGGACGCCGGGCCAGGACCGGTTCCTCTTCATGTGGGACGACCTCGTCAAGGGGGCGATCGGCGCCGTGGTGCTCGTCGACACCGACCGCCTCGACCAGTGCTTCCCGGCCGTGGACTACTTCGAGTCCCGCGGCATCCCCTTCGTCGTCGCCGTCAACTGCTTCGACGGCATCGCCCAGCACGACCTGGACGCCGTCCGCGAGGCGCTCGCCGTCCCCGCGCACGTGCCCCTCATCTACACCGACGCGCGCAGCCGGGCCGCGACCAAGCACGGGCTCATCACCCTCGTGCAGACGGCGCTCGCTCGGCTCACCGCGAACGCCTGACCGCAGTCCCCACCGCAGTCCGCTCCGCCCGCGCCGCGAGGCCGGCCCCCACCGGGGGCCGGCCTCGCGGCGTTTCAGGTCTGCGGGGGCGGTGCCGATGAAGGCTGTGGAGCAGTCAGACCCCCTGAACGCCTGAAGAGATCCGGAGCGGACCACATGGACGACATGGACGAGATCGTCCAGGAGTTCCTCGTCGAGAGCTACGAGAACCTGGACCAGCTGGACTCAGACCTCGTCGCGCTCGAGCAGCAGCCGGAGTCCCGCGAGCTGCTGTCCAGCGTGTTCCGCACCATCCACACCATCAAGGGCACCAGCGGGTTCCTGGCCTTCGGCCGCCTCGAGGCCGTCGCCCACGTCGGCGAGAACCTCCTGGCCCGCCTCCGCGACGGCCAGCTCGTCATGACCCCCAGCACCACCGACGTCCTGCTGCGCATGGTGGACACCGTCCGCGCGCTGCTCACCCGCATCGAGGAGACCGGCGTCGAGGGCGACGTCGAGGTCGACCTGGTCGTCACCGCGATCCGCGCCGTGCTGGACGGCGAGGAGCCCGTGCTCCCGCCCGTCGACGGCGCCGGTCACACCGCGGACGACGTGGTGGCTGCTCCCGCCGACCTGGTGCCCGCCGTCGTCGAGCCGGCGCA
>NZ_JAAALN010000359.1 GCF_009906795.1 Kineococcus siccus
GTGGGGGGCATGCGGCTCCGACCTTCCGGTGGGTGGCGAGGACGCGCGGGGGCGCAGCCGGTCGGGGGACCGGTGCGGTGGCCGTGACCTGGCCGGGTCACGGACGGCGGAGAGCCCCTCCCGAACCCTCGCCGCGGCACCGGTGCCGCGCTCGGAGGAGAGAGGAGTACAACGTTGTACCTCCATTCTCGGTCCCGCCGTGCTCACTGTCAAGGAGTGATCGCCGCCGCAGCGTGACCCCCGGCGCTCAAGCCCGTCCCCCGGGGCGCCGATGCCCCCGGGACGGACGTGCAGCAGTCGCGTGCGCGGTCGTCCGACCCCGAGGAGAACCCGTGTCCATGACCACCGAAGGACGACGTCCGTCGGCCCGCCTGCGGGACCTCCCGGTCCTGACGAAGATCCTCAGCGCGGTGGTGGTGGCGCTGCTCGTCGCCGTCGGCGTGGGGCTGCTGGGACTCGTCAAGCTCCAGGCCACGGCCACGGCCGTGCAGGACATGTACGTCGTGCAGGTGAAGCCGCTGCGCGTGCTCGCCGAGGCCCAGAAGGCCGAGATGCAGTCGCGCGTCAACGTCCTCAACCACCTGGCCAGCCTCGACGACGCGACGATGGCGGAGGTGGAGGCGAAGATCGCCGCCGACGACGCCACGCTCGACGAGCTGCTGGCCGGGTTCCGCCCGACCGCCGCCGACCCCGCCGCCGTCGACGCGTTCACCGAGCACTGGGCCGCTGTCCGCGAGGTCCGCGACGCCACCATGCTGCCGCTGTCGCGGGCCAACGACACCGCGGGCTTCCAGAAGGCGCGCGACGAGGTCTACAGCCCGCTCATCGCCGTCGCGGAGGAGGACTTCGAGGCGGCGTTCGCCGCCGAGTCGCAGCAGGCCGCCGACCGCGCCACCACGGCGGCCGCGGACTACCGCACCGCGCGGACCACCATCGTCGCGGCCATCGTCCTCGGCGGCCTGCTGGCGCTGGGCCTCGGCGTCCTCGTCGCCCGTCAGGTCGTCGCCGGCCTGCGCCGCGTGTCGCTCGTGAGCGCGGCCCTGGCCGTCGGCGACCTCACCGTGCGGGCCGACGTCGACTCCCGCGACGAGGTCGGCCGCATGGCCGCCGAGCTCGACCAGGCGACCACCGCGCTGCGCGGCACCGTGAAGGTGCTGGAGGCGAACGCCGTGTCCCTGGCCGGGGCCAGCGAGGAGCTGTCCGCCACGAGCGGCCAGATCGCCGCCGCCGCCGAGGAGACGGGGGTGCAGGCCGCCGTCGTGGCCGGCGCCTCGCAGCAGGCCAGCGCGAACATCCAGACCGTGGCCGCCTCCACCGAGCAGATGAGCGCCTCGATCCGGGAGATCGCCGACAACTCGGGCGAGGCGTCCCGCGTCGCCGGCGAGGCCGTCCTGCTCGCGGACCTCGCGAGCACCACGATCAACCAGCTGGGGGCCTCCTCCGCGGAGATCGGGACCTTCGTCAAGGCCATCACCGCGATCGCCGAGCAGACGAACCTGCTGGCGCTCAACGCGACCATCGAGGCGGCGCGCGCGGGCGAGCTGGGCAAGGGGTTCGCCGTCGTCGCCGGTGAGGTCAAGGAGCTCGCGCAGCAGACCGCGCGGGCCACCGACGACATCACGCGCCGCGTGGCCGCCATCCAGTCCGAGAGCGCGTCGGCCGTCAGCGCCGTCGAGCAGATCAGCGTGGTCATCAGCCGCATCAGCGACTACCAGACGACCATCGCCTCCGCCGTGGAGGAGCAGACCGCCGTGACCGCGGAGTCGGTGCGCAACATCGCCGACGCCTCCGCGGGGTCGACGCAGATCGCCGACACCATCGCCGGGGTGGCCGAGGGCGCCCAGGCCACCAGCGCCGGCGTCACGCAGGTCCAGGCCGCGTCCGGCGACCTGGCCCGCATGAGCGGCGAGCTGCAGCACGTCGTCGCCGGGTTCCGCCTCTGACGCCCGGCCCGCCCGCCGACGGCGTCAGCGGGTCGGGGTGCCGTCCGCGGACGCGGCGCCGGGGACGTGCGGCGGGACCCGCACGGGCCCGGCCTCGGGTGGCCGGGGGCGGTCCTGGCGGTGCAGGCGGACGGCGATGACGGCCACGTCGTCCTCGGGGTGCGGGGGCAGCAGGCGCTGCAGCAGCCCGTCGACGAGGGTGTCGAGGTCGACGC
>NZ_JAAALN010000035.1 GCF_009906795.1 Kineococcus siccus
CTCGTCGCACCGTCGGGCGGGCCGGGGACCGCGGCGTGGACGGCGGGCCGGCTGCTCCGCGGCGCCGCGGTCGTGTCGTGCGCGCCCAGCGCCGCCAGGACGGCGGTCCGCGTGGTCAGCAGCGGCCCCTCGCGCAGCGGCTCCGGGGCGGTGGGCAGGGCGTCCAGAGCGGTGGTCCCCGCCGGGCCCCAGCGCAGCACGGGCGCGGTGGTGCGCGACGACCAGAGCCGGGCGAGCCAGTCGCCGTCGGGCAGGTCCCGCGGGCAGAAGACCAGCACCTCCTCGGTGGCGGCCAGCTGCGCGGCGGCACGCAGTCCCGCGACGAGGCCGCGCGGTGCGACGAACCGGACGATCGTGGCGTCGCCACCGATCTCGGCGTCCACGTCCCGGGTGGTGTCGGTCGACGCGTCGTCGACGACGACCAGGTGGACGTCGACGCCGGACGACGACTGCGCGGTGTGCAGCGTCCGCAGGAGGTCACCGAGGTGGCCCCGCTCGTCGCGGACCACGACCAGGGCGCTGACGCGGCGACCGCCGGCGGTCGCGCCGGTGAACGGTTCCCGGGCCGGCGCGCCGGGGGGGCGGGACGTGTTCAGGCGCAGCGACGTCCGTCGGGTGGCCGGCGTCGCCGGCCGCTGGGGGGAGTTCACCGCAGGGCTCCTCGGGGTCCGTCGGACACGGCATCGCGCAGCTGGTCGATCCACGCGTGGACCGGTTGTCCGATGAGGGGGACGGCCATCCCGGTCCGCCACCGGGGCGGCAGCGACCCGGACAGGACGAGGTCCACGTCGTCGTGGGCGTGCAGGGGTTCGGAGGAGACGCGGACCTCGACCTCGACCTGGTCGAGGCCGTCACCGAGGACCCGTCCGGCGTGGTCGGCGAAGGCCTGGGCGGCCCGCGGCGAGGGAGCGAGCACCACGGCCCCGGCCCACGCCTGGCCCGCCAGTGCGGCCAGGCACTGCGTGGCCGCGGGGTCGTCGTGGCGGGCACCGAACACCGTCCTGCGTTCCTGCACGTGAGCCTGGCGGCGTCGCAGCGCGGCGAGGAGTCCGGCCGCGTAGTGCGCGTCGAGGTCGATGAAGAGGGCGGCGTCGAAGAGCCCGAGGAGGTCACCCCCCTCGTGCGATCGTGCACGCAGCACCTCGACGGGCAGGTCGGCGAGCTCCCCGACGATGCGCTCGACGTCCGTGCGCCGCTCGATCCAGCGGGCCAGGTGGTCCGACACCGGCTCGATGCCGGCCCAGGTCCACACCTCGTCGTCCTGGCACCGGCGGGCCAGATCGATCATCGCGTGCCCGATGCGGTTCTGGCGCCGGTGGAAGTGCTCCAGCGTCAGCCGTTCGCGGACGACCTGGACGGCGCGCTTGGCGTAGTGGACCCGCAGACCGCCCTTCCCCGCGCGGAACGCGAAGTCGGCGTCCTCCATGAAGCGGGTCGTGAACCCGTGCCGCTGCAGGAGAGCGGTCTTGGCGCTGCTGCGACCGCACCAGAACGCCCGCCACGGGTTGAGCCGGTTCGCCTCGACGCCGGGGTAGGCGAAGTACTGCCGGCCGACCGTCATGACGTGGCGGGACAGGGGGGTCATGGTTCCCCCGGGGAGGACCGACGTGCCGCCCAGGACGGCGACGTCCTCGCCCGGGTTCTCCTGGTGCGCCAGGAAGTGCTCCTCCAGACAGCGCGGCTCGGGCAGGTCGTCGTCGTCCAGGAGCAGCGTGAGGCGCGTCTCGACCTGCGCGACCCCGCGGGTGCGGGCCCCGCCCGGGCCGACGTTCTCGGTCAGCCGCAGCAGCCGGACGTCCAGCCGGTCGCCGTGGCGGGCCACGACGTCCGCCACCGGCCGCGGCGAGGCGTCGTCGACGACGAGGACGCGGAACGCCGTCCGCGGCAGGGTCTGCCGCTCCAACGCGGACAGGCACGCGTCGAGGGCGTCCGGCCGGTCGTAGGTGCTGACCATGACGGTGAGTTCCGGACGGCCGACGAGCACGGGCCGCCCCGGGGCCGGCGCCGCCTCGGAGGCCGGGGCCAGGCGGACGGAACCGAACGGGGGCGGCGTGGTGGCGAGCCACGGCACCGGCAGGCCGTCGGCCACCCGCGTGTCGTCCGCGTAGGCACAGGCCTCGAGCAGGCGCCGAGCCGCGCGGACGTCGCCCGGCGCAGGACCGCCGCCGAGGAGACGCTGAAGGGCAGCGTCCACGACCGCGGGGTCGAGGACGAGTGAGGTGACGAGGCTGCGGTGCCAGAACGCCTCCAGCGCGGGGAGGACCTGCTCGGGGTCCCCGGCCCAGACCTCCACGTCCGAGCAGTCCGCCGCCCCCACCGCCTCCACGAGGGTGACCAGCGACGACGGGTCCGTCGGCAGGGGGAAGACCTCGGGGGACCAGCCGGCCGCCCGGAGGACGTCCAGGCGTCGCGCGAGCGCGGCGCCGCCGCCGGTAGCGAGTTCCGGCACGACCACCGCGCACGTTCGCGCCACCCGCGGGAGGTGGGGGAGGGCGCGGCTGGACGGTTCGGCGAGGAGTTGCGGGCTCAGCGTGAACACCTCGGGTCAGACCTCTCTCGTCGCCAGGGCCAGGTCGGTCCGCAGCCCTGCCACGTACCGCGCGTCGTCGGACCCCGGAGCGCCGGCCCGCTGGGGGGCCTGCGGGTCGAGGAGGTGACGCAGCGAGAGCTCCAGCGCCGCTCGGTGCGCCAGCGGGGAGAAACCGACGTCCCACCCCCCGCGCAGTTGCGGAGCGCAGGGCACCGCGGCCCCGTGCTCGACGGCCAGCGCCGTCGCCGCGTGCTGGGCCGGGCGGGCGCGCGGCGCGCCGGCCGTCACCACCAGGCAGTCGAGGACGGCCAGTCGCGCGGCACCGCCCAGGAGCACGCGCCACGCGTGGGGGAGTCCCGGCCCGGCCCCGGAGCCGAAGGTGGGAGCCACCCGGTCCAGGGCGGCTCGGTCGAAGAGGGGCGCGGTCGCCTCGACGTGGTCGACCAGCCGCACCGCGAAGCCCCCGTGGGGCCGGGTCACCGGATGCGCGGCCCAGCCTGCCGCGGCGAGAGCCGGGTGTGACACCAGCAGGCCCAGCTCCTCGTGCAGCGCGAAGACCGCGGCGGCCACCTCGGCGCTGCAGCTGACGTCGGCGTCCGGGATCCAGACGGTGCCCTCACCCTCCGCGAGGTCGGGCCGCCGGCGCAGCAGGTCTGCGACCGCCACCCACTTGTCGGGGCCGTGGACCAGGTGGACCTCGGCCGCCAGCGCGGTGGCGTCGAGGCACCAGGCGGGCGGCTGCTGGGTCGGGGAGGTCAGGGCCACGACCACGTCGCGGCGGCGACCCGCACGCTCGACCCGCCTGACTGCGACCACGGCACGACCTCCCAGCTCGGACACCGGAGGTTCCGGTCCACACGCCTTCTCGGCCGGACGGGTGCCGACCTTGAGCCGACCGGGTGGAACGGGCGGCGACGGCTCAAGGTCGGCCGGTCTCCTGCCGGGGGAGGGCTCAAGGCCCGGGCCGGTTGCGCCGAACAGGTGAACGACGCGTCCGCCTGCGTCGACCGAGCGAGGAGAACCCATGACGGCCCAGACCGGCCTCGAGCGCCCGACGGCGCCCCGCAAGCCCTACCTCGTCGTCGCGCGCGTCGGCGACGGTTCGCTGCACCCGACCTGGACGCAGGGCGAGCGCACCTTCGACCTCGTCGTGGACTACTACGGCGACACCCCCGGCCGCTGGGACGGAACCGCCGAGCACGTCGTGGAGAACAAGGGCTCCAAGTGGGTCGGGCTGCACACGCTGCTCACCCGCGAACCGGGCCTGCTGGACGGCTACGAGGCCGTGTGGTTCCCCGACGACGACCTCGCGACCGACGCCGCGACCATCTCCGAGATGTTCGCGCTGCACACCCACCTCGGGCTGGGGCTGTCGCAGCCGTCGCTGACGACCGACTCCTACTTCACGCACCTCATGACGCTGACCCACCCGGGCTTCTCGGTGCGCTGGACCACCTTCGTGGAGGTGATGGCGCCCCTGTTCAGCCGGGCGGCCCTCGACGCGTGCCTGCCCACCTTCGCCGAGAGCCGGTCCGGCTACGGCCTCGACCTCGTCTGGCAGGGCATCCTGCCCGGCCTGGGCCTGGAGTCGGCCGTCATGGACTGCCTGGCCGTCCGGCACACCCGTCCCCTCGGCAGCGGTTCGCTGTACGACGGCATGACCGAGCCGCCCCACCGCGAGGGCGCCCGCGTCGCGCGGGCCCACGGCATGCCGACCCCGCACGAGTTCCTGACCCTGCGCGCCCTGCTCGCCGACGGCCGCGAGCTCGACGGCCCCGAGGCCGAGCGGACGGCGCTCGCCGCACCGCCCGTGCCGACCGTCCAGCCCGTCCCCGCGTGGGACCTGTACCTCGACGAGCTCCGCACCCGCACCGCCGGCGCTCCGGCCGCGGCCGAGCCGACCCTGGCCCGCGCGCCCCGCCCCGCCGCCGACGACGACCGCCCGACCGCGCTCGACGACCTCGACGAGGACCGCCCGCTCGTCCTCGTGGTCGGGGCACCGGCTCAGCCCGCGGCCGGGGTCCCCGCGCCCGCCGCGAACCCGGGGGGGACCACGCCCGGTGGCCCGACCACACTCGGTGGCGTCACCCGGCTCGGTGGGGGGACCACGCTCGGCGGGGCCGGCCGTGCCGCCCGCCCGGGCCTCCTCCCGTCCTCGTCGCGAGCCGCTGCGACCGGCACGGCCGCCGACGCCTGGCTCGCCGCCGGCTGGCAGGTCGTCGACCTCCCCGCCGGCGACGACGCGGGCCTCGTCCGCCACCTGCGGGCGGCCGAGCGCTTCCGCGACCGCGTCCTCGACGTCACCGCACCCACCTCGCGCGCCCTCGTCCGCGCCGTCGAGGCGGCCGCGGGCCTCGGGTGCGCCACGGTCGTCCGGCTGACGGCCGAGACGCTCGCCTGCCGTCACGGCCTGCCCGCCGCGGTGCGCGCGCAGCTGCCCCGCTGCGAGGTGTGCCACGTGGAGTGGACGGCGATCGCCGCCGCCGCGACGCAGGTCGTGGGCACCGGCCCGGTCGCGACGGCGCTCGCGGAGGTCGGCGTCGCCGTCGAGGTCCGCGGGGACGTCGACCGCAGCGCCCTCGCCGCCGGTGCGCAGGGTCCCGCCCCCGCGGGCGGCACGACGGTCGTGGTGTTCGCCCGCAACGACCGCGCCGAGGTCAACCGCCTCGTCGAGGCGCTCACCCACCAGCGGGGCCTCACGACGCCGCCGGAGGTCCTCGTCGTCCCGGCCGCGCGGCAGACCGCCACCCCGCGCGGCCCGGTGGACCGCACGCGCATGGACGTCCACGTGCTGGACCTGCCCGGCCCGCAGGGGTTCGCGCAGGCCCTGGCCGCCGCGACGCGCGAGCGCGTCCTGGTGCTGGACGCCGCCGACGTGCCCGGGCCGTGGTGCCTGCACGACCACGAGGTCGCGGCCGCGGGCTCCGGCGGTGTCGTCCGCAGCGACGCCCGCCCGGACCCGGCCGCGGACGACGCCTTCACCGCGGCGCTGCAGCGCGCCGGGACCACCGACGTCCCCTCGCCCGGGGCGCGCGCGAGCGTCGCGACGGGCATCCTCCAGCAGGTCGCCGCGGTGCACGCCATGGCCTCGGCGACGACGGCCGCCGCCGTCCTGAGCTGCGGCCGGGTCCGCCACGTCGCCCGGCCCACCCACACCGCGCCGGCGTTCACCGACCTCGAGGCCGTCCGCGGTGGGGCCGTCCTGGCCTCGCTGGCGGCCGCGGCCACCGGGCCGCTCGCCCCCGCCGCCCTCGCGCGGCTGACCCCCGAGCTGACCTTCTGGAGCCACCGGGGCGGGGAGAACCTCCGGCTCGCGGCCCAGATGCTCGAGCACCCCGGGGACGTCCTGCGCCAGGCCGTCGTCAACGCCGTCACGGGCCACCGCGCCACCGACGCGCTCGACGAGGTGATCGCGGGGGAGGTGGCGGCGCACTGGGCCAGCGCGCAGCTGGCCACCGACCGCGTCCGGCGCGCGGTCGCGGAGCGCGGGTCGTTCACCCTCGGCGTCCCGGTGCGCGACGGGCGCCTGCTGCCCCTGCTGAGCTGGCTCACCACCTCGGGGGCGGTCGACCAGTCCCTCGTCCAGGTCCGCATCGGGCTGGAGGCGGCCGACGGCGACCCGTCGCAGTTCACCGGGATGCTGGCGGAGCAGTTGCAGCGCAGCGGCGTCGACCTCGACCTGCTCCCGCTCGTGGACGTGGTGGGGGGCGACGGAGGCCCCGTGCACCGCGCCCTCGACGTCGACGTCGTCCTGCGCAGCGGCGACGAGCGCTGGTACCCGGGCCTGCCCGTGCCCCTGCTCGCCCTGGACGCCGAGGCGTGGCTGTCGTTCCTCGGCGTGGTGGCCCTGGTCGCCTCGCTGTCCTCGCCCGCGGCCGCCCGCGAGCCCAGCCTGGCGTAGTCCCGGCCCCGGGCACTCGATCCCCGGGCACTCGATCCCCGGGGACCCGGTCCCCGGGTGCCCGGGGATCTCCTGCCCCGCACGGCTCAAGTCGGGGTGGGTGGTGCCGAAGATGTAGGTGGCTGGCCCACGGAGGGGTAGGCCCGGACCGCGCGGCGGTCCTCAACTCACGGAGGAATGATCATCATGGGTCTTCGCATCAACAACAACATCGCGGCGATGAACAGCTACCGCAACCTGCAGGCCACGGACAAGGCGCAGAACTCCTCCCTGGAGAAGCTGTCGTCGGGTCTGCGGATCAACAAGGCGGCCGACGACGCGGCCGGGCTGTCCATCTCCGAGGGTCTGCGCGCTCAGATCGGTGGCCTGAAGGTCGCCGTCCGCAACGCTCAGGACGGCGTCAACGTCGTCCAGACCGCTGACGGTGCGCTGACCGAGACGCACTCGATCCTGCAGCGCATGCGTGACCTCGCGGTGCAGTCGGCCAACGGTGGCGCGCAGAACACCGTGTCGCAGGGTGCTGCGGACAAGGAGTTCGCCGAGCTGAGCAAGGAGCTCGACGACATCTCCGGCCGCACGAAGTTCAACGGTCAGGCCCTGCTGGACGGCAGCTTCACCGCCAAGGCGTTCCAGGTCGGCTCCGACAACGGCCAGACCCTGTCGGTGTCCATCGGCAACATGTCCGCCTCGACCCTCGGCGTCTACTCGTCCGGCACCTCGAGCGTCTCCCTCGCCACCACGGCCAGTGCGTCCGCGGCGATCGCGACGATCGACTCGGCCATCGGGAAGGTGTCGGAGGAGCGCTCGAAGCTCGGTGCGACGCAGAACCGGTTCGAGCACAAGATCAACAACCTCAACGTCTCGGTCGAGAACCTGACCGCGTCGGAGAGCCAGATCCGTGACACGGACATGGCGCAGGAGATGACCAAGTTCACCCGCAACCAGATCCTGGCCCAGGCCGGCACGAGCATGCTCGCGCAGGCCAACCAGGCGTCGCAGAACGTCCTCAGCCTCCTCGGCTGATCGGCGACCGCGGTGATGCTCGGCTGATCCACCCCGCGGGGGCGGAGGACTCCACCCAGGAGTCCTCCGCCCCTTCGGCGTTCCACCGGTGCCCGTCCGGGTCCCGGCGCCGCGCGGCCGGCGGGATCACCCGTTCGCGCGGTTCCGAGGCCTCAAGTGCGGGTGGGTGGTGCCGAAGATGTAGGTGGCTGGCCCACGGAGGGGTAGGCCCGGACCGCGCGGCGGTCCTCAACTCACGGAGGAATGATCATCATGGGTCTTCGCATCAACAACAACATCGCGGCGATGAACAGCTACCGCAACCTGCAGGCCACGGACAAGGCGCAGAACTCCTCCCTGGAGAAGCTGTCGTCGGGTCTGCGGATCAACAAGGCGGCCGACGACGCGGCCGGGCTGTCCATCTCCGAGGGTCTGCGCGCTCAGATCGGTGGCCTGAAGGTCGCCGTCCGCAACGCTCAGGACGGCGTCAACGTCGTCCAGACCGCTGACGGTGCGCTGACCGAGACGCACTCGATCCTGCAGCGCATGCGTGACCTCGCGGTGCAGTCGGCCAACGGTGGCGCGCAGAACACCGTGTCGCAGGGTGCTGCGGACAAGGAGTTCGCCGAGCTGAGCAAGGAGCTCGACGACATCTCCGGCCGCACGAAGTTCAACGGTCAGGCCCTGCTGGACGGCAGCTTCACCGCCAAGGCGTTCCAGGTCGGCTCCGACAACGGCCAGACCCTGTCGGTGTCCATCGGCAACATGTCCGCCTCGACCCTCGGCGTCTACTCGTCCGGCACCTCGAGCGTCTCCCTCGCCACCACGGCCAGTGCGTCCGCGGCGATCGCGACGATCGACTCGGCCATCGGGAAGGTGTCGGAGGAGCGCTCGAAGCTCGGTGCGACGCAGAACCGGTTCGAGCACAAGATCAACAACCTCAACGTCTCGGTCGAGAACCTGACCGCGTCGGAGAGCCAGATCCGTGACACGGACATGGCGCAGGAGATGACCAAGTTCACCCGCAACCAGATCCTGGCCCAGGCCGGCACGAGCATGCTCGCGCAGGCCAACCAGGCGTCGCAGAACGTCCTCAGCCTCCTCGGCTGATCGGCGACGGCGTGAGGGTGCGCTGAACCGCACCTGAACCACCGCACGACCGCACGACCGCACGACCGCACGACCGCACGCACCAGCACGATCCACCCCGGAGGGGCGGAGGCTCCCCCCGGAGCCCCCGCCCCTCTCGGCGTTGCGGAGGACAGCACCCGCCGGCCGGCCTCCCCGGCTCAGCGCTCAGCCGGGCGCGGCCCCTGCCGATGGGGGAGCGGGACCGGGACCAGCCCGGGCCTGCGACGAGGGGTAGTGGACATGACGCAGCGGTCCGTGGTGCTGGTCACCGACGTCGAGACGTCGGGCGACCTCGTCAGGTGCCTGCAGCAGGTGGTGGACACGGTGCCGGCCGACGTCGAGGTCCGGTACGCCGGTCGGCACAGCCGCAAGCTGCCCGGCCGCCTGCAGCGCCGGGTCCAGCGCACGGCCCTGCCCGCCGGGACGGACCTGCCGTCGCTGGTCACCGCGACGGTCGACGGCTCGCGCCGCGTCGTGGTCCTGCGCCCGGGCGTCCGCGTCCGCGCGGGCTGGTGGGAGTCGCTGGCGGCCCTCTCGGCGACGCAGCCCACCGGCTGCCTCACGCTGGGTGCGCCGGACACCGCCCTGCTGGCCTTCCCCGCGGGCCTGCCGGCCGACCGCCTGCACCAGGTCCCCCTGGACTCCCACCCCGGCATCAGCGTCTCCGGTGCGGCGCCGTCCGCACCGCCGGCGCCCCGCAGCCTCTCCGCGGTCCTCATCGTCAAGGACGAGTCCGCCGTGCTGGCGGACTGCCTGGCCGCGGTGACGCCCTTCGTCGACGAGGTCGTCGTGTACGACACGGGCAGCACCGACGACACCCGCGAGATCGCGGCCGCGGCCGGCGCCCGGGTCGTCGCCGGCCACTGGGACGACGACTTCGCGGCGGCGCGCAACCGCGCCCTGGCGCACGCCACCACCGACTGGGTGTTCTCCCTGGACGCTGACGAGGTGGTGCGCGGCGACGTCGCCGCCTTCCGCCGTGCGGTGGCGGGCTGCCGCAGCGAGGCCATGACGCTGGACATCACCTCCCGCACGTTCCGGGGTGCGGCGACGTCGAGCGTCAGCGGCGCCCTCCGGCTGTTCCAGCGCGCCGGGACCACGTGGGTCGGGGCGCTGCACGAGTACCCCGTCCAGGAGCGGTCGCACCGGCGGCTGTCGCTGGGCGGCAAGGCGCCGCTGGAGGTCGAGCACTCGGGCTACGAGGCCGCCACCTTCCTCGGCAAGGGCAAGCACGAGCGCAACATCGCCATCGCCCTGGCCGCCACGCAGACCCTGGCCGCCGACGACCCCGCGGCCGCGGACGCCTGGGGCTCCCTCGGCCGCGCCTACACGGCCGACAGCCGGTGGGCCGAGGCGCTGGCCGCCCTGGACCACGTGGACCCGGACGCGACCCTCGACGTCGAGCTGCTCGCCGCCCGCGCCGGGGCGATCGCGGCCCTGCACCTGGGCGACGCCCCGACCGCCGAGCGCTGGGTGGACCGGCTGGCCCGCGCCGGTGACGCCGCCGGGCGCGTCGGCCTGCACCGGGCGGAGATCGCCCTGCTCGTGGGCGACCTGCCCGCGACCCGCCGGCACCTGGACACCGTCACGGCCTCGGTGGACCCGTGGGGGATCGCGTTCGACGCCACGCAGGCCGACCCGCTGCGCCTGCGCCTGGCCCGCCTGTCCGGGCCCGAGGCGACGCTCGAGGCGCTGGCCGGGCTGTGGGCCGCGGGCTCGCCGCACGTGCGCCTGGTCGACCTGCTCGCCGTGGAGGAGGAGGTGCCGGGCGCGCTGGCCGACGCCGCCCGGTCCGCGTCGGACCCGGTCGTCCTCAGCACCCTGCGGGAGGCCGTGCTGGTCGACCCGGACGTGGCCGACGCCTGGCTGGAGCTGCTGTTCGCGGCCGGCCGCCGCCCCACCGCGGTGCTCACCGCGGCCTCGGTGGTGGCCCGCCGCCTCGACCTCGAGCGCGTGCTGGCGTGGTCGCTGCGGCTGCGGGAGAACGGGATGGCGGAGGTGTGCCCCCTGCGGTGGATCGCGGGCGACCCGGCGCAGGACGTCGAGTCGACCACCACGGCCCTGGCCGTGCTGGCGGGTGCCCTGGGTGAGGCGTGGGCGCGGCGCGAGCTGCGCGCCCGGGCGGCGGGGATGTGGCCCGAGCTGCGCGCCGACGTGCTCGGCCTGTTCCCGGAGCTGGCGCTCGACGTGGCCGCGCCGGCCCCGGCCGCCCGTCCGCTCGTCGCCCAGCCCTGACCCGGCCGCCCGCACGGCCCGCACGCACGCACCGCACGCACCGCACGCACTGACCACCCGCACCCGACCCGCCGACCTCCGCGTCGGTCCCGAGGAGGAACCACCCGTGTTGAGCATCCTGCTCCCCGCCGCGCGGCGCAGCACCCCCGAGGACGCGCAGACCGTGTGGGGGGACCTGCGCGTGGCCCTGGCCTCCGTCGCGGCCTACGCCCCGGGCGTCGACGTCGTCGTCGGGTGGTCGGGCCGTGAGCGGCCCGAGCACCTGCCGCCGAACCCGCACGTGCGGCTGCTGGAGCAGGCCGAGGGCATCACGACGGGCAGCGACGCGTGGAACTGGTGCGCGCGGCAGACCGACGCGGACGAGCTGCTGATCCTCGGCGACGACTGCGTCCTGCACCCCGACAGCCTGCGGCTGCTGCTCGAGGACGTGGCCGTGGTCGCCCAGGTCGCCCCGCAGCTGACCCCGGGGTTCGTGGGCGCCCGCTCGAACTACGTCAAGGGCGTGCAGAACGTCCGGCACGGCGATCCCGCGACCCGGCCCGCGATCCGCTTCCCCGAGGAGGACCAGGTCCTCATCGCCGACATGGTCGTCCCCGTGGCCGCCTGGATCCGGCACGAGACGTTCGACAGCGTCGGTGGTTTCCCCTCGACCAACTGGTTCGCCGACGACCTGATCTGCTTCGACCTCGCGGCCAAGGGGTTCACGCACTTCGTGAGCCGGTCCTACGTCCACCACGTGGGGCAGCGCGCCACGGGCCAGGGCCGTTCCGACCACGACCTGTGGGACCAGGGGATGGCCTGGCTGCGGGAGAACCGCCCCGACTTCCTGCGCGAGAAGATGGGCATCCGGACCTGAGGGACGACGGCGAGCGGGGGACGACGTGGACGAGCCGGTGAGCATCGCCGCCTGCCTCATCGTCAAGGACGAGGAGAGCCACCTGGGCGCCTGCCTCGACAGCCTGCGGCCCCTCGTCGACGAGGTCGTGGTCGTCGACACGGGTTCCTCCGACGCCACGGCCGCCGTCGCGCGGGCCCACGGGGTGCTCCTGCTGTCGCAGGCCTGGACGGGGGACTTCGCCGCCGCCCGCAACACCGCCCTCGCCGCGGCCCGCGCCGACTGGGTGCTCAGCATCGACGCCGACGAGCGGGCGGCGGGCACGGGAGCGGCCCTGCGCCGGCAGCTCGCCGCGGCCGACGGGAGCGTCGACGCCTTCGCCGTGGAGTTCGACGACCTCGACGCGCGCAGCGGGGCGTACTCGTTCCGCGCCCCGCGGCTGTTCCGGCGCGCGGGTGCGCGCTGGGCCGGCCGGGTGCACGAGCGCGTGGTGCGGGCCGGTCGCGACGTGCGGGGGGTGGACCTCGCGCCCGCCGCGCTGCGGATCACCCACCTCGGCTACCGGGACCTGGAGACGGTGCAGGGCAAGGCGGCCCGGAACCTGCGCCTGGCCGGCGACCAGCTCCAGGCGCAGCTCGGCGACCCGGCCACCCCCGGGCCCGCGCTCGCGCTGTCGCTGCTCGACCTGGGGCGCAGCGCCCTCAGCGCGGGTGAGCTGCAGACGGCCGTCGACGCGCTGGAGGCGCTGCGGGAGCTGGAGGACGCGGGGGACCGGTGGCGCCGCGCGACGGACTTCCTGACCCGGGTCATGATCGTGGCGGGGGAGCACGAGGTCGCGCTGCACCTGGCGGGGGAGCTGCTCGCCGGCGGCGGGGACGCCGAGTACGTCGGCTGGTTGCGCGGGCAGGCGCTGGGGCTCTCCGGCCGGCCCGCGGAGGCCCTCGCGGCCCTGGCCCCCGTGCGGCGGGTCGTCGACCCGGGCGGCTGCCACTACGCGCCCGCCGCGCTCGAGGAGTTCCGCGCGCTCTGCGGCGACCTGGCGGCCCTGGGGGCCCGGACCGCCTGAGTTCCGCACCGCCTGAGCTCCCGACCGCCTGAGCTCCCGACCGCCTGAGTACCCGACCACCGGAGTTCCCGACCACCCGACCCGTCCGGAGCAGGCGGCTGCACCGGACGGGTGAGCCTGGCGGCTCCTCGTCGATCCGCGCTCAAGCCCGGGCCGTCACGGCCGATGGAGCCCACGAAGCTCCAGTCGAACCGACAGCCCGGGAAGAGAGGTGACGTCATGGCATCAGTGGACGGACTCGTCAGCGGCATCGACGTCAGCAGCATCGTGAGTCAGCTGATCCAGGTCGACGGGGCGACGCAGCGACGCCTCAAGGCCAACGTCACCAGCGCGCAGTCGGAGATCAAGGGATACCAGTCGGTCAACACCAAGATGGCCGCCCTGCAGACCGCGGCGGAGGCCCTGAGCAAGGCCGGTGGGTGGACGCCCACCACCGCGACGTCGTCGTCGACGAACGTCGCGGTCTCCTCCTCCGCGACGGCGGACCAGGGGTCCATCGGGATCACCGTCAACCGCCTGGCCTCGACGCGCTCGGTGCTGTCCACCGCGGGCGTCACCAAGGACCAGGTCGTCGACCCGTCGACGTTCACGCTGCCGGTCGACGTCCTGCGCGACGGCAAGAAGGTCGGCACCCTGGCTCCGGTGCAGGGCACGATCAGCGAGATCGCCGAGCAGATCAACAAGGCGGCCGACCTCGGGGTCAAGGCCGTCGCGGTCCGCGTCGGCTCCGGCGAGTACCGCCTGCAGCTGACGTCGACGACGCCCGGCAAGGCGGGCGCCTTCGAGCTGGTCGCCCCGACGAACGCCGCCCCGGGCACCGTGCCCGCCTCAAGCACGAACGTCGAGGCCGGCGCGTGGGACGTCCTCTCGGCGGGCGAGGACGCCGAGCTGTACCTCGGCGACGCCGCGGTCCCCGTCTACTCCGCGACGAACACGTTCGCCGACATCATCCCCGGCGTGACGATCACGGCGCAGAAGGCGGACCCGGGAACCCGGGTCACCATCGCCTCCGGCCGGGACAGCGGCAAGGTCGCCGAGGCCATGGCGGCGCTCGTGGAGGCCGCGAACGCGGCCCTCGCGGAGATCGGCACCCAGTCCAAGGCCGGCGTCGTCGGCACCGACGGCAAGCTCACGGGTGGCGGCGCCCTGAACGGCGACTCGACGCTGCGCGGGTTGCAGAGCCAGATCATGAACGCGGTGACGTCCGCGCTCGGCGGTGGTGCGTCGGCGTCCAGCCTCGGCGTGCAGTCCACCCGCGACGGCCGCATCACCTTCGCCAAGGACAAGTTCCTCGCCGCCTACGAGGCCGACCCGCGCTCGGTGCAGAACCTCGTCGCCCCGACGACCACGCCCCGCCCCGACGGGACCGACCCGGCCACGGCCGACACCCGCGTCGGGCTCGCGGAACGCCTGCGCTCCGTCGCGAAGCTCGCGACGGCGGCGTCGACGGGCAGCCTGAGCGCGGCCGTCGACGGCCGCAACGCGAGCATCAAGGACCTCAACAACCGCATCGAGGACTGGGACGACCGGCTGGCCGCGAAGAAGGCCCGCTACCAGTCCTACTACGCGCGGCTGGAGACGGCCCTGGGTTCCCTGCAGACGCAGTCCACGTGGCTGTCCGGGCAGCTCTCCGGCCTGAACAGCAACCGCTGACCCGCCGCCCGACGAGCCGTCCCGCACCGCGGGGCGGCTCGTCGGCGTCCCACCCCCGTCCCCGGACGTCCCGCCGCGCCTCGCGCGCCGGGTGCCGGCGGACCTCGGATCCCGACGTGCGCTGCCGATGGAGGAGTGCACCCGTCCGTCCCCCCTGGAGGAAACTGCAGATGACCGCCATGTCGTACGGCCGCCCCGGCTCCGCCAACCGCTACCTCGGTGACAGCCTGGCCACGGCCAGCCCGGCCAGCCTGCTGGTCATGCTGTACGACCGGCTCGTCCTCGACCTCAAGCGCGCCGAGGAGGCCCAGCGCACGGGGGACCGCCAGACCGCGCACGTGAACCTCATCCACGCGCAGGACATCATCGCGGAGCTGCACTCGAGCCTGAAGGTCGACCTCTGGGACGGCGGCCCCGGCCTGGCCAGCCTCTACACCTGGCTGCTGGGAGACCTGGCGCAGGCCAACATGAAGGGTGACCCCACCCGCACCGCCGACACCCGCACCCGGGTCGTGGAGCCCCTCGCGGACGCGTGGCGGCAGGCGGCGCTGCAGCACCTGACCGCGACGACGAACTCGGGCGCGAACGGCCTGGCATGACGTTCGACGAGACCGACGTCGCGCCCCCGGACCACGCGCGGGCGGCGCCGCGCCCGCCCGTGCAGGACCCGTGGCGGGACATGTGGTCCGCCGCCCTCGGACGCGTCGAGCTGGACGTCGACGCCGCGGAGACGCTGCTGCAGCGCCTGCACGAGGAGGACCTGCCGGCCCCCCTGGCGCTGCCCTCCTGGTCGGTGCCCTCCCTGCCGGGCCCGATGCCCGTGGACTTCACCGACCGGGCGCGCCGGCTCCTGGCCCGCCAGGTCGACGTGAGCGAGCGGCTGGCCGCCGCCATGGTCCAGGCGCGCTCGCAGACCAACGCGCTGCGGAAGTTCCACCGTCCCGAGGCCCGGCCCGTCTTCGTCGACCGGGCCCTCTGACCCGAGCCCTCTGACCCGAGCCCTGCCGGGTCCTCGCCCCGCCGGTGGGCGGCTCGCCCGAACGGGTGGACGACGTCGCGGCGGATCGGGAGACCGGCCCGGGGAGCCGATGGACCCGGGGAACGTCCCACCGCCTCCGGCGGGGCACCCCCGAGACCGAGGTCCCCATGTCGTCGTCCCCGCGTCCCTCCGTCCGTCCCCTGCTCGCGGGGACCGTCGCCGCCGCGGTCACCCTGGCCCTGGCCGGCGCGGTCCTCACCGTCCCCCTTGCGCAGACGGTCTCACCGCGCACCCTGCGCGTCGCGGACCAGTACACCCCGGCGAACCTGAGCGTGGTCGCCCTGGACCGGGGCCTGCGCGTCAGCTGGAGCGCGGTCGCCAGCGCGACCGCCTACAACGTCTACGTCGACGGCGTCCTCAAGGCGTCCCCGGCGTCGACGAGCCGGACCGTCGACGTGAACGGGCTCGTCAACGGTCAGACGTACCAGGTGCAGGTGAGCTCGGTGGTGCCGACGCTCATCATCGTCACGGGGGAGTCGGCCAAGTCCGACCCGGTGCCCGGCGCCCCGAGCGACGGGGTCCCCCCCGGGCCGCCGAACACCCTCACGGTCTCCGGGACCGACGGGACCGCGGCGCTGAGCTGGAAGAAGTCCACCGACAACGACGTGGCCCACTACGACGTCGTCGTCGACGGCGTCCTTCACCACCAGGTCCCCGCGGGCAACGGGGGGACCGTCACCACCTCGGTGCCGGGGCTGGCGAACGGGCGTGACCACACCTTCGAGGTGTTCGCGGTCGACACCTCCCGCCAGCGGTCCGCCACCGCGGCCGCGGCGACGTACTTCCTGCGCGACACGGTGCTGCCGGGCACCCCGCAGAACGTCCGGGCCACGGGCGGCGACCGCCGCGTCGTGGTGACCTTCGACGCCGTCGCCGTCGCGGACCTCGACCACTACACGGTCACGCTGTCCGACGGCCGGCAGGTCGTCGTGCCGGCGGGCACGACGACGGCAACCATCACGGGCCTCGCCGAGAAGACGGCGTACACGGTCTCGGTCGTGGCCGTCGACACCTCCCGGAACTCCTCCGCCGCGAGCCCGGCCGTCGCCTTCCGCACCCTGGACACGACGGCCCCCGACGCCCCGCCGGCCCTCGCGGGCACGGGCGGGGACCGCGCCGTCGCCCTGACGTGGGGCGCCCCCGTGGCGGACGACGTGGACCGCTACGAGCTGACGGTCTCGGGCGGCCCGGTCGCCGCGGGCGGCGCCGTCCGCACGCTCGCCGCCGCGTCCCGCGCGCTGGACGTCACGGGCCTGGCGGAGAAGACGTCGTACACGTTCTCCCTCGTCGCGATCGACGCGGCCGGCAACCGCTCCGCGGCCGCCACGACCACGGTCTCCACGCGCGACACCGTCGCGCCGGACGCCCCGGCCCCCTTCACCGGGGTCGGCGGCGACCACGCCGTGAGCCTGGCGTGGGGGGCGCCCACGGCCGACGACGTCGACCACTACGACCTCGTCGTCGACGGCGGCCCCGCGCGCCGGCTGCCCGCCGGTGCCCGGTCGGCCGAGGTCACGGGCCTGGCCGACGCGACGTCGTACGCGTTCTCCCTCGTGGCGGTCGACGCGGCCGGCAACCGCTCCGGCAGCAGCGTCGTGAGCGTCACGACCCTGGACACCGTCGCCCCGGCGGCACCGGCCGGGTTCACCGGCACGGGCGGCGACCACGCGGTCGACCTGACGTGGTCCGCACCCGCGGTGGACGACGTCGCCCGCTACGAGCTGTCCACGGACGGCGCTGCGCCGCAGGTCCTCCCCGCCGGCGCCCGGTCCCTGACGGTCACGGGCCTCGGCGAGGAGTCGGCGCACACGTTCTCCCTCGTCGCGATCGACGCGGCCGGCAACCGCTCGCCCGCGCGCACGATCACCGTCACCACGCGCGACACCGTGGCGCCGGACGCCCCGGGGGACCTCCGCGCGACGGGGGGTGACCACGCGGCGCAGCTGGCCTGGACGGCCCCGGCGGCCGGCGACGTGACCCGCTACGTCGTGACGCGCACCGACGGGCCGGCCACCGACGGGCCGGCCACCGACGTGCCGGCCGGCACCACGACCCTGTCGGTCGGCGGCCTCGCCGACGACTCGGCCTACACCTTCCGCGTCGTCGCCGTCGACGCCGCGGGGAACACCTCCCCCGTGGCCGGCCCGGTGACGGCCCGCACGCTGGACACCGAGGCCCCGGCCGCGCCGGCCGACCTCGTCGCGCGCGCGCAGGACGCGGCGGCCGAGCTGACCTGGCCGGCGGTGCCGGGGGCGGTGCGCTACGTCGTGCAGACGGGCGACGGGGCCGCGGTGCTCGAGACGACGGCGCCGTCCGCGCGCGTCACGGGCCTGACCAACGACACCGAGCACCGCTTCCGCGTCGTCGCGGTGGACGCGGCGGGCAACGTCTCGACGCCGTCCGCCACGGTCGCGGTCACGCCCTCCACGCCGCCGCTGGCGCCGCCGAGGGTGACGGTCCTGCCCTCGGACGCGCAGCTGGGCGTGAGCTGGTCGCCGGTCGCGGGTGCGGTCGGCTCCTACGAGGTCCTGCTCGACGGCGTCGTCCACGGCAGCGTCGCCCCCGCGGTGAGCACCTACCGCGTGAGCGGGCTGACCAACGGCCGCAGCTACACCGTCGGCGTGCGGGCCGTCACGCCCGCGGGTACGACCGGCGCCACCGGTACGGTCGCGGCCGCCCCCGTCGCGCCGGGCACCCCGGCCGGCGGGGCGGGTGCCTCCTCGGGGCTCGCCGTGACGCCCGACGGCCGCTTCGTGGTCACCGGCACCGCGGCGCGCCTGGAGCCCGCCGACACGAACACCGCCTACGAGCTGTACGTGCTCGACCGCCAGTCTGGCAGCGCGCGCCGGCTGTCCCCGCTGTCCGCCTCGGCCACCACGACCGACGCGACCAACCGCAGCGGCGTGGCGATCAGCGACGACGGCCGCTACGTGGCGCTGGCCACCACCCTGCCGAAGGTCGCGGCGGACACCAACGGCCTGACCGACGTCTACCGGCTCGACCTCCTCACCGGGGAGTGGCGGCTCGCGAGCGTCCCGTCCACCGGTCGCGTCGGCTCCACGGCGGGCACCACGCTGCAGACCGGGGCGGCCGTGCACTCCACCGCGCCCAGCGTCGCCCTGTCCGCGGACGGGGACCGCGTGCACTTCTTCTCCGAGCGCGCCGACCTCGTCGCCGGGGACACCAACGGCGCCGTCGACGTGTTCGCGAAGGTGATGTCCACGGGCGCGGTGGTCCGCGTGTCCGCGACGGCCACGGGCGCCAACCTCAACCGCACGGTCTGGGGGCCCGCGCTGGACGTGTCCCCCGACGGCCGGTTCGTGGTCTTCCCCGCCGCGAACGCGAGCGGCGTCATGACGCTGCTGCGCAAGGACACCCGCACGGGCGAGGTGCTGCCGGTCTCGACGGCCACGACGGCGTCCGGGCAGGTCGTCGAGATGGCCGTCTACCGCGACGCGGGCGACGTCGGCATCAGCGACGACGGCCGCCACGTCGTGTTCTCCACGACGTCGCAGGCGCCCACCGGCGGTTCCGGCTACCACAGCGCCGGCCTCGCCTACCGCAAGGACGTCGTGACCGGGGCGCTCGCCCGGCTCGGCACGGGGCAGACCACCGTCTGGGAGCACCGGGCGGCCCTCGACCCGACGGGCCGCTACGGCTTCGTGTCCACGGTCGCCGCCCTCCTGCCCGGCGACACCAACGGGCGCACCGACCACTACCGCCGCGACCTCGCCACGGGCCAGCTCGTCCTGGTGACGGCCGCGGCCGACGGCAGCGCCACGCCCAGCGTCACCTCGGGGGCGACCAGCCCGGCGGAGTACGGCCTCATCGCGGTCGCGTCGGCCGACTCCGTCGTCGTCGGGACCCTGCAGCCGCTGCAGCCCCAGGACGCGAACGCGGTCAACGACGTCTACGCCAAGGACGTCGCGGCCGGGACCGTCACGTCGGTCGCCCGCGCGGGCTGACGGCAGGGCTCACCGGCAGGGGCTCACCGGGGGGGCTCACCGGTGGGGCCCGACCGGTGGGCCCCGACCGGTGGGGCGGCCGCCGGTCCGGCTCACCCGCCCGCGCGCCCGAGCTCCCCGGACGGGCCGCGCGGTGGGCACGCGGCGTGACCAGCGCGGCCGTCCGGGGCGGGTGGCTGCGCCGAGCCGGTCGAGTGCGGTGCCCGCCGCGACAGCCGCGGCCCGGGGAGGTCGATGACGTCCGGGACGGGGCACAGCGGTGTCCCGGCGCCCCGCCCCGCGAGGAGTCCCGCGTGAACAACGTCCGAACCCGGCTGCGCCGTCTGGTCGCCGTGTCCCTCAGCCTGCCGCTCGTGGTGGCCACGTCGGCCACCACGGCGCTGGCCGCCCCGGGCCCGGCCGTGGTGGGCACGCCGCGCGCCACGGCGCCGCACGTCGGCGGCTTCATCGCCCCCACCGACCGCACCGCGGCGGCGGCGACGCTCGCGGGCGAGCGGCGCGCGCACCGCCTGCTCCTGGCGAGCCCGGCGGCCGTGGACCTGCGCACGACGGGGTTCCTGCCGCCGGTGGGGGACCAGGGGCCGATCGGCTCGTGCGCCACGTGGACGCTCGCCTACACGATGATGGGCTACTACGCCGCGAAGGACCGGGACAGCGGCGCCCCGTACGCCCCGCTCTACCTCTACGACCTCAAGGTCGTGGGCGCCGCGCCCACGGGCGGCACGGTCCCCGAGTGGAACCTGGCCGAGCTGCAGTCGGGCGGCGTCGACACCCAGGACGACTTCCCGCAGGGCTACTACGACTACCGCACCGCGGTGACCCCGGCGCAGAAGGCGAACGCGGCCAAGTTCAAGGTCACGGGCTGGAAGCGGCTCTGGGCCGGGGCCGGGCAGGGCGTGGCCGCGCGGACGCTGGTCACCGCCGCCCTCGCGGGCGGGCACCCCGTGGCCGTGGGTCTGCCCGTCTACCCGAGCTTCGTCGGCATCCGCGACGGGAACGTCCACACGCCCACCGGCGGGACCAGCCAGGGCGGGCACATGGTGACGATCATCGGCTACGACGACCAGGGCGTCACCATCCGCAACCAGTGGGGGACGGGCTGGGGGGCGAAGGGCGACGCGCGGCTGTCGTGGGCCTTCGTCCAGCAGCACGTCCAGGCGGCCTACACGATCACGGGCGTCACCTCGCCGGCCGACGCCGGGACGCCTTACGCGCCGACCCCGGCGCTCACGCGCCTGTCGGTGGCGAGCGGCCCGGCCACGGGCGGCACGGCCGTCACGGTGACCGGGTCGAACCTCGCCGCGGTGACCGCCGTCACGGTCGGCGGGGTCCCGGCGCGGTTCGCGCTGACCGCCGTGGCCGGCGCGAACCAGCTCCTCGTCACGACGCCGGCGCGCGGGGCGGGCCCGGCGCAGGTGCGGCTCGTGGCCCCGGGCGGCACGAGCGCGGCCACGACCGCGTCCGTCTTCACCTACGCCGCAGCGGTCCCCGCGGTGACGCGGCTGTCGGCGACGACCGTCTCGACCGCGGGCGGGGAGACCGTCACGGTCACCGGCACGGGCCTGGGCGAGGTGACCCGCGTGACGGCGGGCGGCGTGGTGGCTGCGACGCTGACGCGGACCTCGCCCACGAGCCTGTCGTTCCCCGTCCCCGCCCGGGCCCCGGGCACGGGCGACGTGGTGCTGACGTCGCCCGCCGGCAGCAGCGCGCCCGTGGCGGCGGGCCGGCTGACGTGGGTGGCCCCGCCCGCGCCGACGCCCGTCCTGACCGGCGCGGGCGTCGCGACGGTCCCCGCCGGGCGCACGTCGGTGGTGACCTTCACGGGCCGCGACCTCACGGGCACGACGGGGCTGACGGTGGGCGGGACCCCGGCCACGGGCGTCACGGTCCTCTCGCCCACCCAGGTCCGCGCCACCGTCCCGGCCCGCGCGGCCGGCACGCACGCGGTCGTCGTGACCACGTCCCACCGGACCGTCTCCGCCCCGCTGGCCCTGACCTACCGGCGGTGAGCCCCGGGGGACCCGCGACCGCCCGGCGGCCGCGGGTCCTCCCGCCTGCCCCCGCCTCCCCGGGCGGACGCCGGTCGTGCGGCCGGGGTGCACGAGGCGGCGCGCACGTCAACGGCGTGTAAAAGATCCGTGTCGCGCGTAACCCTTCCGGCGGTCGTGCCGATGCTTCGAGTGACGTGCTCGCCAGATCGCCCGCCACCTTGGAGCCCACCATGTCCAGCCGCCGCCCCAGCATCGCCGCCTGCCTCGTCCTGCACGACGGCTCGCCGTCGCTGGGTGCCGACGTCCGGGCCCTGGTCCGGGTGGCCGACGAGGTCGTCGTCTACGACACGGGCGACCACCTGCGGCCCGGCAGCGCCGCGTTCGACGCGACCCTGCACCCCGCCGTCACCGTCGTCAGCGGCTTCTGGGCCGACGACAGCGAGCGCGCGCAGCACGCCGCCCTCGCGCACGTCGGCGCCGACTGGGCGCTGTGCGTGCTGGCGGGGGAGAAGGTCACCTCCGACCCCGAGGAGCTGCGCCGGCTGCTCGTCGAGGCCACCGACGTGCCCGCGATGTCGGTGCGCGTGGACGACGTCGTGCGCGGCACCCACCGCGCCGCCCGCCTGCTGCACACCGCGCTGCCCGGCGCGTCCTTCGAGAGTGAGCTGGCCGAGGTGCCGAGCCGGCTGCTCAGCGTCTGCCAGCCCGTCGCGACGACGGGTCTCGTGCCGCGCCAGCGCGGCGTCTTCGACGTCGTCTGAGGCCGGCGTCGCCCGGGCGCGCGCCCCACGCGCCCCGGGGGCCGGCCGGGCCTCACCCGATCGGCGCGGCACCCGGGCACCGGGCGGTGGTGGCCCCTCAAGGACGCGCCCCGGGTGTCGATCCCTCTGCGTGAGCAGTTCCCCCGCGCCGACCGACGCGGCCTCCCCGCGGCGCCTGGCCTTCGTGTCGGGCGGGTTCTACGTCGCCGGCGGTCTCGCGGCGCTGCTCGTGGCGGGCGACCGGATGGACCTCGCCGCCCCCGGCGGCCGGCTGGTCACCGCGGTCGGTGTGCTGGCCGTCGTGGTCGGGGCGCTGCTGTTCGCCGTCGGCCGGGCGCTGCCGCGGCCGCTGTGGCACGTCGTGGTCGGCAGCGGCACCGCGCTGGTCGCCCTGGTGGTGTGGGCGTGCCCGGACACGACGTCGGCGGTCGCGCTCTCGGCCGTCTTCACCTTCATCGCCATCGACGCGTTCTTCTTCTTCCCCCCGCGCCAGGCCGTCGTGCAGCTGCTCGCCCTGGTGGTGGCGTCGGTGACCTCGCTGCTGTCCCACGACGACGTGGGCGTGGGGATCGCCGTCGCCGAGGTCGTCGTCTTCACGTGCATCGCCGTCGTCGTCGGCGGTCTGGTGCAGACCGCGTCGGCGGCCACCCGCGACCCCCTCACGGGCCTGGTGAACCGGCGGGGCTTCGACAGCGCCTACGAGGACCTGCTCGTCGCAGCCGAGCGCACGGGCGCGCCGCTGTCGGTGGCGCTCGTCGACGTCGACGACTTCAAGGCCGTCAACGACGGCCTCGGCCACGCGGCCGGGGACGAGCTGCTGGCCCGCATCGCGACCGTCTGCCGCACCACGCTGCCCGCCCCCGTCGTCGTGGCGCGCTACGGCGGCGACGAGTTCGTGGTCCTGCTCCCCGCGACCTCGGGCCCGGAGGCGCTCGCGCGCCTGGAGCTGCTGCGCACCCGCGTGGACGGCGTCACGCTGTCCTGCGGGGTGGCGCAGCTCGGGGCGGGGGAGAGCGGCGCCGAGCTGCTGCGCCGCGCGGACACCGCGATGTACGCGGCCAAGCGCGGCGGCCGCGACCGCTGCGCCCTCGCCGACGCGGGCAGCCCCGCCCTGGCGCGCGACCTCGCCGAGGCCCTGCGCACCGGCGCCGTCCACGTGGCGCTGCAGCCCATCGTGCGCGTCGACGACGAGCAGGTCGTCGGCGTCGAGGCCCTCGCCCGCTGGACCGACCCCGTGCGCGGCGCCGTCTCGCCCGCGGAGTTCATCCCCGTCGCCGAGGCGGCGGGGCTCATCGAGGAGCTCGGCGCGGTCGTGCTGCGGCAGGCCTGCCACGACGCGCTCGCACTCAGCGACGCGTGGGGGCTGCCGCTGACGCTGACCGTGAACGCCTCCGGGCGCCAGCTCGTCGCCCCGGGGTTCGCCGGGCAGGTCCTGTCGGTGCTCGACGCGGCCGGCTGGCCCACGGCCTCGCTGGTCCTGGAGGTGACCGAGAGCCTCATCGACGCCTCGTCCGCGGCTGCGCTGGAGGCGCTGCGCGAGTTGCGGGGGGCGGGGGTCGCGGTCGCGATCGACGACTTCGGCACGGGCTACTCCTCGCTGAGCCGCCTCGACACCGTGCCCGCCGACATCGTCAAGCTCGACTCCCTGTTCATCGCGAGCATCGCGACGTCCGCGCGCCGGGCCTCGGTGCTGCGCACGGTGCTGGACCTGTGCTCCTCCCTGGGGCTCGTCGTCATCGCCGAGGGCGTCGAGGACCGCGACCAGGCGCACCTGCTGCAGCAGCTGGGCTGCCCCCTGGCCCAGGGCTACCTCTACGACCGCCCGCAGCCCCTCGCGACGCTGCTGCGGCGCGGGCCCCGCGCGGCCGTGACCCCCGCGCACGACGGGCCGCACCGCCTCGCGGGCGACCGCATCGTCGCGGCGCTGTTCCCCGGCGCGCGGACCCCGGCGGTCGCCGCGACGGCGCGGCCCGCGCTCGCGGCGGGGGAGACCGCCGCGCCGCTGCCGTGAGGCGGCTCAGCGCCCCGAGACCGAGAAGTGCTGGTAGTCCTTCAGCGTCCGCCACGACCCGCCCCACGCGAACCCGCGCGACGTGAACGCCTGCACGGCAGCATCTCCCGCGACCAGGACGCCCGGCCGCGGGGTGCGGTCGACGAACGCGCGGCCGGCCGCGGGCAGCACCGTGGTGCCGCGCACGTAGGGGTTCTCGACGGGGTTCAGGTCGATCGCGGTGCCGTAGGAGTGCTCGGAGAACGACGACCCCCCGGTGGTGGCCCGGCAGTTGAACGCCGAGGTGTTGTCGGCGTCCATCGAGGCGTCGTCGGAGCCGCCGAAGACGTCGACGGGCCGCACCGAGGCGATCGGGTACCGCAGCTCGTACAGCCGGCCGAAGGCGTCCGCGGTCGCCTGCGCGACGGACGCCGCGACGACGATCGTCCCTCGACGGGGACGCCCGTCGAAGCCGACGTGGGTGACGCCGACCGCCCGCAGGTCCGCGGGGCCGACGGGGCAGCCCGGCCGCCAGCTCGCGGGCAGGTCCGCGGCGGTGACGGGGGAGATCGAGGAGGTGTACGGCGGCAGCCACTGCGCCGCGGGCCGCCGCGCCTGCCGTGCGACGACGGGCGCCCCGGCGGTCGCGGCGACGGCGGCCGTCCCGGTCGCCGTCGTTGTCGTCGTCGGCGGCGTCGTCACGCTGCTGGGCGCCCTGGCCGCC
>NZ_JAAALN010000360.1 GCF_009906795.1 Kineococcus siccus
GTGGTGGACGCTCTCCACGAGACCGCCGCGCCGGCCCCCGCGCCGCAGCACGTCCCCGTGGCCGACCTGGTCCGCGGCGGTCTCGTGGAGAGCGTCCACCACGGGTCGATGGCCGTCGTCGGCCCGGACGGCGCGCTGCTCGCCGCGGTCGGCGACGTCGTCTCCCCCGTCTACCCCCGCTCGGCGCTGAAGCCGCTGCAGGCCGTGGCGATGGTGCGCGCCGGGCTCGACCTGCCGCCGGACCTGCTGGCCCTCGCGAGCGCCAGCCACTCCGGCGCGGCGCTGCACCTGGACGGCGTGCGCCGCATCCTCGCGCTCGCCGGGTGCACCACCGCGGACCTGCGCAACACCCCGGACCTGCCGTTCGGCACCGTCGAGCGCGCCGCGTGGACGGCGTCGGGCGGCGTGGCGGAGCCGCTGACCCAGAACTGCTCGGGCAAGCACGCCGCGATGCTGCTGACCTGCCGGGTGGCGGGCTGGGACACGGCCACGTACCTGAGCCCGGAGCACCCGCTGCAGCGGGCGATCGCGGCCACGGTGGCGGACCTCGCGGGTGCGGAGCCGGCGCACCGCACGACCGACGGCTGCGGGGCACCCCTGTTCTCCCTGGGCCTGCACGCCCTGGCCCGGGCCGTCGGGCGCATCGCCGGTGCCGCCGAGGCCACCGCCGAGGGGCGGGTCGCGCACGCGCTGCGCAGCCACCCCGAGCTCGTGGCCGGCGAGGACCGCGACGTCACCGCGCTGGTGCGGGCCGTCCCGGGCCTGCTGGCCAAGGACGGCGCCGAGGCCGTGCAGGTCGTGGGGCTGCCCGACGGTGCGGCGCTGGCCCTGAAGATCGCGGACGGGGGCGACCGGGCGCGGCTGCCCGTCGCGGTCCCCGCGCTGGAACTGCTGGGCGTCGACCCCGCGCGGCTCACCGCGTTCGCGACGGTCGCCGTGCTCGGCGGCGGCCGGCGCGTGGGCGAGCTGCGGGGCCGACCGCTGCCGGCTCCCGCAAAGGTGTGACAGCGAGTCAACTGCTGTGTACGTTCAGTGCAGCCGTGAGCGGCGCACCGAGGGACGGCGGGAGGCACGCGTGGTCATCGACCGGGCCTTCGTCGTGGTTCCCGTGCTGGCGGCCGACGTCGGTGCGCTCGAGGTCTGCCTCGAGCACCTCGTCGCCGCGGCCGACGAGGCGGCGGCCGGGGGCATCCCCACGACGCTCCTGCTCGCGAGCGTCCCGGGCGCGGACCTCGACGGGCTGCTCGGGTCCTGGGCACCGCTCGTCTCCCTCGTCGACGGCGTCGACGTCGTCCTGGTCCGCACCGGGGCGCCGGACGACGAGCAGGCCCTGCAGCGCGGTGCGGCCGAGGCGGCGGCGCGGTGCACCGCGCCGTCGACGACCCTCCTGCTGACCACCCGTGCCGGGGTCACCGTCGGCCCGGACTGGATCTCCGAGCACGCCCGGCACCACGGCGCCGGGGCCCGCGCGAGCACGGGACCGGTGCGGGGCGGCGCGGACGCGCACGCCCTGACGGCCAACCTCGCCGTCCGGATGGACGCCTACCTCGCGGGTGGCCTGCGCCGCAGCGCCTGGACGCTGCTGCACGCCGTGACCCCCGTGGTCGGCCCGCTGCGGATCAGTCTCCCGACCCAGTCCTGAGGTCCTCGCCGAGGATCGCGACGAGTTCGCGCCGGCAGCGCTCCAGGACGTCGCTGACCCTCGGCACGTCGCCCGGGCGACCGGCCAGCAGGACCTGCTGGGCCGTCAGGGCGATCTGCCCCAGCTGGGCGTGCAGCGCGTGCTCGCCCTCCTGGGCGCGGAACTCCGGGGCGTCCCACGGGGCGGGCACCCCTGCGAGCTCCTCCTCCACGTAGCGGCGTCCCTCGCCGGTCAGCACGAACTGCTTGGCGTCCGCGGGATCCGTCGCGACCAGGCCCTCGTCCTGCAGCTGCTGCAGGGTCGGGTACACCGAGCCGGGGCTGGGCTTCCAGGCCCCTCCGCTGCGCTGTTCCACCTCGCCGATGATGCGGTAGCCGTTGCTGGGCCCCTCGGCCAGCAGCACGAGCACGGCCGCACGGACGTCACCCCGACCGCGGCGACCGCGGCGACCCCGACCGAGAC
>NZ_JAAALN010000361.1 GCF_009906795.1 Kineococcus siccus
CCCGCCGGGGCCGGTCGGCACCTCCGCCGTCCAGCCCGCTGCCCGCCCACGACCCGGCTCCCGCCCACGACCCGGCTCCCGCCCACGACCCGGCTCCCGCCCACGATCCGGCGGCCCGGTGCCGTGCGCGGCAGACTGACCGCCGTGAGACGACGGACGAGCACCGCCCTGGCCGCCCTCCTGCTCGCCGGGTCCGCCGTGGCCCTGGCCCCGCCGGCGGCCGCGGAGCCGCCCTTCCGCCTCGCGGAGCAGGTCACGGACCGGGCCGGCGCGCTCAGCGGGGGCCGGCCGGAGGTCGACGCCGCCCTGCAGCAGCTGCGCAGCGCCGACGACCAGCAGCTCTGGGTCGTCTACGTCGACTCCTTCAGCGGTCTCGACGGGCCGCAGTGGGCGCGCGAGACCTTCGCGGCCAGCGGTCTCGGCGGCGATGACGTGCTGCTGGCCGTGGCGCTGACGGACCGCACGTACGCCTACCAGGTCGCCGACTCCTCGCCGCTGACGCAGGACGACCTGACGGAGGTCTCGCGCGACACGGAGGCCGAGCTCGCCCAGCAGGACTGGGCGGGCGCGGCGGTCGTGGGGGCGCGCAGCATCGCCGACCGGCTGGAGCCGGGCGCGGACGGCCCGGGCACGTCGGCGGGAGGCTCGGGTGCGGGTCCGCTCGTCCTGCTGCTCGCCGTCCTGGTCCTGCTCGGGATCGTCGTGGCGTTCGTGGTGCGGGCACGGCGCCGGGGCGCGAGCCCCCGGGGCGCGGCGGGCGGGCCGGTGGACCCCTTCGCCGGGACCAGCACGGAGGAGCTGCGCGCCCAGGCCGACACCACGCTGGTCCGCGCCGACGACGCCGTGCGGACCAGCAGCCAGGAGCTCGAGTTCGCCCGGGCGGAGTTCGGCGAGGAGGCGACCGAGCCGTTCGCCGCCGCGCTCGCGACCGCGCGGGCCGCCCTCACCGAGGCGTTCCAGCAGCGGCAGCTCCTGGACGACGAGGTCGAGGAGAGCGACGAGCAGGTCCGGGCGCTGCTGACGGGTGTCCTGCAGTCGTGCGGCCGCGCCGGCGACGCCCTCGACGCGGAGTCGCAGCGCCTCGCCGAACTGCGCGACCTCGTCGCCCAGGCGCCGGCCCGGCTCGACGCGGTCGCGGCTCAGCTGCCGGGGCTCGAGGCGCGGGTGCAGCCGGCCCGCGAGGAGCTCGCCCGGCTGGCCGGGCGCTACAGCCCGACCGCTCTGGCGTCGGTGAGCGCCAACCCGGACGAGGCCCTGCGCCGCACCGCCGCGGCGCGCGCGGCCGTCGAGGACGGCCGCGCGGCGGTGGCCGCGACCACCGAGGGGGACGAGGTCGTCGACGCGGTGCGCACGGCCGAGGAGGCGGCGGCGCAGGCCACGCAGCTGCTGGACGCCGTGGGGCGGGCCGGCGCCGACCTCGACCGCGCGACGGCCGAGCTCCCGGGGGCGCTGCTGCGGCTGCGGACCGACCTGGACACCCTCGCCTCCGCCGTTCCCGCGGGCTCCGACGGGCACGACCGCGACCTCGCGCAGGCCGTGGCGGCCGCGCGGGCGGCCGTGGCGGCCGGTGAGGAGACGGGCGGCCTCGACCCGCTGGGCGCCCTGCACCGCGTCGTCGAGGCCGACCGGTCCCTGGACGCCGTCGTGGACGCGCGGCGCGCCGCCGCGCGCGAGCAGCAGCAGCTCCGCGCCCTGCTGGAGCAGACCCTGCTCGGGGCCCACGCCGAGGTCGACGCGGCCGAGGACTTCATCGCCACCCGCCGCGGGGCCGTCGGTGGCACCGCGCGCACGCGCCTCGCCGAGGCCCAGCGCCACCTCGACCGGGCCGAGGCCCTGCGGGCCGACGACGTCGCGGGGGCGCTCGAGCACGCCCGGGCCGCCGACTCCCTCGCCGAGCGCGCCAGTGCCGCGGCCCGCGCGGACGTCGAGCAGTTCACCGGCGGGGACGGCCCCTTCGGCGGCGCCGGGTACGGCGGCGGCTACGGCGGGCGCAGCGTGGGCGGTGACGCGCTGCTGGGCGCCGTGCTCGGCGGCATCCTCAGCGGCGGCGGGGGCGGTCGCCGCCAGAGCGGCTGGGGCGGCGAC
>NZ_JAAALN010000362.1 GCF_009906795.1 Kineococcus siccus
GGGGTGGGGCGGCGCGCGCGCCCGGGCCGCAGCGCGACGACGTCGAGCAGGCCGACGAGGGCGGCGGCGGCGAGACCGAGCAGCGCCGCGCCGAGGATCGCCGCGTAGAGCCGGCCGGGGGAGGACGTCGCCTGCTGCGCGTACTGCAGGAGCAGGCGCCCGATCCCGCCCCGGGTGCCCGTCGAGATCTCCGCGACGATCGAGCCGACGACGGCCTGCGCGGCGGCCAGGCGCAGCGCGGGCACGAGGAACGGCAGGCTCGCGGGGACCCGCAGCCGCAGCAGCGTCTGGCGCGACGTCGCGGCGAAGCTCGTGAACAGCTCCGCCGACGCCGCAGACGGTGCCTGCAGCCCGCGCAGCATGCCGAGGGCGACGGGGCAGAACGCGAGGTAGGCGGAGATGACGACGACCGACATCCACGGCTGCCACGACAGGGTCGGCGTCAGCTGCAGGCGCCCGCCCCAGCCCGAGATGAGCGGGGCGATCGCGATGATCGGCACGGTCTGGCTCAGGACGACGTAGGGCAGCAGGCCGCGCTCGACGAGGCGGAACCGCTGCATCGGCACGGCGAGGGCGATGCCGACGACGGCCCCGAGCAGCCAGCCTCCGAGGGCCATCCGCAGCGTCCCCCCCGCGGAGGCGAGCACGGCGACGCCGACGGTGCGGGACCCGGGCACCGCGACCTCGGGCTCGCCGACGGTGCGCAGGACGTCGAGGACGCCGGGCATGGACCGGGGGTCGGCGCGCGGCAGGACGCGCTGCCCGCCGACCTCCACCCCGGCCTGCGGCCCGAGCGCCCGGTAGAGCTCCCAGAGGGCGAGCAGGACCAGCACACCCAGCAGGGCCATCGCGGTGCGCCGCAGGGCGCTGCGGACGCGTGATCCCCCCTCGCCCGCGGGGGCCGGGGCCGAGACGGCGATCTGGGTGGCGAGGAGTTCGCTCACGTGGGCACGCCCGGCGGGGGCGGCGTCACGAGACGGCCGTCGCGGTGGTCGCGAGCGCGGGCAGGACGTGGTCGGCGTAGGCCTGCAGCGTCTGCTCCTTGGCGTCGTGCTGGAGGTACACCGCGAACTGGTCGACGCCCAGCGCCTCGAGCTCGCGCAGCCTCGCGACGTGGGCGGACGCCGGCCCGAGCAGGCAGAACCGGTCGACGATCTCGTCGGGCACGAAGGCGACGTGGGAGTTCCCCGCGCGGCCGTGCTCGTTGTAGTCGTAGCTCTCGCGGCCCGCGATGTAGTCGGTGAGGGCCGCGGGGACGCCGCCGTCCGCCCCGTAGCGCGCGACGATGTCGGCCACGTGGTTGCCGACCATGCCGCCGAACCACCGGCACTGCTCGCGCTGGTGCGCCATCGACGCGGAGGAGTCGTCGCCCACGTAGGCCGGGGCGGCCACGCAGATCTTCACCTCGGCCGGGTCCCGGCCGGCGCGCTCCGCGGCCTCGCGGACGCTGCGGATCGTCCAGGCCGCGATGTCGGGGTCGGCGAGCTGGAGGATGAACCCGTCGGCGACCTCCCCGGTGAGCTGCAGCGCCTTCGGGCCGTACGCCGCGACCCAGACCTCGGTGCGGTCGCGCGGGCCCGTCTCGGGCGCCCACGGCAGCCGCACGGTCTGGCCGCGGTGCTCGACGGCGCGGCCGTTGGCGAGCTCGCGGATGACGTGGACGCTCTCGCGCAGCGTGGCGAGCGTGGTCGGCTTGCCGGCGAGGGTCCGGACGGCCGAGTCGCCGCGGCCGATCCCGCAGATGGTGCGGGGGCCGTACATCTCGTTGAGCGTCGCGTACGTCGACGCGGTCACCGACCACTCCCGCGTCGCGGGGTTCGTCACCATCGGCCCCACGACGACCTTGCGGGTGGCCTGCAGGATCGCGGAGTGGATGACGTAGGGCTCCTCCCACAGCACGTGGGAGTCGAAGGTCCAGACGTGGCTGAACCCGAAGTTCTCCGCCTGCCGCGCGAGGTCGATCACCCGGGCGGCCGGGGGAGTGGTCTGCAGGACGACGCCGAAGTCCACGGTCGATCTCCTCTCTGGTCGGGGTTCAGCGGGGGGG
>NZ_JAAALN010000363.1 GCF_009906795.1 Kineococcus siccus
CGGGTGCTTCTTGTTCACGACGACCCAGGGGCTCGCGCCGCCCGCGCACTCCACGACCGACGCCGCGAGCCCCTGGGTCGTCGTGAACAAGAAGCACCCGATCGTGCCCACCGACTACGTCCCCGCGTCGCTGGCGACGGTGGGCGGCAAGCCGGTCGCGAGCGTCGTGGTCCCGGACCTCACGGCGCTGCTGGCCGCGTCCCGCGCCGACGGGGTCGGGGTCACCCTCACCAGCGGCTACCGCTCGCTCGGCCACCAGCGCGCGGTCCACGACGACGCGGTGCGGCGCGACGGCCCCGCCACCGCCGAGAGCCTGTCCGCGCGGCCCGGTTACAGCGAGCACCAGACGGGGCTGGCCATCGACTTCGGCAGCAGCGCCCAGCCGGAGTGCGCCGTCCAGGACTGCTACCAGGACACCCCGGAGGCGCGCTGGCTGGCGCAGCACGCGGGGACCTTCGGCTTCCTGCTGCGCTACACGGCCGCCCACTCCGCGGTGACGGGGTACGCGCCGGAGTCCTGGCACTACCGCTGGGTCGGCGTCGACCTGCTGCAGCAGATGGCCGACCGGGGCGTGGCGACCCTGGAGGAGTTCTTCGGCGTACCCGGCGGCCCCGAGTACGCCTGACGCGCCACCACCCGCGAGGACGCGAGTTCCGCCGAGTTCCTTGACAACCCGCCGGTCGGCGAGCAAGCTCTCAGCAGATCGAGTACAACGTTGTACCCCCCCGCACCTCCCACCGACTCGACACCGTCGTCGACACACCGCCGACGCCCCGGGCGACTGAAGGGCTCAACCCCATGAAGCGATCCATCGCCGCCGCCACCATGCTGGGAGTCGCCGCCGCGCTGCTCACCGGCTGCTCCTCCTCGTCCTCGCCGGAGAGCGGGGACGGGCCCGTGAAGCTCACGTTCTGGCACGGCTACACGGCCGCCGACGGCGAGGAGCTGAACCGCATCGTCCAGGAGTTCAACGCCTCGCAGACCGAGGTGGCGGTCGAGCCGCAGGTGAAGACCTGGGCCGTCATCCAGAGCTCGCTCCTGCCCGCGCTGGCGGCGGAGGAGGGCCCGCAGCTGGTCGCGCTCCCCGCCGAGCAGCTGCCCGTCTACGCGGGCAAGGGCGCCCTCGCCGACCTCGACGACTACTACGGCTCGAGCGAGGCCGCGGCGAAGGTGAACCCCGCGGCCGTCGAGCTCTCGGTCGTCGAGGGCAAGAAGTACGGCGTGCCCACGGGGTTCGTGCCCCTGTCGGTCATCTACGACAAGCAGAAGTTCGCGGCGGCGGGGATCACGACGTTCCCGACCACGTGGGACGAGTGGCTGGACGCGGCCAAGAAGCTCACCGTGGACGAGAACGGTGACGGCACCCCGGAGCAGTACGGGCTCGCGCTCCCGGACCACCAGACCGTCGCGAACGGCGTGTGGGCCAGCCTCTTCGCCGGTGGTGGCGGGGCGATCGCCGACGGCAGCACGGCCGTGCTGGACTCCCCGGAGAACCGCGCGACCCTCGAGTACTGGAGCCGCGCGGTGATCGGCGACCGCATCTCCCCGACCGGGCTCGACGGCATCGAGGCCGACGAGCTGTTCAGCGCAGGCAAGGCCGCGATGGAGGTCGGCGGCCCCTGGATGGCCGGCGTCGCCACGGAGGCCGGGATCGACTACGGCCTCGCCCCGATCCCCGCCGGGCCGGCCGCGCAGACCGCGTCCGCGATCGGCGTCTCGATGGGCGTCACGGCGCAGGCCGACGCCCCCGAGAAGGCGGCCGCGGAGACGTTCTTCGACTACTTCTTCAGCACCGACGTCGCGACGGACTGGTCGCTCGCGTCCGGCTGGCCGCCCCTGCGCACCGACGTCCCCGCCTCCGCCGTGGCCGGGAACCCCGTCGTCTCCGCGCTGACCGCCATGGCCCCCTCCGCCCAGCCGCTGCTGCCGGGCGTCGTCAACAGCACCGACGTCCTCGCCGCCGTCGACGAGGCGACCCAGAAGGCCCTCGCGGGTGAGGACCCGGCCGCGGCGCTCGCCGCCGCGCAGCCGAAGGTCCAGGCCG
>NZ_JAAALN010000364.1 GCF_009906795.1 Kineococcus siccus
GCCGCCCACCGCTGTCCCGCCCACTGCCACGCAGGAGCGGACCGCCGCGGGTGGCCCCCCGGTGCGGCGGTGCGGACCGCTGTCGCTGCTCGTCGCCTCCGTCCTGCCCGTCGCGGGCTCGCTCGCCGTGGACACCTGGCGGGTCGGGGCCGTGGCGCTCGCGGTGCAGCTGCTCCTGCTGCCGCTCGCGGTGCGCGGCTGGCGGGCCCTGCTCCCGCGCCTGGTGCCCGTCACGGTCGCCGCGCTGTCGGTCGGGTGGTCCACGTGGCTGCTCGGCGACGACGGTGACCCGGTGTCGGCCGCGGTCGCCTCGGTGCTGCGCATCGCGGTCCTCGTCCTGCCGGGCGTCGTGCTCCTGGCCTGGCTCGACCCGAGCGAGACCGGTGACCACCTCGCGCAGCGCCTGCACCTGCCCGCGCGCGCCGTCGTCGCCGCGACCGCCGCGCTCGAGCAGCTCTCCGCCCTGGCGCAGGTGTGGGACGAGCTCACGCGTGCCCGGCGGGCCCGCGGCCTCGGGCCGGGCCGCAGCCCCGCCTCGCGGGTGCGGTGGGCGGCGTCGACGGCGTTCGGCCTGCTCGTCGAGGCGCTGCGCCGCGCCGCGCGGATGTCGCTCGCCATGGACGCCCGCGGCTTCGCCGACGCGCACGGGCGGTCGTGGGCGCTGCCCGCGCGCTGGAGCACCGCCGACACCGTCCTCGTCGTCGCGGGCGCACTGGTCGCGGCCGTCCCCGTCGTCGCGACGGCGCTGCTGGGCTGAGGGGCCGCCGCCACGGTCCCGGCGTGGATTCCTCACCCCGGGGACCTGCGCTGCGGCCTGGTGAGGTGCCCCCGGCGGGAGCACCGTGGGCCCATGAGCCCAGCCCTGCTCGGCGGTGCCCGGCGCGTGGCGTGGTGGCGGACCCGGCGCGGCGACGGCGGCCGGGCCGCACCGCCCGACCGCGACCGCGCGCACGACGGGGACGACGGGGACGAGCGCGGCGGGCCGGCGTCCAGCGTCCTCGCCGTGCGGGGCCTGCGGATCCGGTTCGGCAGCGTCCCGGCCCTCGACGGCGTCGACCTCGACGTGGCCCGCGGTGAGGTGGTCGGCGTCCTGGGCCGCCCGGGGGCGGGCACGTCGACGCTCCTCGCCGCCGTCGCGGGGCTGCTGGTGCCCACGTCCGGCGAGGTCCGGGTCCTCGGCCACGACCCGGCGCGGCGGCCGCAGGTCGCCCACCGGCTGGTGGCCGCGCTGCCGTCGGTCGCCGCGGCCTTCGCGCGGCTGACCGTCCGCGAGAACCTCCGGCTCTGGTCGGACGTGCACGCCGCCCCGCTCCCCGTGGACGACGTGCTGGACCTGGCCGGGCTCGACGCGGTCGCCGGCCGGCGCGCCGAGCGCCTGGACCCCGACCGTGCGCAGGCACTGCTGCTCGCCCTGACCTTCGTCGGCGGGACCCCCCTCGTCGTCCTGGACGAACCGGCCGGGGGCCGCGGACCGCTGGCCCGGGCCGCCCTCGACGCGCTCGTCCGGCACCGCGCGGCCGCGGGGGGCAGCGTGCTGCTCACCTCCCGGGACGCCGGGCGCGCCGCCGGCCTGTGTGACCGCGTCGCCCTGCTGCGCCGGGGACGCCTGCTCGACGTCGCGAGCCCGCAGCGCCTCGTCGAGCGCTACGCCCCCGACGGCGGGGCCGCCGTCCTCGTGGCCGACCCGGCGGAGGCGTCCGCGCTGAGCTCCGCCGCCCCGGGCGCCACCTTCGAGCGCCGCCCGGAGGGCACCCTGGTCGAGGTCCCGGGCTGCGACGCGGCCCGCCTCGCGGGTCTCCTCGCCGGTCTGTCGAGCGTCCGGGAGGTCCGCCACCACGAGGGCACGCTGGCCGACGCCGTGCGGCGGGCCACCGCCGACCGCCGCCCGCAGCACCGGGGCAGCGGGTCGCCGTGAGCACCCCGACCCGCGGCAGCGAGCACCCGGACACCGACCGTCCCGGCGAGGCGGACCGGCCCGGCGGGGCCCGAGGCCCGGCGGCGCCCGCGGACGCGGGGCCGGTGGCGCCACCGCCC
>NZ_JAAALN010000365.1 GCF_009906795.1 Kineococcus siccus
GGTGCCGCCCCCCGGCCCTTCACGGTCGTCAGCGCGGGCCGTGAAGCGCCCCGCGCTGACGACCGTGAAGGGCCGGGGGGCGGCACCGGGGCGGGGCAGGCCGCGCCACGGCGCGGCGTCGACGCCGTTGGGCAGCACGGCGACCGGACGGCCCGTGGTGCGGCGCAGCGGGTCGGCGACGGCTTCGCTGACGGCCGTCCAGCGCAGGTCCCGGGCGCCGCGCAGCGCGACGGCGAGGGGCAGGGCGCTGCCCCGGGGCAGCATCGAGTGCACGGTCAGGACGGCCGGGACGCCCCGCCGGTGCGCCGCCCGGGCGGCCGCCCACGCCAGGGGTGAGACGACCGAGGAGTGCGCGTGCACGACGTCGGCGTCCGCGAGCGCGTCGAGCAGGCCCGCCCGGTCGGCACCCGTCCAGAGCGCCGGGTCGACGGCGCCGGCCGCCCCGCGGGGCTGCAGGCGCCGCACCTCGACGCCGCCAGGGCCGGCGGTCGCCGCGCCGGCCCCCGTCGCGGTCACGACGCGCACGCGGTGCCCGGCCGCGGCGAGGCGGGCGGCGAGGTCGCGCACGTGGAGCTCGATGCCGCCCAGCCGGGGCAGGTAGCCGTCGGAGACCAGGACGATGCGCAGCGACCCGCCGGCGACGGCGGCCCGCGGTGGCGCGGGCAGCCGCGGCGGCGCGGTCGTGAGGCTCACGGCCGCCGCCCCCGGCGCGCGGCGGCCGGGACCCGGCCGGCGAGCAGCCAGCCGCCCAGCGCGAGCGCCCCGACCGGCACCTCGAGGACCACGAGGAGCAGGCGGTAGAGCAGGACCCCGGCCAGCACGGGCGCCGCGGCGCCGCCGGCCCCCAGCAGCACCGTGCACGCGGCGGCCTCGGCGAACCCCGCGCCCGAGGGGGTCACCGGCAGCATGCTGGCGATGCGGTCGAGGGCGAAGGCGGCCAGGACGGTGGTCACCGGCAGCGCCACCCCGGCCAGGCGCAGGCAGACCAGGGCCAGCAGGGCCTGCAGCGCGACGTAGCCGAGCACGGCCGCCGTCAGCCGCGGCCACGCGCGGCGCAGCCGGTCCCCGACGCGCCCGCGCACGTCGGCGAGGCGCTGGGCGACCGCGTCGCGGGACAGCGCGACGGGCTCGGGCCGCGGCCGCAGCCGCTCGCGGAGCCGGACGGCGAGCGCGGCCGCGGCGGCCAGGTGGCGCAGTCCCGCGTCGCGGCAGCACAGCGCCGCGGCGGTGACCGCGACGGCGCCCCCGGCGCCGAGGGCCCACGCCCAGCCGCCCGCGGCGTGCACCTGCGGCACCCCGCCCGCGGCGAGCGCGACGGCGAGGGCCGGCACGGCGAAGACGAGCTTGCCGGCGACGTCGACGACGTTGCTCGTGACGGTGAAGGACGCGATGTCGCGGCCCCGGAAGGACCACCGGCGCAGCATCGAGGTGTTGAGCCAGACGCCCAGCGCGCCGCCGAGGGGCACGGCCCCCGACACGGCGCTGCCGGACAGGTTCAGCAGGAGCGCGCGGGCGTGCGACAGGCCGGGCAGCGAGCCGGTCAGGACGGCCGAGCAGCAGCACAGCCCGGCGAACCACAGCGCCAGCAGGCCCACCACGTCGGGCCCCCCGAGGTGCCCGACGGCCCCCTGCACGTCGCGCCAGGTCGTGCCGAGGAGGCGGGGCAGCAGCGCGATCGCGACGAGCGCGCCCGCCGTCGTGGCCAGACCCAGGGCGATGCGCGACGGCGGCAGCGCCGGGGTCGCGGGAGGGGCCGTCCGGGTCGCACCCCGCTGCTCGATCGCCTGCACCGCTGCTCCTCCCCGCCCGCCGTCCCGTCGACGGCCACCCGGTCAGCGTGGCCGGGGGCGCCCGTCCAGGACATCGCACGGCGGGGCGAACGTGGCCTCATCCCACGGCATGGCACTGGACGTGCGCTGTCCTCCCGCAGGAGGGGGGCTGAACGTCCACACGCGGCCGCCGACGGGGCCTCGCGCGGCG
>NZ_JAAALN010000366.1 GCF_009906795.1 Kineococcus siccus
GGTGCCGGGGTGGCGGGCCTCGACCTCCCGCAGCAGGTCGGCCAGCTCGTCGGCGCGCTGCGGCGTCAGCAGGAAGGAGCGGGGCCGGTGCCCGGCGGCGACCGCGCGCCGGACGACCTCGACGCCCTCGGCGAGGAACAGCCCCTCGGCGGGTTCGCGCACGGCCCGCAGCTGCACGTCCTTCAGCGCGGTGTAGTCGCGCAGCAGGTCCGCGGGCGCGCCCGGCCCGGCGTCGGTCAGGTCGGACAGCTCCCAGCGCGGCACGCCCGGACGCTACCGGTCGGGCTCGGCGAGGGCGGTGCCGCGCCCGCGTCGGCTCAGTAGCGGAAACCCCCCACGACGGCGTGCAGCCGGTCGCTGACGCCCGTGACCTCGTCGGCGGCGGTGCGGGTCGAGACCACCGAGCGGTCGGTGGCGTCGGTGGCCGCGGACACCGCGTCGATGCCGGTGGCGATGCGCCCCGCGCTCTCGGCCGCGTCGGCGATCGACCGGCTGATCTCCGACGTCGTGGCCGTCTGCTCCTCGACCGCGGACGCGATGGTCGTCTGCAGGTCGTTGATCCGCGCGATGACCTCGGTGATGCTGCCGATGGCGGTGACGGCGCCCGTGGTGTCGGACTGGATGGCCGCGACGCGCTGGGAGATGTCCTCGGTGGCGCGCGCGGTCTGCTGCGCGAGCTCCTTGACCTCGCCCGCGACGACGGCGAAGCCCTTGCCCATCTCCCCCGCCCGCGCGGCCTCGATGGTCGCGTTGAGCGCGAGCAGGTTGGTCTGCTCCGCGATCGCGGTGATGACCTTGACGACGTTGCCGATCTCCGTGGAGCTCTCCCCGAGGCGCGCGACCGTGACGTTGGTCTGCTCGGCCACGTCGACGGCCTGCTGGGCGACCCCGGTCGCCTCGGCGGCCGAGGCCGAGATCTCCCGGATCGAGGCGCCCATCTGCTCCGACCCCGCCGAGACCGCCTGCAGGTTGGTGGAGATCTGGGCGATGTCCGCGCTGACCGTGCGCACCTGGGCGGCCGCGACCTCGGCGGCCTCCCCGGCGCTCACGCCGGTCTCGGACAGCGTGCGGGAGTTCCGGCTCAGGGTGTCGGCGCTGCCGGCCACGGAGGTCAGGTCGGCCCGCAGGCGCCGCACTCCGGCGTCGAGCGCGGCCGCGGCGCGGCCGAGTTCGTCGGCGCGGTCGATGCCGGTCTCCACCGTCAGGTCCCCGCGCGCGAGCGCCTCGGCGGCCAGGGCGATCGCGGCGGCGTCGGAGCGGATGCGGCGGATCGCGGCGACGAGCACCGCGGCGCCCAGCGCGAGGCCGGCGACGAGCAGCACGACGGTGGCGAGCAGCGTGCGCCGCGCCTGCGCGGCGCTCGTGTCGACGGCGGCGGTGACGTCGGCGGACGCGCTGGCCTGCAGCGTGGCCACGCTCTCCTCGAACGCCGCCGCGGCGCCCTGGTACTGACCGGCGGCGGCCTCGCGGGTCGCGGCGTCGCGCGCGGCCACGATGGCGGGGCCGGCGGTGTTCATGGTGTCCAGCTGCGCCGCGAGGTCCGCAGCGACCACGACGTCCGGCCCGGTCACCATGTCCTGCAGCGCGTCCACGGCGGCGGCGCGGTCCGCGCTGATGGCCTGGGGCTCGTCGCCGAGGCGCTCGGCCGTGCCGGGCAGGAACTGCAGGGCGAGCGCGGTCTTGGCGGCCTGCTCGTTGAGCAGGCTGATCGAGCGGACGGTCTCCAGACGCGCGAGCGCACCGCTGCGGAAGGACTCCAGCTCCGCGCTCTGGGCCTGGGAGGCGGTCGCTCCGAGCACGCCCAGCGCGACGGCGACGGCGGCCATGCACCCTGCGGCGCCGGCGATCCGGGTGGTCAGCGACGCGCTCGCGCGCGGGGGTCGGTCCATGGTGGCTCGCTCCTCGTCCGGGCCCTCCGCACGGGGACCACGTGAGCCCATCGGCAGGTCGGGCGGGCGGGATGAGCGGTCGGGGC
>NZ_JAAALN010000367.1 GCF_009906795.1 Kineococcus siccus
CTGCTCACCCGGGCCCTGCTCACCCGTGCCCGCCTGCCTACCCGGCCCCCCCGACGGCAAACGGCGACGGACGGCGGCGGCCCCGGGTGCCCCGGGAGCCGGGACGGCGGAGGATGCCGGCGTGCCCGCCCGCCTCTCCTCGTTCCGCCGCGACACGTCCCGTCCCGGTCCCCTCGAGTTCGATGTCGACGACCTCGGGCCCCTGGACGGTCCCGTGGTCGTCTGCCTGCACGGGTTCCCCCAGAGCCGGAGCGCCTACGCCGCCGTCGCGCCTGCCCTCGCCGCGGCCGGCCGGCGCGTCCTGGTCCCGGACCAGCGGGGCTACTCCCCCGGGGCCCGCCCCGCGGGCCGGTCCGCCTACGTCGTGCGCGAGCTCGTCGGCGACGTGCTCGCCCTGCTCGACGCCGCCGGGGCCGACCGGGCGCACGTGGTGGGTCACGACTGGGGCGGGGCCGTCGCGTGGGCGCTGGCCACCGCTGCGCCACAGCGGGTCTCGGCCCTGACGGTGCTGTCGACACCGCACCCGGGCGCGCTGCGCGAGGCCGCGGCCCGCGGCACGCAGGCGCTGCGGTCGGCGTACATGGGCGTCTTCCAGCTCCCCCGCCTGCCCGAGGCGGTGCTGCTCGCCCGCGACGGCCTGGGGCTGCGCACGCTGCTGACGCGCAGCGGCCTGCCGGAACCGCTCGCCCGGAGCTACACCGCGGCCCTGAGCGCGCCCGGGACACCGTCCTCGCCCGGCGCCCTGACCGCGGCCCTGAACTGGTACCGGGCCCTGCCGCTCTCGGGGCCGCCGGGCCCGCCGCGGCGCGTCCGGGTGCCCGTGAGCTACCTGCACGGGCGCACCGACCCGTTCTTCTCCCCGGCGGCCGTGGCCGGCACCGGGCGCTTCGTCGCCGCGCCCTTCCGCACCCAGCCGCTCGACACGGGGCACTGGGTGCCGGAGGACCGCGCCGCGGAGGTCGTCGCCGCGGTCCTCGACCCTCCGGGTGACGGCTGAGCGCGCGGGAGGCCTCGACGCGCGGCAGGGCGAGGAGCGGCCGGTCAGCGCTCGCCGCGAGAGGTGGTGTCCCGCAGCACCTCCGCGACGCCGTGGGCCCGCATGTCCTCCGCGGACAGCTGCCCGCCCGTGCTGTCGCGCCACCGCGCCGGCTCGTCCTCGCCCAGCTGCCAGGCCCGGCCGGCCTTGTCGAGCAGGACGGACCCCGGGCCGCTGGGCAGCGGCGGCGCGAGCTCCTCGACGGCCACCGCGTCGGCGGCGTCCACGAGCTTGCCCGAGGGCGTCACGAGCTGCCGGAGGTCGTTGGCCACCCCCTCGAAGACGAACCGGTAGTGCAACCCGCGCCTGATCTCGGTCATGGCCGCATCCTGCCGAGTGCCCGGGCGGCCGACCATCCGGCCGCCGGGCGGGGCGGCGGCCGCGCCCGTAGCATCCGGCGGACGGTCCAGCCGAGCGGCCGACGACGACAGGCGCCGCGACGCCACCCGCCGGCGCCGCCCCCAGGGAGCCCAGCCGTGACCGACGACCGCACCCAGCTGCCGATCCCCGACTACGACCACCTGCCCGTCGCGACGCTGCGCGACCGGGCGCGCGCCCTCGACGCCGACGGCCTCACCAGGCTCCTGGCCTACGAGGAGGCGCACGGCGCCCGCGAACCCCTGCTGACCGTCCTGCGGGCCCGGGCCGACCAGCTCGCCGCAGGGGCCGAGCCGTCCTCGGGGAACCCTGCCGCCCCGGCTCCCGAGCACGCCCCGGCACCCACCGGCCCGCTGCTGGGCGAGAGCGGGGCCCCCCCGATCAACCCGCCGTCGCAGGGCGACCCGACCAACCCGGCTCAGCCGCGCGGCTGAGCCGGGTTGGTCGGGTCGCCCTGCGACGGCGGGTTGATCGGGGGGGCCCCGCTCT
>NZ_JAAALN010000368.1 GCF_009906795.1 Kineococcus siccus
GGCGCGGGCGGGGGGCGCGTGTGAGGTCCCGGTGGCCGGGTACCCGCTGCGCGTGGACCCCTCGATCGACCTCGTCCGGCAGGGCTACCCGTGGGCGGCGCGCGTGCGCGACGGCCGCCTGGCCGCCCCGCTGCGCTTCCTGGGCCGCCGCTCCGCGGTCGTCGGTGGTCCGGAGGGGGTCCGCCGCTTCTACGACGACCGGCTGCGCCGCCGGGGTGCCTTCCCGCCGCCGGTCAAGCTCGTGCTGTTCGGCGCGGGAGCGGTGCACGGCCTCGACGACGCCGAGCACCACCACCGCAAGGCGCTCTTCGTGCGCGCCCTCAGCCCGGCGGCCGTGCGGCAGCTGGGCGAGCGGGCCGAGCGCGAGTGGGCGCTGGCCACGCGGGACTGGACGGCGGGGCGGCCGCACGACGTCGTGCTGTTCGACGAGGCCGTGCAGGTGCTGACCCGCGCGGTGACCGGGTGGGCGGGGGTCCCGTGCGGGCCGGCGGAGCTTTCGCGCCGCGCCCGTCAGCTCGCCACGGTCGTCGACGGGTTCGGCCGGCCCGGCCCGGCGTGGGTGCGCGCGGCGCTCGCGCGCGCGCAGCTCGACCGCTGGGCCGCCGGCGTCGTGCGGGGCACCCGGCGGGGTGACGTGCACCCGCCGGCCGGCAGCGTCCTGCAGCTGACCGCGGACGCCACCGACCTGCGGGGCCGCCCCCTGCCCGACCGGGTCGCGGCCGTCGAGCTGCTCAACGTGCTGCGCCCCACGGTGGCCGTCGCCTGGTTCGTGGCCGCGGCGGGGCGCGCGCTCGCCGAGCACCCCGGCTGGCGCGAGCGCATCGCCGACGGCGACGCCGGCGCGCTCGCCGCCTTCTGCCACGAGGTGCGGCGCGTGCACCCCTTCGTGCCCGTGCTGGCGGCGCGCGCCCGCACCGCGCAGGACGTCGAGGGCGTCCGCGTGCCCCGCGGGGGCTTCGTCGTGCTCGACGTGCACGGCACGACGCACGACCCCCGGCACTGGCCCGACCCCGACCGCTTCGACCCCGGCCGGTTCCTCGACGCGACCCCCGACCCCGACACGCTCGTCCCGCAGGGCGGTGGCGACGTCGCCACGGGTCACCGCTGCCCGGGCGAGGGCGTCACCCTGACCGTGCTCGCGGTGGCGGTCCGGGCGCTGGCCCGGCTGCCGTTCTCGCTGCCGCCGCAGGACCTCGGCTGCGACGACTCCGTCATGCCGACGCGGCCCCGCAGCGGGGTCGTCATCCGCCCCCGGCGCGCCCTCGACTGACGCCCCGCGGCCCCGGGCCGGCGGCGGGCGCGGCGGTCAGGGCCACCCACAGGTCGGCCCGGTCGGCGGGGGAGTCCATCGACCGGCCGAGCACGCGCTCCAGCCGCGCGACGCGCTGCCGCACGGTGTTGCGGTGCACGCCCAGCGCGTCGGCCGTGGGCTGCCGCTGGCCGTGGTGCTCGAGGAAGGTGCGGCCCGTCGCGACGAGCCGGTCGGCCTCGGCCGGCGGCAGGGCCGCCAGCGGGGCGAGCACGTCGCGCGCGTAGGCGTGCAGCGCGTCCGGGCCCAGGGCCGCGGCGAGCCCCGCCCGGTGCGCGTCGTCGGCCCGCACCACGGGCTCGCCCGCGCTGGTGCGGCGCAGCGCGGCGCGCGCCGAGGCGTCCCCGTCCGCGGCGTCGGCGGGCCCGGCGGGCCGGCCCGTGCCCACGCGGCAGCCGTGCCGGACCAGCAGCTCCTCCACGCGGCGCAGCGGGGCGGGGGCGTCGGCGACGACGACGACGAGCGCCCCGCCGGGGCGGGCGGTCGGCGCGGCCAGCACGCCCGGCACGGCCGCCAGGGCCTCGAGGGCGGCGTCGAGGTCGTCGCCGTCGGCGCGCAGCACCCGCAGCCGG
>NZ_JAAALN010000369.1 GCF_009906795.1 Kineococcus siccus
GGGACGGGACCGCGACCGTCGGGAGCGGGAGGCGCAGGAGCCGGGGGCGTCGTGCCGCACGCGCGGGACCCGCCGTCGCCGCGCCGCAGGTCGCGCACGAGCCACCAGCCCAGGGCCGCGACGAGCAGCGTCACCAGGACGCCGAACCCCGGGCCGGACTGCCACCAGCCGAGTCCCGCGCCGACGACGCCGCGCCCGACCACGAGGTCGACGACGACGAGGCCCGCGGCGGCGGCCGCCGACCCGGAGACGTCGCCGCGCACCGCGGCCTCCGCCTCGATGCGGCCGCGGGTGTCGGGCAGCAGGGCCCAGGCGACGCCGTACAGCGCCAGGCCGAGCCCGCCGACGACGGTCAGCGCGATGAGGACGCCGCGCACGACGACCGCGTCGATCCCCAGGCGGCGGGCGGTGCCGCCGCAGACCCCGGCGAACCACCGGTCCTCGCCCCGCTCGACGCCCCAGCCCCGCACCGTGGCGAAGAAGCGCTCGACCGCGCCGGGGGTCGCCGTCGGGGCGGCGCCCGGGGAGGGCGCGGCGTCCGGGGAGGGCGCGGCGCCCGCCCCCGTCTCTGTGGTGTCCATGCCGTCGATGCTCCTCGTCACGCCGCCGTGCGGGCATCAGGGACGACCCTGAGCCACCCCTGGTCCTGCGCCGGGTGTGCGGCGCCGCCAGCGGCGGACGGCCCGCCGGGCGGCGCCGTAGGCGAGGCTCGCCGCCTTCCAGCGCAGCCGCTCCCCGACGCGGTAGTCGTCCGCGGGGGCCAGCAGCAGCGCGAGGTCCGGCCGCTGCCGGGCCAGGTAGCGGCGGGCGCGGGCCGCGTGGGTCGGCGCCGACGCGATCCGCAGGGTGCCCGCCCCCTCGAGCAGCGGGACGGAGAAGGCCACGTTCTCCCACGTGCTGCGCGAGCGGGTCTCCAGCGCGATGCGCTCGCGGGGGACGCCGAGGACCTCGTGCGCGTAGGCCGCCATGACCTCGGCCTCGCCGGGGCGGCCGTCGGGAGCGCCTCCCGAGAACACGAACCGGCCGTCGCGGCCGCGCAGCGACCGGACGGCGATGTCGGTGCGCCACCGCTGGACGGGGTGGAGGTCGCCGCGGGCGGTGGCGGGCGAGCCGAGCACCAGGACGACCTCGTCGCCGGGCCGGCCGGCGTCGTCCCCGCGCTCGTCGTCCCCGCGCGGGAAGTGCCGGCGCGACGCCCACGCGTGCAGCACCTCGGTCCCCACGACGACCGCGAGCGCGGACGACGCGAGGGCCACGAGCGCCGGCCGGACGGACATCGCGACCATCATGCCGGGGCGGCGGCGCCCCCGGTCAGGGCCAGCGGTAGCGGGAGTCCGGTTCCCGCTCCTCGTTGCCGCGGCCGTCGCCCTGCTCGACGAGCCGGAACCCCGCCCGCTCGTAGAACCGCCGGGCGGGGGTGTTGCGGGTGAAGACCCACAGCTGCAGCCCCGACGGGCTGCGCCGCTGCGCCTGCGACAGGAGGAGGTGGCCGACGCCCCGGCCCTGCGCCGCGGGGTCGACGTAGAGGTGCTCGACCCAGCCCGGCGCGAGCGCCAGGAGGCCCTGCACCACGTCGCCCTCGTGGGCCACCAGCACCGTCAGGTCGCGCAGGACGACCCCCGCCATCCAGTCCGCGGTCTCCTCGTCGCTGTGCGGCGTCGCGAGCCACGGCATCGCCCGGGTGCGGGCGGCGAGGAACACCTCCGTGAGGCGGCCGGCGTCGCGGGGGGTGGCCGCTCGCAGCGTCGTGCTGGTCACGCGGGCGACGGTAGGCCGTCCGATGCCCTGCGGACCAACCCCCCTCCCCCGGCCGGCGCCGAGAGCCCCGGCCCGCGGGCGGGCGGGCCGGGGCTCTCGGCGCCGGCC
>NZ_JAAALN010000036.1 GCF_009906795.1 Kineococcus siccus
GGGCGGGGTCGGTCACGCGGTTCTCCTGGAGGCTGGTGGGGTGCGGTGCGGGGCCCTGCGACGCGGGGGCGCTCATGCGGTCATGACGCGCTCGTGCAGCGAGGTCACCGCGGCGCGGGCCGACGTCATGGCGCCGTGCTGCCACGCGATGGCGTGCGAGAGGTGGTCGCCGGCGAAGTAGACGTTGCCCTGCGGCGCGAGCAGCGTCGTGTACTCGGGCCCGGTCTGGGACTCCCAGTCGACCCAGCCGGCCTCGCTGAACCGCGTCTTGCTCCAGGACACCGAGAACGACGAGGCGATGTCGTCGCCGTACACGGCGCCGTGGATCTCCGCGCCGTTCTGGACGGCACGCCGGCGGCGCTGCGCGTGCGGCAGGGCCGCGTAGTCGAGCGCGTCCTGGCCGTAGTTGTAGTAGCCGACGACGACGCCGCGCCCCGAGTGGAACCCCGACGACGGGTACCAGACGTGGGACAGGTCGAGGTCGGTGTTGGTGATGCCGCCGTAGATGCGCAGGTCGTCCTCCCACCAGCGGCGGGAGTACTCCAGGCCGATCTTCCCGGTGGGGGAGGGCACAGCGGCCCCCAGGGCGGTCGTGACGGCCGGTCCGAGGTTGTGCGGGATCCGCGCCGCGATGTGCGGCGGCAGGGTGTTCACGACGAAGTCGGCCGTCGCGGTGCGCGCGCGCCCCGCCGCGTCGACGTAGTCCACGTCGGCGCCCGCGGCGGTCGTCCGCACGCCCGTGACCGTGCACCCGTAGCGCACCTTCGAGGGGCCCACGGCCTTCTCGAGCGCGTAGGCGATCCGGTCCATCCCGCCGACGGGCTGGAACATCATGACCGCCTGGTCCCAGCCGAACTCGAACGAGAACTCCCGGCCCAGGCCGCCGGCGATGACGTCGTGCAGCGACGGCGCCGGGGCCACCGTGCCGGCCTCCAGGCCCGCACCGGGTTCCACGGTGTACCCGCGGCGCCCGCTGCCGCCGAGGTAGAGGTTCTCCGCGGCCGGGTCGCCGGTGGAGTTCCCGAGCTCGCCGAAGTCGCGGAGGAACTCGAGCAGGGCCTCCTTGTCGTCGGCGGTGAGCTCGCCGTCGAGGGCGCCCGTGCTCGTGGCCTTGGCCAGCAGTTCCGAGACGTAGCCGTAGGTGTCGGCCTTCGCGGTGCGGTGCTTGACGGCGACGTTGGAGACCGCGGTGTCGCCCGTGTAGTACAGGAGCGCGTCGGCGTTCTGGTTGACGAACGGCTCGATCGCGACGCCGAGCTCCCGGCAGTAGTCCAGGGTCACGTGGTGCTGCGGGATGCGGGCGGGGCCCGCGTTCATGTACTGGCCCTCGGCGAAGCGGACGCGCTGCGTCTCGCCGTTCAGGTCGGTCTCCGTGGTGCCGCCGCGCACGGTCCAGTTCCGCCCGCCCGGCCGGTCGCGGCCCTCGAGCAGGGTGACGCGGTACCCGGCCTTGCCGAGCTCGTACGCCGTGGTGAGGCCGGCGATCCCCGCGCCCAGCACCAGGACGCTGCGCGTCGAGCGCCCGGTGAGGGAGAAGTCGGACGGTGCCGGCGGGGTGAAGGCGGGGGTGGGCGTGGCCGCGGCGGAGGGCGCCAGGCCGATCGCCCCCATCGCCCCGTACATGGCGCCGGCGCCGCCGGTGACGCCGACACCGCGCAGGAAGTTCCTTCGGGAGACGGGCAACGTTGCTCCTCGGTCAAGGGGTGGAAGCCCTTACCCTGGGTGCCCGGTGTTTCCGGTGTGTGACGTCTGTGTCACGACTGTGTGGCCGGTGGGGCGCGTGGGGCCAGTGCCGTCGGGATCGACTGCGGCGCAGCGCATCACGCCACCAGGTCGGGCACCGCGTCCGGGCGCTCGGCGGCGGCGCGCAGGAGGGCGCCGAGGACGGCGGCCGTGGGGGCGTCGGCGTCGCGGCCCGCGCGCGTGACGGCGTAGATCGACCGCGCGGCCGGAGCCCCGGCGAGCGGGACGACCGTGAGTCCGCTGTGCCGCAACGGGTGTGCGAGCCGCGGGAGCAGCGCGACGCCCGCGCCGGCGGCGACGAGCGCGGCCACGGCGTCCCACTCCTGGCAGTGGTGGCGCACGTCGGGGGCGAAACCCGCGGACGCGCACACGCCCGAGGTGATCTGCGCGCACGCGTCGCTGCGCGGGGAGGAGATCCACACCTCGGGGGCGAGCTCCTCGAGCGGGATCTCCGGCAGGTGCGCGCTCGGGTGGCCCGCGGGCAGCAGCGCGTCGAGCACGTCGGTGAGCAGGTCGACGCGGTGGTAGCGCGCGTCGTCGCGGTGCGGGGCGCCGTGCTGGTCGACGGCGACCACGACGTCGAGCTCCCCGGCGTCGAGCCCGGCGAGCGCCTCGGCCGGTTCCTTCTCCCGCACGAGCAGGTCGAGCCCCGGCCGCTCGCGGCGCAGCCGCCCGAGGGCCGGGGCCACCACGGCCGCGATGGCCGTGGCCAGCGACCCGACCCGCACCTCGCCGACGGTCCCGTCGGTGAACGCGGACAGGTCCGCGCGCGCCTTCTCCAGCTGCGCCGCGACCGCGTCGGCGTGGCGCAGCAGCACGCGGGCCTGCCCGGTCAGCCGGACGCCGCGGCCCTGCTTCTCGAGCAGCGGCACGTCGAGGTCGCGCGCCAGGCCGGCGAGCTGCTGGGACACGGCCGACGGTGTGAGGTGCAGCGCCGCGGCGGTGGCGGCCACCGTGCCCCGCTGGTCCACCTCGCGCAGCAGCCGCACGCGACGCAGATCGATCGTGAAGTTTCCGCTGTCGATTGACATGACGGAAGACTAGCTGGACTGAAGGGTCACCGACAGGCACGCTGCTGGGGTGTCGCGCCGAGCCACCCTCCTCTTCGCCGCCCTCGCGCTCGCGTGGGGCGTGCCGTACCTGCTCATCAAGGTGGCCGGGGAGGAGCTCCCGCCGTCCACGCTGGTCCTCGCCCGCACGGCGCTGGCGGCCCTGCTCCTGCTGCCTCTCGCGCTGGCGCGGGGGCAGGTCCGGCCCGTGCTGGCCCGCTGGCGCCCCGTCCTCGCGTACGCCGTCGTCGAGATCGTCGTGCCGTGGCTGTTCCTGGCCCGGGCGGAGCAGACGCTGCCGAGCTCGACGACCGGGCTGCTCATCGCGGCCGTGCCGCTCGTGGCCGTCGTCGTCGCGCTCGTGTCCGGGCGGGCCGAGCGGCTGGGCGTGCGCGGCTGGCTGGGCCTGGCCGCCGGCACCGCGGGGGTCGCGGCGCTCGTCGGGCTCGACGTCCGCGGCTCCGACCTGGGGGCCGTCGCGGAGCTCGGCGTGGTCGTCGTCGGCTACGCCGTCGGGCCCGCCGTGCTCGCGCGGTGGCTCGGGGACGTCAACGGCCTCGGGGTGGTCGCCGTCAGCGTCACGATGGCCGCGCTCGTCTACGTGCCCGTCGTCCTGCTGGGGCCGGGGCTGCCGGCCGCGTGGCCGTCGGGGCGCGTCGTGCTCTCCGTCGTCGTCCTGGCCGTGGTGTGCACCGCGGCGGCGTTCCTCCTGCTGTTCGCGCTCGTGGGGGAGCTGGGACCCGTGCGGGCGCTGTCCGTCGTGTACGTCAACCCGCTCGTCGCCGTCGTCGCGGGCGCCGCGCTGCTGGGGGAGCGGGTCACGGCCTGGACGGTCGCGGGGTTCGCGCTGGTCCTCGCGGGCTCCGTCCTGGTGACCCGCCGGACGCGGGCCGCCGGGTCGCCCCCGCCGGTGCCCGCGCGTCGTACCGTGACCCCGTGACCGTTCCCGCCCCGCGCGACGCCGTCGACGACGACGTCCCGCTGGTGCGGCGCTGGCGGCCCGGGCGCCCCGTCGCGGTGCACCGCACGCTCGCGGTCCTGCGGCGCGGCGGCGGCGACCCGACCTACCGGCGCGAGGAGTCGGGGGCGGTCTGGCGCGCGACCCGCACGCCCGCGGGGCCCGTGCTGCTGCGGGTCGTCGCCGTGCCGGCCGACGCGGAGCTCGAGGCCACCGCCTGGGGTCCCGGCGCGGACTGGGCCCTGGACGGCGTGCCCGAGCTGTTCGGCGCGGCGGACACCACGGCCGGCGACTTCGCCCCGCGGCCCGAGCACACCGCCCTCGTCGACGCGTGGCGCGCGCACCCGGGGCTGCGGGTCCCCCGCACGCGCGCGGTCTTCGAGGCGCTGTCGGCCTCGGCCCTGGAGCAGGTCGTCACGGGGGTGGAGGCCTTCGCGGCGTGGCGGCGCCTCGTGCACCGCTTCGGCGAGCCGGCCCCCGGGCCCGCGGGGCTGCGGCTGCCGCCCACCCCCGAGCAGTGGCTGCGGGTGCCCTCCTGGGAGTGGCTGCAGGCCGGCGTGGAGCTGCGGCGGCGACGCGTCACGATCATCGCGGCGCCGCGCGCGGCGGCCCTGGAACGCACCCTCGACCTGCCCGCCGAGGACGCCGACCGGGCCCTGCGCAGCCTGCCCGGCGTCGGCGTCTGGACCTCGGCGGAGGTCCGCCAGCGCGCCCACGGCCACCCCGACGCCTTCTCCTTCGGCGACTACCACGTCGCCAAGAACGTCTCCTGGGCCCTGACCGGCGAGGTCCTCGACGACGCCGGCTGCGCCGAGGTCATCGAGTGCTACCGCGGCCACCGCTACCGCGTGCAGCGGCTGCTGGAGCTCGCGGGGCACCGCCGGCCGCGGCTGGCGCCCAAGATGACGCTGCCCACCCACACGCCCAACCGCGCCGTGCGGCACCGCGGGACGCGCTGATGCGGGTCCTGCTCGTGGGCTGGTCCAGCGTGCTGCACGGCGAGGCCACGGCCGGCGACGTGCTCGCGACGGAGGCCGTGGCCGAGCGCCTCACCGCGGAGGGCGTCGCGCACGACCTGGCGTGGAGCCCCGCGATGCACCGCGCCCACGGCCCGCGCGGCGGCCTGCTGCTCGACGACGTCGACCCGGCCGCCTACTCGCACCTGGTCTGGGTCTGCGGGCCGCTCGCGGGGGAGCCGGTGCGCGAGCTGCACGCCCGCTTCGCCCACGCCCACCGCAGCGCCGTGGGCGTCTCGGTGCTCGACCCGGCCGACCCCGCCGTGACCGGCTTCCACGTCGTCGTGCCCCGCGACGCCCCCGGTACGGCGCCGCGCCGCGACCTCGCCGCCCGCCCTGCGAGCCCCGCCGTCCCCGTCGCCGGTGTCTACCTGACCCGCGGGCAGGGCGAGTACGGGGCGCGGCGGCGCCACGACGAGGTGGCGGACGCGATCGGCGCGTGGTTCGACGGCCGCGAGCTCGCGCGCCTGCCGCTGGACACCCGGCTGGACCCCCGCGACTGGCGGCTGCCCGCGACCGCCGAGCAGGTCCTCGCGGTGGTCGCCCGCCTCGACCTCGTCGTCACGACGCGCCTGCACGGGCTCGTGCTGGCGCTGCGCAGCGGGGTCCCGGCCCTCGCCGTCGACCCCGTCGCCGGCGGGGGCAAGGTCGGCGACCAGGCGCGCGCGTGGGGCTGGCCCGCCGTCGTCGGGGCCGAGGAGCTGCTCGCGGCCGACGGCGCCCTCGCCCTGGACGAGCACGCCGCGTGGTGCCTGTCGGGGGCCGGTCGGGCCGCGGCCGCCCGCTGCCGCGACGAGGCCGGCGCCGCGGGCGGCGAGCAGCTGGACGCGCTCGTCGCCGCCCTGCGCCCCACCGGGAGCTAGCGCCCGCGCGCCTCGCGGACGGTCACGACGACGCCGTCGTCGCGGCGGTGCACGGTCCCCGCCAGGTCCTCGGTCCACAGCGCCGCGAGCACCCGCTGGGCGAGCACCCCCCGGCCGAAGTCGTCGGCCGCGCTCAGGTGCAGCGTGCGGCGCTCGAGCCGGCAGCTGCCCGCCCCACCGGCCGCGGCGACCTCGACCGCCCGCGCGACCCGCTCGCCGAAGGTCCCCGGCACGACCGGCGGCGCGTCCACGCCGTCGGCGCCCAGGGCCGTCCGCACGGCCTCGACGTGGCCGAGGCGGAACCAGTCGGACGCCGCGGCGCGCACGAGCGAGCGCGCGCCCGGGCCGTCCTCCTCGGTCACCCAGGCGGCCAGGCCGCGCACGAGGGCCGCCGGGACGTTGTCGGTCTTGCCCTTGACGAGGTCGGCGGCCGCGGCGATCTCGTCGGCCAGCGCCCGCTCGGTCACCGTCATGGTCCGGCCCGCCGTGTCCCGGGCGCCGCGGAGGTCGTCGACGACCGCGACCCCGGCGCAACCCAGGGCGAAGTCCACCTGCCCGTCGCGCCAGGCGCGGCCCGCGGTGTCGGTCACGACGACCCCGACGAGCGCACCCGTGCGCCGCCGCACGCCCGCGCGCAGCTCGCGCGCGGCCGCGTCCGGGTCCGCGGGCAGCACGAGCACCGTGCCCTCGGCGACGTTCGAGGCGTCGACGCCGGCCGCGGCCATCACGGGGCCCGCGGCCGCCTCGACGATGCGGGCCAGCCCGCTGGGCGTGCGGCGCGCCGCGACCGTCCGCACGCTCTCGCGCTCCACGACGGCGTCGCGCTCGGCGGCGGGCTCCGTCAGGCCCAGCGCCTTGGAGACGACCTTGCTGGACACGACGAGGACGTCGCCGTCGACGAGCGTGGCGCGCGAGGCGTGCAGCGCGTCCACGAGCAGGTCCGCGAGGTCGGTGCCCCGCTCGACCTCGCCGATGCCCTCCACGCCGACGACCTGCAGGGACGTCGTGGTGCGCTTCACGCGGCGCGGTCCTTGCGGACGAGGTCGAGCGCGAGGTCGAGCGCGGCGCCCGCGAGCGCGGCCGTCGCGGGAGCGTCGCTCATGAGCAGGGGCCGGCTGCGGACCGTGAGTCCGGGGCGGGCGGGCACGTCGTCGCCCTCGGCGACCAGCCAGCCGTCCAGCAGGCCCTCGTAGAGACCCGCGACGGCGGCCGCGGTCGTGGGCACGCCGATCGCGCTCAGGCACGCGTCCGCCATGCCCCGCACCGGGGCGCCCGCGATGACGGGGGAGACGCCCACGACGGGCGCCGAGCGGGCGAGCAGCACCTCGCGCACGCCGGGCACGCTGAGGATCGTGCCGATCGAGACGACGGGGTTGCTGGGCGGCAGCAGGACGACGTCGGCCTCGCGCAGCGCCTCCAGGACGCCGGGCGCCGGCCGGGCCTGCGCCGCCCCGACCGGCTCGATGGCGAGCGCCGGCACGGCGGCGTGCAGGCGCACCCACCACTCCTGGAAGTGCACGCGGCGCCCCCCCGCCTCGCCGTGGTGCGCGGCCGGGTCGACGGGCGCGAGGTCGACGTGCGTCTCGACGACGTCGTCGGTCATGGGCAGCAAGCGCACGCCGGGGCGCCAGCGCTCGCAGAGCACGGCCGTCGCCTCCGACAGGGTCCGCCCCTCGGCGAGCAGCCGGCTGCGCACGACGTGGGTCGCGAGGTCCTTGTCGCCGAGCGTGAACCAGGTCGGCGACTGCCCGTAGGCCGCGAGCTCGTCGGCCACGCCCGACGTCTCCTCGCTGCGCCCCCAGCCGCGCCCCTCGTCGATGCCCCCGCCGAGCGTGTACATGACGGAGTCCAGGTCGGGGCTGACCCGCAACCCGTGCAGCGTGATGTCGTCCGCCGTGTTGCTGATGACCGTCACGCGGGCGTCGCGGCGGGCGGGGTCCTCGTCGGCCCGCAGGTGCGCGAGCAGGCCGCGCAGGAACCGCGCGCCGCCGACCCCACCCGCGAGCGCCGTGATCCGCAGGCCCCGCACGGGGGCGCCGGCAGCCGTCCGGGACGCGACGTCGAAGCGCTCGTTCATGTCGTCATCCTCCCGGACGCGCCGCGACGAGGGCGGAGCGAGGTCGCTCGGGGCTCCGGACGCCCCCCGGCACGCGGTTCGTGGACGACTCGTGTGGCTGTTGTGGCTGGGGAGGCGGGGGATACCACGGTGGGCTTGACTCCTGCGCACGACACGCGTGTAATTCCACCAGTGGTGGTCACTCCGTGACTGCTAGATCACCGGTAGTGACTGTCTAGGCGTCGGGGGGCACCCAGTGGAGATCGATGTGCAGGTGCGCGAGAGGCCGCTGTCCGTGGTGACGGTCGAGGGGCCGGACGTGGTCCCCGACGAGCCCGCCGGCGAGGTGGCCGCGGACGAGGTCGCCGCGGACGAGGTCGCCGCGGACGAGGTCGCCGTGGTGCGGCCCGAGCTGTCGATCGTCGAGGTCGGCTGGGGCACCGGGCGCCACCCGGGCATGACGCCGGAGGACCCGGGCTGGCAGGAGCTGGCCCTGTGCGCGCAGACCGACCCCGAGGCCTTCTTCCCCGAGAAGGGCGGCTCGACCCGCGAGGCCAAGCGCGTCTGCCAGTCCTGCGAGGTCCGCCAGGAGTGCCTGGAGTACGCGCTCGGCAACGACGAGCGTTTCGGCATCTGGGGCGGCCTGTCCGAGCGCGAGCGCCGGCGCCTCAAGCGCCGCAGCGGCTGACGCACCGCCCCATCCCCGACCCGCGGCCCGGTCCGCCGCCTCAGTCCTCGCCGTAGCGCGGGTCGACGTCGTCCGGGGGCAGCTCCAGCAGGTGCGCCACCTGCTGGATGACCACCTCCGCGACGAGGTCGTCGAGGTCGTCCTCGTCGGCGCGCGTCTCCACGGGGCGCCGGTAGACCACGACGCGCGTGGGGCTCGCGCCGTCGGCCGGGAACAGCCGCCCGAGCGGGACGGCGTCGTCCTCCCAGGGCGCCGGGTCCGACGGCGGCACGTCCTCCACGGCGAACTCCACCCCGGCGAGCTCCTGCGCCCAGCGGCGCTCGAGCAGGTCGACGGCGTCGAGCACCAGGTCGTCGAAGCGCTCGGCGCGCGTGCGCGCCGCGGGCAGCGACGACGGCAGCAGGGGGCCGCGCAGGCCCCGGCCGTGCCGGTCCCGCCGCTTCGTCGTGCGCGGCCTCGACGGCCGTCCTCGTGCCACCGGGGGAGGGTACGACACGGCGGCGGCACCCCCCGGTGGTTGCGGCGACGGCGCGCGGGCGGCGGGTAGCGTGCGGCGCGTGAGCACTCCCGGGACGACCCCGACGCGGCAGGGCGGCCGCGCGCCGGGTGGGCGCGCGCAGGACGCCGGGGGCGCCGAGGTCCGGCGGCGGTGCTCGCGGACCGCGTGCGGCCGCAACGCCGTCGCGACCCTGACCTACGTGTACTCCGACTCCACGGCCGTCCTCGGGCCGCTGGCCACCTACGCCGAGCCGCACTGCTACGACCTCTGCGCCGAGCACGCCGACCGGCTGACCGCCCCCCGCGGGTGGGAGGTCGTGCGCCTGGCCCCCGGCATGGTCGAGGCCGCGCGCAGCCACGACGACATCCTCGCGGTGGCCGACGCGGTGCGGGACCGCCCCGCGCCGCGGGCCCAGCCCGGTCCCGCGGAGCCGCGCCCCGCCGGGGAGCCGGGACCGGGCACGCGCCGCGGGCACCTGCGGGCGCTGCGCGACGAACCCCGCGCCGGGGGCCGCTGAGGCCGGAGCTGGCCCGCACGGGTGACGCGACCTCAAGCGGCGGGTGGGCCTGCCGATGGAGGTCCGTCTTCACTCCGCCCCCCGTCCGGCTCACGCCTGGAGGACCACCCGTGGCTCTCGCGACACCGAACACGCCTCGCCGCCCCCGCCGGGCCCGCGCCGTCCGCACCGCCCCGCCGCTCGGTTCCCTCACGCAGGCCGGCCACCGCGAGACCGCGCTGTGCGGCTCGTGCGGCAGCGAGCGCGTCACCCAGCTGCAGATGTCGCTGACCGACGGCACCCCCGTCCGCTTCGTCTCCTGCCACGTCTGCGAGGAGCGCACCTGGCAGTCCTCCGCCGGCCCGCTGTCCGTGGACGCCGTCCTGGACCGCACGCGCAAGCAGTAGTCGCGGCGCGCCGCGGCCCGCCGGTCCCCCGTCCGGCCCCGTCGCGACCCCAGCCGTCGGGAGTCGCGCCGCTACGCTCGGTCCCGTGAGCGCACCCCTGTCGTCCGTCATCAAGGCCTACGACGTCCGCGGGGTGGTTCCCGACCAGCTCGACGTCCCCGCCGTGCGCGCCATCGGCGCCGCCTTCGCCGAGGTCGTCGTGCTCCCGCAGCAGCCCGCCGAGGAGGTCGCCGGCGGCCGCCGGCCCCGCGCCGTCATCGGCTACGACATGCGCCCCAGCTCCCCGGAGCTGTCGGCCGCGTTCGCCGACGGGCTCGCCTCGCGCGGCGTCGACGTCGTGGTCATCGGGCTGTGCTCGACCGACGGGCTGTACTTCGCGAGCGGGTCCCTGGACGTCCCGGGCGCCATGTTCACCGCGAGCCACAACCCCGCGCAGTACAACGGGATCAAGATGTGCCGCTCGGGGGCGCGCCCCGTCGGGCAGGACACCGGCCTCGCCGCCGTCCGCGACCTGGCGCAGAGCTGGCTCGACGCCGGCGCGGTGCCGGACGTCGACGGCGTCACCCCCGGCACCGTGACCGAGCAGGACCTGCTGCGCGCCTACGCGGAGCACCTGCGCTCCCTCGTCGACCTCTCCGGCGCCCGCCGGCTCGGCGTCGTCGTCGACGCCGGCAACGGCATGGGCGGGCACACGGTGCCCGCGGTGCTGGGGGAGGCCGCGGGGCTCGCGGCGCTGCCCTTCGCCGTGACCGAGCTCTACTTCGAGCTCGACGGCACCTTCCCGAACCACGAGGCGAACCCGCTGGAGCCCGCGAACCTGCGCGACCTGCAGGCCGCCGTGCCCCGCGCCGGGGCCGACATCGGCCTCGCCTTCGACGGCGACGCCGACCGCTGCTTCGTCGTGGACGAGAAGGGCGACCCCGTCAGCCCCAGCGCGGTGACCGCCATGGTCGCCCGCCGCGAGATCGCCAAGGAGCTGGCCGCGGGTCGCGAGGCCCGCGTGATCCACAACCTCATCACCTCGGCCGCCGTCCCCGAGATCATCCGCGAGGCCGGGGGCACCCCGGTGCGCACCCGGGTCGGGCACTCCTTCATCAAGCAGGAGATGGCCGACGTGGGCGCCGTGTTCGGCGGCGAGCACTCCGCCCACTACTACTTCCGCGACTTCTGGTCCGCGGACACCGGCATGCTCGCCGCGATGCACGTCCTCGCGGCGCTGGCCGAGTCCGACGTCCCGCTGTCGCAGCTCGCGGCGGAGTACGAGCGCTACGCGGCGAGCGGGGAGATCAACTCCACCGTCGACGACGCGGCCGCCGCGGCGCAGCGCGTCGAGGAGGCCGTGACCGCCCGCGCGCGCGACGCGGGCGAGGAGCTGCTCGTGGACCGCCTCGACGGCCTGACGGTGACGCACCCCGCCGCGGGGGACGCGCCGATGTGGTGGTTCAACCTGCGGGCCAGCAACACCGAGCCGCTGCTGCGGCTGAACGCCGAGGGCGCGGACGAGGCGACCATGGTCGAGGTGCGCGACCGGGTGCTGGCCCTGGTGCGGGGGCAGGGCGCGTGAGCGGCCTGCGGCTGGAGGCGTGGGTGCTGGAGCTGCTGCGCTGCCCGCTGACGGGCGAACCCCTCACCGGCCCCGTCGAGGTGGACGGCGAGCAGGTCCTCGTCACGCCGTCGGGCGTGCGCTACCCCGTCGTCGACGGGGTGCCGGTGCTCCTGGTGGACGAGGCCCGCGGGGTCCCCGCGGGCGGCGGGGCGTCCGCGTGAGCGCCCTCGACGAGACCCTGCTCAGCGACGGTGAGGCCCTCGCGGCCGCCGACACCTCGGGCGTGCTGCGGGCGCTGGCCACGGCGGGCGCGCAGGTGCGCGAGGCGGTCCAGCTCTCCGAGGACGCGGGGGTGGCCCGGCTCGCCGAGGACGGCCGGCCCCGCGCGGTGCTCGTGGCCTCGCTCGGCGGGAGCTCCGTCGTCGCCGACGTGCTGACCGCGCTGGCGGGCCGCAGCTGCCCCGTGCCCGTCGTCGCGCGCCGCGGCGGCCCGCTGCCCAGCTGGGTCGGGCCGCTGGACCTCGTGGTCGCGGTCTCGATGTCCGGCCGCGCCCCGGGGCCGCTGGCCCTCGCCGTCGAGGCCGCGCGCCGCGGCGCGCGCGTCGTCACCGTGGGCGCCGAGGGGTCCCCGCTGGCCGCCATCGGCTCCCGGCCGGGCAACGTGCACGTCCCGCCGGCCCGCGGGGTGCGCGCCGCGGGCGCGGGCGAGCGGTCCTCGCGGGTGGCGCTGTGGGCGCTGCTGACCCCCGTCCTGCTCGCGGCGCACGCGCTGGACCTGGTCCGCACGCCGCCCGAGGTGCTCACGGCGGTCGCCGACCGCCTCGACGACGAGTCCGACCGGTGCAAGCCGTCGTCGGAGGCCTTCGTCAACCCCGCCAAGGTGCTGGCGCTCGAGCTCGCGCAGACCGTGCCCGTCGTGCTGGCCGACGGCGACCTCATGGCCGCGGCCGCGCGCCGCGCCGGGTCGATGCTCGCGCGCACCGCGCGGGTCCCGGCCGTCACGGGGTCGTTGCCCGACGACGCGAGCGAGGTCGTGGCCACCTTCGGCGGGCCGTTCGCGGCGACGTCCGAGGACCTCTTCGCCGACCCCTTCCTGGACGCGCCCGTCGCGCCCCGGCTGCGCCTGCTGCTGCTGCGCGACGCCCCCGAGTCGCTCGCCGACGCCGACCGCGTCCTGGTCGAGGCGGTCTCCCGCACGGCCGAGGACGCGGGCGTGCGCGTCAGCGACGTCGTCGCCGACCCGGGCACCGAGCTCGCGCGGCTCGCACAGGTGCTGCAGCGCACGGATTTCGCTTCGACCTACCTCGCGCTAGCCTCCGGGATCGACCCGGCGACCTCGCCGCACGTCGCCGATCTCAAGGACAGGCTGGGCTGACCATGTCGACCGAAGGCGGATCCAGGGCCATCATCGCGGCGCTCACCGCGAACATCGGGATCGCGGTGACCAAGTTCATCGCCTTCCTGCTCACCGGGGCCTCGTCGATGCTCGCGGAGGCGATCCACTCCGCCGCCGACTCGGGCAACCAGGTGCTGCTGCTCGTCGGCGGCCGCGCCGCCAAGCGCACCGCGACCCCGGAGCACCCGTTCGGCTACGGGCGCGAGCGCTACGTCTACGCGTTCCTCGTCTCGATCGTGCTGTTCAGCGTCGGCGGGCTCTTCGCGCTCTACGAGGCCTGGCACAAGTGGGAGGACCCGCACCCGCTCACCTCCTGGCAGTGGGTGCCCGTGGTGGTGCTCGTGGTCGCCATCGGGCTGGAGTCGCGGTCCCTGCACACGGCCGTCGTGGAGTCGAACCGGACGCGCGGCACGCAGTCCTGGGTCCGCTTCATCCGCACCGCGAAGGCGCCCGAGCTGCCCGTCGTTCTGCTCGAGGACCTCGCGGCCCTGCTCGGCCTGGTCTTCGCGCTCTTCGGCGTGGGCCTCACCCTGCTCACCCACGACGGGCGCTGGGACGCCGTCGGCACCGCCCTCATCGGGGTCCTGCTCGTCGGCGTGGCCGTCGTGCTGGCCGTCGAGACCAAGTCTCTGCTGCTGGGCGAGGGCGCGACGCCCGAGCAGGTGCGCAGCATCCGCGACGCGCTGCCGGGCGACGGCGTCGAGGGCGTCATCCACCTGAAGACCCTGCACCTGGGCCCCGAGGAGCTGCTGGTCGCGGCCAAGATCGCGGTGCCCGCGGCCGACACCGCGGCGGACGTGGCGGCCGCGATCGACGGCGCCGAGCACCGCGTGCGCGCGGCGGTGCCCATCGCCCGCGTGGTCTACCTGGAGCCGGACCTGCGTCGCCCCCCCGGCCGGGGGGCGACGTCCTCGCGGACCGCGGCCGCCCGCGGAGCGGGGCCCGGCACCCCCGCCTGACCCGCCTCGCGCTGACCCGCCGGCGTCGGGCGCGTACCCTGGGAGACCTCCGGCGTCCGGTGATGCCGTGTGGTCCAGAGGGACCGCGCCGGGAGACCCATCGACCGTCTGACGGATCGACCCCCCGCGAGAGGACACCCGTGTCTGCCCAGAAGTTCGAGTTCCAGGTCAAGGACATCGCCCTGGCCCCCGCCGGCCGCCACGAGCTGCGGCTCGCCGAGCACGAGATGCCGGGCCTGATGGCCCTGCGCGAGGAGTTCGGCGAGAGCAAGCCGCTGGCCGGCGCCCGCATCGCGGGCTCGCTGCACATGACCGTGCAGACCGCCGTGCTCATCGAGACCCTCACCGCGCTCGGCGCGCAGGTCCGCTGGGCCAGCTGCAACATCTTCTCCACGCAGGACCAGGCCGCGGCGGCCGTGGCCGTGGGCCGCGACGGCACCGTCGAGGAGCCCGCGGGCGTCCCGGTGTTCGCGTGGAAGGGCGAGTCGCTCGAGGAGTACTGGGCGCTCGCCGACCGCATCTTCGACTGGGGCACCGACGCCGAGGGCCACCGCGTCGGCCCGAACATGATCCTCGACGACGGTGGCGACGCCACCATGCTCGTGCTCGAGGGCAAGCGCTTCGAGGCCGCCGGCGCCGTCCCCGAGCCCACCGAGGAGGACTCCGAGGAGTACCGCGTCGTCCTGAGTCTGCTGCGCGCCTCGCTCGCCGAGGACCCGGAGCGCTGGACGCGCATCGCCGCGGGCATCCAGGGCGTCACCGAGGAGACCACCACGGGCGTGCACCGCCTCCTGGAGTACTTCCGCAACGGCGTGCTGCCGTTCCCGGCGATCAACGTCAACGACTCGGTCACCAAGTCGAAGTTCGACAACACGTACGGCACCCGCCACTCGCTGATCGACGGCATCAACCGGGGCACCGACGTCCTCATCGGCGGCAAGGTCGCGGTCGTCTTCGGCTACGGCGACGTCGGCAAGGGGTCGGCGGAGTCGCTGCGGGGCCAGGGTGCGCGCGTCATCGTCACCGAGATCGACCCGATCAACGCGCTGCAGGCCGCCATGGACGGGTTCCAGGTCGCGCGCCTGTCCGACGTCGTCGGCATCGCCGACATCTTCGTGACCGCCACCGGCAACCGCGACGTGATCATGGCGTCGGACATGGTGCGGATGCGCCACCAGGCGATCGTCTGCAACATCGGCCACTTCGACAACGAGATCGACATGGCCGGCCTCGGCCGCATCCCCGGCGTCGAGCGCGTCGAGATCAAGCCGCAGGTCCACGAGTGGCGCATCCCGGCGACCGACGGCAACCCGGCGCACAGCATCATCGTGCTGTCCGAGGGCCGCCTGGTGAACCTGGGCAACGCGACCGGGCACCCGAGCTTCGTGATGTCGAACTCGTTCACCAACCAGGTCCTGGCGCAGATCGAGGTCTTCACCAAGCCGGACGAGTACCCCGTGGGCGTGCACGTCCTGCCCAAGCACCTCGACGAGAAGGTCGCGCGCCTGCACCTCGACGCCCTCGGCGTGCGGCTCACGGAGCTCACCAAGACGCAGGCCGAGTACCTGGGCATCGACGTGGCCGGGCCGTACAAGTCCGACGACTACCGCTACTGACGCGAGCCTCCGGCCCACTGGCCGGACCGACCGCCCGGCACCTGCTCCAGGTGCCGGGCGGTCGTGCGTCCGGGGCCCTCGCCGCTCCGGTCGTCCGTCACGACGTCCGCCCGGACGCGGGCACCACGTCGCGGCGGGGCTCGGGGCCGTCGGCGCGCACGACGCGGTCCCGGCCCGCCCGCTTGGCGGTGGACAGGGCGGCGTCCGCGCAGGCCAGGGCCTCGGCCACGCTCGCCCGCACGGCGCACCCCACGGAGACCCGGACCGACAGGCGGGGGTCGAGGACCCGCCAGTCCTCGCCGCGGACCGCCGCGAGCAGGCGCTCCGCGGCCTCGGCCGCGCCCGCGGCGTCGGAGAGCAGCACGACGAACTCGTCACCGCCGTACCGGATCGCGGTGTCACCGTGCCGGCACGCCGCCTGCACCAGCTGGCCCAGGCGCTGCAGCACGAGGTCGCCCGTGCCGTGCGAGCACGTGTCGTTGACGGCCTTGAACTCGTCCACGTCCACGAACAGCAGCGCCGCGGGGTCGACCGCCCGGCCCGCGCGGGCGGCGGCCGCCTCGTCGTCCAGCCGCTCCTGCAGCCGACGCCGGTTGCCCAGCCCCGTGAGCGGGTCGGTGAGGACGGCCGCGGAGTGCCGCGCGGCCTCCTGCTCCAGCGTCTGCACGCGCGCCCGGTCGGCGAGCGCCTCGAAGCGGCCCTCCCGGTCGCGCCACAGCCGGGCCATCGCGAGCTCGGACATCCGGCGCCAGCCCCGGGCCGCGGCGCGGGCCCCCTCCTCGCGCACCGGCTCGAGGTCCACGTCGGCCAGGGCCGCCGTGCCGAGGGCCTCCCAGAGCTCGCGGTTCTCGTGGACGGTGACGTGGCGGAACGACGACAGCAGCTCCCGCGCCTCCCCGTCGCGCCCGCGGCGGGCGAGGACCACGGCCTCCGCCAGGCGGGCCGCCCGCACCTCGACGAGCTCGTCGCGCGGCGTGATCGCGGCGAGGGCCTCCTGCACCCGGGCGTAGCCGAGGTCGTCGTGCCCGAGGCGGTGCAGGACGAAGCCCTCCAGCGCCTGCGCCCGCCAGCGCATCTCGGTGGCCCCCTCGGCGCGCGCGCTGGCCGACATCGCGGCGGTCCCGCCCAGCGCCTGGTGGTAGCGCCGGGTGGCTCCCTCGCCGTCGCCGGTGAGGTCGAGCAGGCAGCCCCACAGGGCGTTCGTGATCGCCAGGGCCCGGTGGACGTTGGTGCGGACCATGTCCACGCGGGGCGCCTGCGCGACGCGGCCGAGCAGGGAGTGGCACTGCTCGAACAGCAGCATCGAGCGCAGGGCCGTGGCGGTGGAGAAGGCCGCGGACAGGTGGTTGTAGCTCGCGGCCGGGTCCTGCGCGAGGGCCAGCGCCTCGGACAGCGCGTCCATCGCGGCCGTCGGCATCCCCTGCGTCAGCAGCGCCTCCGCGACGAGCGCGAGGACCTTGCCCCGCCACGCGGACTCCTCGGGCGGCAGGTCGCGCAGCAGCCGGCCACCGACCTCGACGGCCCCCGCGGTGTCCCCGGTCTCGAGCAGGCAGATCCCGCGGATGAACCGCAGGTAGCGCGCCGTGCGCACGTCCCGGGCCGCGGTGCACAGCAGCTCGCCCTCGCGGCAGCGCCGCAGCGCGAGGTCCCAGCGGCCGGCGTTCGCGAGGTCGATCGCCCACTCGGACAGGACGTCGAAGGGCCCGAACTCGCTGGTGGGCACCAGCACCCCGGCAGTCCGCACGACCTTCCTCCTCGAGATCGGCCCCGGCGCGGGAGCACCGGGAGCACGGGACGGGTCAGGTCAGCGTGAACCACGTGACCTTGCCGGCCTCCGACGTCTCCACGCCCCACGACGTGCTGAGCATGTCCACGAGCGCGATGCCGCGGCCCGAGTCGTCCTCCGGCCCGGCGTCGCGGGCCAGGGGGGTCTGCGGGCTGCCGTCGCGCACGGCCACGCGCAGCCCGGACGAGCCGTCGCACGTCACGCGCAGCGCGATCGGGGGCGCCCCGTGCTGGATCCCGTTGGTGATGAGCTCGGACACCAGCAGCTCCGCCTCGTCCAGGACGCGGGCGTGGTGCGCGTCGCAGTACGTCTGGCGCAGGAACGCGCGCGCCATCGACGGCGCCGTCCTGTCCAGGGGCACGTTGAGCTCGGCGGGAGGGGTGACGTCACACACGCGGATCACTGACCACCCGATCACTCTGCCACCCGTCCGGCGCCCGCGTCCCGCCGGCCGTGGTGACGGGACGGGGACCGAGGGTGAGGATGGGCGGGTGGTCCACCCCCGCGGCACCCGGCGCAGCGCCCCTCCCGTGCTCTCGACGGGAGTCCGCCTCGGCGACCTCGCGCTCAGCCACCTCCAGCTGAGCGACCTCGAGCTGGGCGCCGTGCAGCTGCAGGCGCTGAGCCGGATGGAGCAGGCCGTCTGCCTCGCCGACGTGACCCTCCCCGGTGAGCCGCTCGTGTGGGTCAACGACGCGTTCACCGCCACGACGGGGTACGCGGCCGTCGAGGCGCTGGGCCGCAACTGCCGCTTCCTGCAGGACGGGCTCGCGGAGCTCGGTCACGACACGGCCGGCCCGGCGGCCGCGGTGCGGACGATGCTGCGCGAGCGCCGCGGCGGCACCGTGACGATCCCGAACCGGCGCCGCGACGGGACCGTGTTCCACAACGAGCTGTCGCTGTCCCCGCTGCCCGACGCGGCCGGTCGGGTCCGCTGCTACGTCGCCGTGCAGCGCGACGTCACCGACCGCGTGCTGGCCCAGGCCGCCGAGCGCGCGGCCCACGCGGAGGCGGCGGAGCTCGCCGCGGAGCTGCAGCGCCAGCTGGTGCCGCGCGCCCTGCCGCCCGCGCCCGGCTACGACGTCGCCGTGCGCTACCAGCCGGCGACGCGGGCGGACGGCACGCGCGGCGAGGTCAGCGGCGACTTCTACGACCTGCTCCCGGGCGGGGTCGGGCGCGGGGCGCTCGCGGTCATCGGGGACGTGTCCGGCCGCGGTCCGCGGGCCGCCGCGACGACGGCCGCCTTCCAGTGGACCGTGCGCGCGCTGTCCCCGGTCCTCGCGTCCCCGGGTCTGCTGCTGCAGCACGTCGGCGACGTCGTGCAGGACGCCGTGGGCGACCGCTTCGCCACCGTGGCCGCCGTCCGGCTGTCCCCGCCCGCCGCAGGCGAGCGCGGCGAGGACGACGGAGGCGACGGCCGGGCCGTCCTGGCCCTCGCCGGACACCCGCAGGCCGTGCTCGTGCGCCCCGACGCCCCCGCGGCGCTCGTCGGGCGGCCCGGGACGCTGCTGGGCCCCTTCGGCGGGGTGTCCGTTCCGGACGCGGTCGTGACCCTGCGACCCGGTGACGCGCTGGTGCTGTACACCGACGGGGTCGTCGAGGCCGTGGACCCCGGCCGCCGGCTGCTGGGCGAGGAGGGGCTGCTGGCCGCGCTGGACGCGGTGGCGGACCGGGGCGGCCCCGCGGCGGGCGACGTCGCCGAGCGGCTGGCCGACGCCGTCGTGCACGCGGTGGGGCGCCACGTCGGAGCCGGCCCGACCGACGACCTGACGCTGCTCGTGCTGCGCCGCCGCCCCGGTCCGCGCCGGGGCTGAACCGCCGGCTCAGGCTCCGGGCCGGTCGCGCCCGAGGGAGTGCGCCAGCTCGCGGACGCGCGCCTGCTGGCGCTGCAGCGTCACCAGCTCGCGGTCGCGGCGCTCGACGAGGACGGCCGCGAGGAAGCGCTCGGCGGGGGTCCCCGCGGGCGGCGGGGGCGAGACGAGCGGCAGGAGGGACCCCGCGAGGGAGGCGCCGAGCTGCTCGCGCGAGGACGCGTGCAGGCCGGCCGCGCGACTCAGGAACTGCCGGGCCGCGAGGGCCGTGCCGTCGGGGAGGCGGCCGATGTCCGCGCGGTGGGCCCAGCCCGCGAGCTCCGGCGGCATGGGCGGCAGCGGCACGTGCCGGGCGCCCGTGCGCTCGCGGACCACGTAGGTGCCGGCCAGCAGGTCGCCGAACCGCTTGCCGCGCTGCGTGATCAGCGCACAGAGGATGGCGGGGCTGCCCGCGGTCGCCCACAGCTCGAAGAAGCCCAGCAGGCCGCGCACCACGCAGTGCCGGAACCGGACCGGCCCCCCGTCGTCGCGCACGACCCGCAGCCCCGTGACCACCTTCCCGAGCGAGCGCCCCCGCGTCAGCGTCTCCACGAGGACGGGGATGCCCACCAGGCAGAAGACGGTCAGCGTCAGCGCGACCGCCCCCGCCGCCGCCTCGTCGGCCTCGGACAGCAGCGCGGAGCCCCCGAGCAGCAGCAGCACCCCGACGACCGCGGTGGCCAGGGCGTCCAGCAGCCCGGCGAGGAGCCGCGAGGCGAAGGAGGCGGCCCGCAGGTCCAGCACCACGGCCTCGCCCGTGACGACGTCGCCCGTGGGCGCGCCCCCCGGGCCCGCGAGCGGCCCCGCCTCGCGCGCGGGCCCGAGGTCGGGCGGCTCGGGTCGTCGCGTGGCCACGGGGCCACGGTAACCGCCGCCCCCGCCGCGGACAGCGGGGACGGCCAGGCTCCGTGCGGCAGGGTCATCGCCGCATCGTGCCAGGGCGGGCCCCCCGCCCGCTGACGCCGGACGTCGCCTCGCGGCCGCGCTTCGCCGACCCGGACCGGCTGGACGACGGCGGCGTCGTGCTCGTCGCCGAGGACGTCGCCGGTCCCGTCCCGGCCCGGGCCCTCGTCCGGGTGGCGCTCGACGGCAGCGGCGTGAGCGAGCTGTTCCGCGGCCCGCGCTTCCTCGCCGCGCCGCGCACGTCGCCCGACGGCCGCCGGCTGGCCTGGACCAGCTGGGAGCACCCGGACATGCCGTGGCAGCGCACGCTGCTGTGGACGGCCGACGTGGGGCCCGACCACCGGCTCCGCGCGGTCCGGGTCCTCGCGGGCGCCGGGCGGCGCGAGTCGCTGCTGCACCCCGGCTGGACCGCGGACGGGCGGCTCCTCGTCGTCTCCGACCGCAGCGGCTGGTGGAACCTGCACCGGGTCGAGCCCGCGGGCGGGGACGAAGCCCACCTCGTCCCGGTCCTGCCCGAGGCGGCGGAGCAGGGGTTCCCCCCGTGGACCTTCGGCACCACGTCGTGGGCCGCGCTGGACGACGGCCGCGTCGCGCTCCTGCACGGCAGCGCGACCTACGGCCTCGACGTCGTGGACCCCCGCACGGGCGAGGTGGACCGGCTGGGGCTGCCGTTCACGGCGTACTCGCCGGTCCTGGCCGCCGCGGGCACGACCGTCGCGGCCGTCGCCGCGTCCGCGACGCGGGGACCGACCGTGGTGACCGTCGACGTCGGGACCGGACCGCGGCCCGCCGGGCGGCCCCCGGCGGTGCAGCTCGTGCAGGCCGGCGGCCGGACGCCCGACCCGGCGGTGCTCCCCGTGCCCCAGCCCGTCACGGTGCCGAGCGCGGGCGGGCGCGTCGTGCACGCGCACCGCTACGCCCCGACGAACGCCGCGCTCGACGTCGCGCACCACGACGGGACGGCACCGCACGTCCTGTTCGTGCACGGCGGCCCGACGTCGCAGTCGCAGGCGGCCGTCAGCCCCGAGGTCGCCTACTTCACCTCCCGCGGGATCGGGGTCGTCGACGTCCAGTACGGCGGTTCGACGGGCTACGGCCGGGCCTACCGCGAGGCGCTCGACGGCGCGTGGGGCGTCGTGGACGTCGAGGACTGCGTCGCGGTGGCGCGCTGGCTCGTCGCCGACGGCCTCGCGCCCGCGGACCGGATCGGCATCCGCGGCGGCAGCGCCGGGGGCTTCACGGTCCTGGCCTGCCTGACGGGGACGGACGCCTTCTCGGCGGGCACGTCGTACTACGGCGTCGCCGACCTGCGGGCGCTCGCGGCCGACACCCACGACTTCGAGTCCCGCTACCTGGACTCCCTCGTCGGCCCGCTGCCGCAGGCCGAGGACGTCTACGCCGCCCGGGCCCCGCTGAACCACGTCGACGGCCTGTCCTGCCCCGTGCTGCTCCTGCAGGGCGCCGACGACCTCGTGGTCCCGCGGGCGCAGGCCGAGCGGTTCGCCGAGGCGCTGCGGCGCAAGGGGCTCCCGCACGCGCTCGTCGTGTTCCCCGGCGAGCAGCACGGGTTCCGCCGCGCCGAGAACGTCGCGGCGGCGCTCGAGGCCGAGCTGTCCTTCTACGGCCAGGTGTGGGGGTTCGACCCGCCGGGGGTGCCGCGGCTCGACCTCGTCCGCGGCCCCGGGGACCTACCCTGAGCCGGTGGACGTCGACGCCTACCGGGCCGTGCACGCCGAGGAGTGGGCGCGGCTGCGCGCGCTGGTGCGCACGCGCGCGCTGACCGGCGACCAGGCCGACGAGCTCGTCGTCCTCTACCAGCGCACCGCGACGCACCTGTCGTTCCTGCGCTCCTCGCAGGCCGAGCCCGTGCTGGTCGACGAGCTGTCCACGCTGCTCGCGCGGGCGCGGGCCCGCCTCACGGGCAGCCAGTACCCGGCGTGGAAGCAGCTCACGCACTTCGCGGCGCGGGCGTTCCCCGCGGCGCTGTGGCGGGTGCGCTGGTGGACGTTCGGGGCGGCGGCCTTCACGGCCGTCCTCGCCGTGGCCGCGGGCGTGTGGGTGGCGGGCGACCCCGCCGTGCAGTCCAGCGTCTTCGGCTCCTCCTCCGACATCCGCCAGCTCGTCGAGGAGGACTTCTCGGGCTACTACTCCCAGTACTCGCACGCCTCGTTCGCGGGGCGCGTCTGGACGAACAACGCCTGGGTCGCGGCGACCTGCGTCGCCCTCGGCATCACCGGGGTGTTCGTGCCGGTGGCCCTCGCGCAGAACGCCCTCAACGTCGGGCTGCAGGGCGGCCTGCTCATCGCCAACGGCCGCGGGGAGCTGTTCTTCGGCCTCATCCTCCCGCACGGCCTGCTCGAGCTGACCGCCGTCTTCGTCGCCGCCGGTGCGGGCATGCGGCTGTTCTGGGCGTGGGTCGCCCCCGGGCCGCGGCGGCGGGCCGACTCCCTGGCGGTCGAGGGACGGGCGATGGTCGGCATCGCCCTCGGCCTCGTCGTCGTGCTGCTCGTCTCGGGCCTCATCGAGGGGTTCGTCACGCCCTCGCCCCTGCCGACGTGGGCGCGGGTCGGGATCGGCGTCCTCGCCGAGCTCGCGTTCCTCGCCTACGTCCTGCTCCTCGGCCGCCCGGCCGCGCTGGCGGGGGAGACGGGCGACGTCGAGGACCGCTTCGCCGGCGACGTCGCTCCCGTGCGCGGCTGAGGCGGCGGCCCGGGGATCAGGCGCCCGCCGGCCCGGCGTCACCGGCGCGCCCGCCGGTCGCCGCCCCGGGGTCCGCCTCGACGGCTGGTCCCGCGAACTGCGCGTGGTGCAGCGCCGCGTAGGCGCCCTGCGCGGCCAGCAGCTCCTCGTGCCGGCCCTGCTCCACGACGCGCCCGTCCTGCATCACCAGGATCAGGTCGGCGTCGCGGACGGTGGAGAGCCGGTGGGCGATGACGATGCTCGTGCGGCCGCGGCGCAGCTCGGTCATGGCCTGCTGCACGAGCCGCTCGGTGCGGGTGTCCACCGAGCTCGTCGCCTCGTCCAGGACGAGCACGCCGGGCCGGGCGAGGAAGGCGCGGGCGATCGTGATCAGCTGCTTCTCCCCGGCGCTGACGCGCGTGGCGTCCTCGTCGACGTGGGTGTCGTAGCCCTCCGGCAGGGAGCGCACGAAGCGGTCGACCGAGGCCGCGCGGGCCGCCGCGACGACCTCGTCCTCGGTCGCGCCCGGGCGGCCGTAGGCGATGTTGTCGCGGATCGTGCCGGAGAACAGCCACGTGTCCTGCAGGACGATCGCGGCCCGCGAGCGCACCTCGCCCCGGGACATCGCGGCGGTGTCGATCCCGTCGAGCAGGATGCGCCCGCCGTCCACCTCGTAGAAGCGCAGCAGCAGGTTCACCAGCGTGGTCTTGCCCGCCCCCGTGGGGCCGACCACCGCGACCGTCCGTCCCGGCTCGGCCACGAAGGACAGGTCGTCGATGAGGGGGCGGTCGGGGGAGTAGCCGAAGGACACGTGCTCGAACTCGATGCGCCCGGCGCCCGGACCGGTCTCGCCCTGCGGCCGTGCGGGTTCCACCGCGGGCTCGGGCGACAGCTCGGGCTCGTCGAGGAGCTCGAAGACCCGCTCGGCCGACGCGACGCCGGACTGCAGCAGGTTCGCCATCGACCCCAGCTGGCTGAGCGGCTGCGTGAACTGCCGCGAGTACTGGATGAACGCCTGCACCCCGCCGATGGTGAGGGAGCCGCTCGTCACCATCAGCCCGCCCAGCACGGCAATCCCGACGTAGACGAGGTTCCCGACGAACGTCGTGGCCGGCAGGATCGTCCCGGACAGGAACTGCGCCCCGGCGCTCGCGCGGAACAGCTCCTCGTTGCGCTCGGCGAACCGGGCCCGCACCTCCTCGCGCCGCCCGAACGCCGTGACGACGTCGTGGCCCGTGAACGCCTCCTCGATCTGCCCGTTCAGGACGCCCGTCTCGCGCCACTGCGCCGCGAACAGCGGCTGCGACCGCTTCGCGACGGCCGCGGTCACGAGCAGGGTCAGCGGGATCGCGAGCAGGGCGACGACCGCGAGCTCCCACGAGATCGAGACCATGAACGCGACGACGCCGATCACCGTGAGGACCGACGTCAGCGCCTGGCTCAGCGTCTGCTGCAGGCTCTGCGAGACGTTGTCGATGTCGTTGGTCACCCGGCTGAGGAGGTCGCCGCGCTGCGTGGAGTCCACGCGCGCGAGCGGCAGCCGGTGCACCTTGTCCTCGACGTCCGAGCGCAGGTGCTGGACGGTGCGCTGCACGACGCGGTTCAGCAGCACGCCCTGCGCGTAGAGCAGCACGGAGGACAGGACGTAGACGGACACGGCGGCGAGGAGGAGGCCCTCCAGGCGCGCCCGGTCCAGGACGGCGGCGCCGGCGGCCGCGACGACGACGTCGGTGGCCTCGCCCAGCAGCCGCGGCCCGACGACCGAGCAGGCCACGCTGACGACCGCGAGGACGGTGACCGCGAGCAGACGGGCCCGGTGCGGGGCGAGCCGGGCCACGAGGCGCCGGAAGGACGGGCCGAAGCTCGCGGCCTTCTGCACCGGTC
>NZ_JAAALN010000370.1 GCF_009906795.1 Kineococcus siccus
CGCTGACCACCTCCTGGACGTGGTCACCATCTGAGTCTCCACATGCAGCCGGGCGGCGGGGATCTCGCGGTCATGACACCGTCCGCGCGCGGTCACGGCTGACCGACATTCTTGCGGTCGTGCCGATGACCGAGGGGCGACGGACCTTGCAATTGAGCCTGATCCGCTACTCAGACCACTAGCTGAGCAGCCCAGGGACCGCGTGCAACGCCGTCAGGAAGGAGCCCGAGTTCACAACTGTGCTGGCGACAGCCTGAGCATCAGGTGTCCCGTTCAAGGCAACGCTGTAACCGACCGCCTCGAACAGAGGCAGGTCCGAGCGGCTGTCGCCGATCGCCACGACGTGCTCCAGCCCGATCCGGTCGCGACGGCAGCGTTCGGCGACGAAGGCAACCTTGTCCTCGGGCCCAAAGTGGCGGGCGACGCGCCCGGTGAAACGGGCTGTGGAGGAGTCGACCTCCAGGTCAGCGCCACACACGTCGGTGAACCCCCACAGGTCCGCCAGGCTGCGCGCCGCGAAGCTCCAGGAGACCGTCGCGATGCAGGCCGGCACCGATCTCTGCTGCAGCATGGCGACACCTTCGGCGATGTCATCGATGCGCGGGATGCCCGACATTGCGCTGCTCGCGTCAGCAACCGCAATGCCCTCGTAGAAGGTGGCGTAGCTGTCTGCGACCTCTTGATCACTGACCTGGCCAACAGCGAGCTTGGCCTCCAGACCTTCGATCCGGGGTGCGTGTCCGATCCAGGTGCCCAGGTGGGCCAGGGCTGTCGTCCCGCTGACGAGCGTGCCGTCCATGTCGGCGACGACCAGACGCCACGGAGACGGACTCACTGACGACACATCGCCTCCATCTGATTGCTCAGTCCACCGATGACGCCGGGTAGGCGCCACCGATCGTGAACGGTAGTGGTGCGGTGCCCGTGTGCGGGCCGCCACCTGAACCACCCTGGGCATCGAGCGACTGCACGGTCATGCCGCTGGTCGCGCGAAGGCGCGCTCATGCCGCGTTGTGCGCGCCGCCGCTGGCAGCTAACGACTTCACGGATGTGACGATCTGCGTGCGTTCTCAGAGCCGAGGTACGACGGTTGGTCACACGACGGCGTCGAGCAGGTCGTTTGGGTCTTCCCCCACGGCCTCGACCGCGACCCGGCGCATCTGCTCCTCCAGGGAAGACCGCTCACCTGGTCGTTGCCTCCAAGTATCATGCAGGCGCCGCAACGACTCGATCGTCTCCGCGTGCGGGTCATCGTCATGACGGTAGAAGCCGTACCAGAGCAGGTTGCGCGTAGCGATGATCGTCGGGACGACGCCGCGCACCAGCCGTCGCAGGTGCACCTGGTCGACGACGACCACAGCGGCCGCGAGTCCTGAGCGCCCACCGCTGAGCCGAAGTACCAGGTCATCGCGCAGCAACTCGATCGCGGGGCTGCTGTCCTCGCACCGCGCCATGGCCTCCCGCACCGGGCCGCTCAGGCCCTGCTCCACCTCCTGGCGCGCGAGACCTGGCAGCCCCTCCACCCCTGCCTCTGGAAGGAGGGTGTGGGCCGACGTCAGCACCAGCGACTGTCGTGCCGGGAGGTCGGGGTGGGGATCACGCAGATGGTCGACCCCCAGGTCGCGGCGTTGGTTGCGGATCCCGCTCTTCTCGAGTGTCAGCCACATCCGCACATCGTGTCCGCTGGCCGCACCGGCTCGCGTCCGTCCACGGTCGGACCATCCGGTCATGCCGCGATCCGCGCGGCCTGCGACCCAGCGGTCGTGTCGAGGAGCGCGTAATACGCAGGCGCTGCGATACCGATACGGTGAGCCGAGAGCTGGCGGTGCGGTCATTCGTCGTCCAAGGCGTCC
>NZ_JAAALN010000371.1 GCF_009906795.1 Kineococcus siccus
GGTGCCGAACCCCGTGCTGCCGCCCCTCCTCCGCCCCCGCGCCCTGCGCCCGGGGGACCTGGTCGTGATCGCGTCGCTGTCGGGGCCCCTGCACGCCGAGTACGAACCCGACCTCCAGCGTGCCGTCGACGTGCTGCAGGGCATGGGCTTCCGGGTGCGGCCGGCCCCGCTGGTCGACGTCGGGCGGCGGCGCTGGTGGAGCGCCGCGACGCCCGCGGAGATCGCCGCGGAGCTGAACGCCCTGCTGCGCGATCCCGAGGTGCGCGCCATCGTCGCGCACGACGGGGGGCAGACCGTCCTCGGCTACCTCGACCTCGTCGACGTCGACGCGGTGCTCGCGGACCCCAAGCCGATCCTCGGCTACAGCGACATCTCCCTCCTCCACCTCGTCCTGTTCGCGCGCACCGGACTCGTCGGGTTCCACGCCGACCTCGCCACGCCGGGCCTCGGCGGGGCGTGGGCGCGGGCGTCGGCGGCGCGACGGGCCGAGCTGGCGGACCTGTACGCCCGGCTGCTGACCCGTCCGGACCCGCTCGGTGCGCTGCCCACCACGGACTCCTGGGAGTGCTGGCGCGCCGGGCGGGCCGAGGGGCGGCTCGTCGGCGGGGTCGTCAACCGCATCGTGCTCGCGCAGGCCACGCCGTGGGCGCTGCCGCCGGAGGCGTTCGACGGCGCGGTGCTGTTCTGGGAGGAGACCGGCGGCCAGGCGGCGTACGTGTGGAGCTACCTGCACGTGCTGCGGCACAGCGGGATCCTCGACCGCATCGCCGGGATGGTCGTCGGGGTCCCGCACGCGATCGAGGGGCTCGCGCCGGCGGGGGGATCCCCGACGCTGGCCGAGATCGTCCTCGACGTGCTCGGCGACCGCGACGTCCCGGTCCTCGGGGGCGTCGAGTTCGGCCACGCGGGCGCGAACCTGCCGATGCCCGTCGGCGTCCGCGTCGCCCTCGACGCCGGGGCCCGGACGCTGACGCTGCTCGGACCCGCGGTGCGCTGAGCCGCGGGGGCCGTCCGCTCAGCGGTCGTCGGGCCGCCGGGGGACCGCGATGGTCCGCATCCACGCCGGGACGCCCGCGCGCTCGCCGTCCAGCAGCAGCACGGCGTAGGTGGCGGTCGGGTTCTCCCGCGGCGGGGCGTCGGGCCACGGGGTGTCGCCGTCGGTGGCGACGATGACGAGGTCGACGGCGGGACGCAGCGCCGCGGCCGCCGCGACACCGACGCGCAGGTCCGTCCCGCCGCCGCCCACGATCACGACGTCCTGGACCCGCCGGACCAGCCGGGCCTCGGACGCCGCGGCGTCGCACGCGATCACCTGCACGCCGCCGCCGTGCGAGCGCCGCAGGACCGCGGCCGTCTCGGCGTGCACGCGGGCCAGCATCTCGTCGGTGACCGAGCCCGACGTGTCCACGACGAGCGCGGCCCGCGGCGGGCGGGGCTGGCGCATGGCCGGCAGGACGACCCCCGGTGTCGAGGCCGAGCGGCGCGACGGGCGGGCGTAGGAGTAGTCGCGGGCCCCCGCGACCGAGGCGGCGACCCGGCGCGTGAGGCTGGTCAGCTCCCGCCGCCAGTCGACGACCGGGGTCAGCGTCGAGCGGGCCCACCGCTCCCAGCCGGCGGGCACGGCGCCGCGGCTGCGGACGTGGTCGAGGACGTTGCGGGCCGTCTGCTGCCGCAGGAGCTCCGCCCGTCCGGCGTCGACGCTGCCGTCGTCGTGCCCGGCCGCGTCACGCCCGGTCGCGGGGGCCCGCGACTACTCCTACGCCCGCCCGTCGCGCCGCCGACGCCCGCGCCCACGCCCCGCCGAGGCCCGGCGTGGCGAGGTCGGCGTGGAACCCGACGAGTCCGGTG
>NZ_JAAALN010000372.1 GCF_009906795.1 Kineococcus siccus
CTGGCGGGCCTGGGTCGCGGACGCGCCGACGGTGTCCGCCTACCGGGCCGCCGTGCCCCGGCGGCGACCGCGTCGACCGGCGCCGACCTGATCGGGCAGGCTGTCCGCGGGCGGGCCGCGCCCACCCGGGCCCGGCCCGGGGCGGACGACTGAGGAGTGGACACCCCGTGAGCGACGTCTGGGACGAACTGCAGTGGCGGGGCCTGGTGGCGCAGTCCACCGACGAGGCCGCGCTGCGCGAGGCGCTGACGTCCGGGTCGCTGACCTTCTACGTGGGCTTCGACCCGACCGCGGCGAGCCTGCACGTCGGGCACCTCGTGCAGGTGCTGACGGCGAGGCGCCTGCAGCAGGCCGGGCACCGGCCCCTGGTCCTCGTCGGAGGCGCCACCGGCCTGATCGGCGACCCGCGCCCCTCGTCGGAGCGGACGATGAACGATCCCGCGACGGTGGCGGGCTGGGTGAGTGGCCTGCAGCGCCAGATCGAGCCGTTCCTCGACTTCGCGGGCCCCGCGGCGGCGACGATGGTGGACAACCTGGACTGGACGCAGCCGATGTCGGCGATCGACTTCCTGCGCGACGTGGGCAAGCACTTCAGCGTCAACCGCATGCTCGACCGCGAGGCCGTGAGCAAGCGCCTGGCCACGACGGGCATCAGCTTCACCGAGTTCAGCTACGTCCTGCTGCAGAGCAACGACTTCCTCCAGCTGCACCGGCGGCACGGCTGCTCGCTGCAGCTGGGTGGCTCCGACCAGTGGGGCAACATCACGGCGGGCTGCGAGCTGGTCCGCCGCGTGGAGGGGGAGACGGTGCACGCGCTGGCGACCCCGCTGCTGACGAAGGCCGACGGCACCAAGTTCGGCAAGACCGAGTCGGGGGCCGTGTGGCTGGACCCGGAGCTGACGTCGCCCTACGCCTTCTTCCAGTTCTGGCTCAACGCCGAGGACGCCCAGGTGGAGGGCTACCTCAAGGCCTTCTCCTTCCGCAGCCGGGAGGAGGTCGAGGACCTCGGCCGGCAGGCCCGGGAGCAGCCGCGCGCCCGGGCGGCGCAGCGCGCGCTCGCGCACGACGTCACGGCGCTCGTGCACGGCGAGGCCGCGGCCCGGGCCGTCGAGGACGCGTCCTCGGCCCTCTTCGGCGGGGCCGACCTCTCGACCATCGACGCGGTGACCCTGGCCGGTGCGCTCGAGGAGCTGCCCACCGTGGTGCCGGAGGCGGCCGACGTACCGCTGGTGCAGCTCTTCGCCGACACGGGTCTCGCACCGAGCCGGTCGGGGGCGCGGCGGACCATCGGGGAGGGGGGCGCGTACGTGAACAACGTCAAGGTCGAGGACCCGGACGCGACGCTGGCGGACGTCACCCTGCTGCACGGCCGCTTCGCCGTGCTGCGACGCGGGCGGAAGTCGCTCGCCGCGGTGGCTCTCCCGTTGCCGCAGTAGGGGATCCGGCCTCGCGACCGAGCGGATTTGCCACCGGTCGCGGGGCCGTCTACTGTTCTCGATGTCGCCACGACGGGGCGGACGGACTGGGGCAGGTGACCAGGGTCCCCCGGCCAGGTGGCACAGCTGATCGGGTGAGTGGTTTGCACGACGTCCACTAGCCTGGTTACGGTAGGAAGGTTGCCCCTTCCACCAACAACTCGCAAGGGTTCGCGGTGAGGGTGCGTCCGGTTCTTGAGAACTCAACAGTGTGCCAAGTGTTGATGCCAATTGTTATTTCCTCTGGCGTCTGGTGGTCTGGTCCTGCGTTGTGTGGGGTTGGGTTGTCGGGTGTTGGGGGTTTCCTTTGGTGTTGTTTCCTTCCTGGTTCGTCAGTGGGCTGGGGAGGGTGATGATGCCGGGT
>NZ_JAAALN010000373.1 GCF_009906795.1 Kineococcus siccus
CGCCAGACCCGGCCCGCCCGCAGCCAGGGCCCCGACGCCGCCGGCACCGAGCTAGAGCTCGAGGTCGGGCCCGTCGCCCACGGCGGCCACTGCGTCGCCCGCCACGAGGGCCGCGTGGTCTTCGTGCGGCACGCCCTGCCCGGCGAGCGCGTGGTCGCCCGCGTCACCGAGGGCGGCGAGGGCGCGTCCTTCTGGCGCGCCGACGCCGTGCGGGTCCTGCGCGCCGACCCCGACCGCGTCGAGCCCGCGTGCCCGGTCGCGAAGCCCGGCCTCTGCGGCGGGTGCGACTTCCAGCACGCCACGCCCGCGCGGCAGCGCGGCCTCAAGGCCGACGTCGTGGCGGAGCAGCTGCGCCGCCTCGCGGGTCTCGACCTGCGCGTCGAGGTGGAGCCCGTGCCGGTCGCGGCCGGCGGCCGCGAGGACGGGCTGCGCTGGCGCACCCGCACCCAGTTCGCGATCGACGCCGAGGGCCGCCCCGGCCTGCGCGGGCACCGCTCGCACGACGTCGTCCCGCTCGACGACTGCCCGATCAGCGCGGAGGGCGTCGTCGCCAGCGGTGTGCTCGCCGGGCACTGGGGCAACGTCGAGGCGCTCGAGGTCGCGAGCGGCTCCGACGGGGGCCCGCCGCTCGTCGTCGTCCTGCCCTCGGCCGGCCGGCACGCGCGGATGCCGAAGCTGCCCGACGCCTCGGTCGCGGTGCGCCGCGCCGACGGCACGCTGGAGCGCCGCTCGGGCCGCACGTGGGTCGGGGAGCGCGTGCTCGTCGGTGAGGAGGAGCTGGCCTTCCGCGTCGGTGGTGCGGGCTTCTGGCAGGTCCACCGCGGTGCGGCCGCGACGCTGTCGGAGGCCGTGCTCGCCGCGCTGCAGCCGCGGGCCGGGGAGCGGGCCCTGGACCTGTACGCCGGGGCGGGGCTGTTCACGGCCGTGCTGGCGCGCGCCGTCGGCCCGGACGGTGCCGTGCTGGCGGTGGAGAGCGAGGAGCGCGCCGTGCGCGACGCGCGCCGGTCCCTGCACGGCCTGGACCACGTGGGCCTGCGGGCCGAGCGGGTCGAGGACGTGCTGGCCACCGCGCCGGCGGACCTCGGCAGCGCCGACCTCGTCGTCCTGGACCCGCCGCGCTCGGGCGCCGGGCGCGCGGTCGTCGACGGCATCGCCGCGCTCTCGCCCCGCGTCGTGGCCTACGTGGCGTGCGACCCCGCGGCCCTGGCGCGCGACATCGCCTCCTTCGCCGAGCGCGGCTACGTGCTCGACGGCCTGCGCGCCTTCGACCTGTTCCCGCAGACGCACCACGTGGAGTGCGTCGCGCGGCTGGTCCCGGCGGCTGGCGCCTGACGCCGGGCCGCGGGCCGTGGCGGCCCCGGAGGCGGAGGCGCCGGTCTCAGCCCGCGGCCAGGGCCAGCGTCAGGAGCGCGACGAGCAGGACGGCGACCAGGGCGGCCGCGGCGGTCGTGACCGCCTCGCTGCGCACGACGTCCCAGTCCAGCGCGCTCCAGCGGGTCGCGGCCCAGCGGGTGGCGGCCGCACCGCGCGGGCGCGCCCGGCCGGCGGGCCCGGCCCCCGGCACGGCGCGCAGCCCCGCGAGGACCGCGCGCAGGACGTCCGGGGACGTCGCCCACGGGGCGTCGGTGAGCGGCGCGGGCGGCCGGCCCGCGAGGACCGGGCGGGTCGCCGCGCGGTGGGCGCCGCTGCGCCGCGGAGCCGGCACGCCAGAGTTCCCGGAGGGCAGCTCCTCGGAGCCCAGGTCCCCGGAGGGCAGGTTCCCGGGGCGCACGGCGGACCCCGGGGCGGCGGCGGGGCGGGGCGGCGCGGGGT
>NZ_JAAALN010000374.1 GCF_009906795.1 Kineococcus siccus
GGCATCGACGGCCATCCTGATCGCCCGCTCACGCAGCTCGTCGGGATACTTCCTCGGTGCAGCCATGGAGACCATCATCCTCTCGGAGGCGTGGGTTGGTGGTCTCCATCAAACCCGGGCCTTGACAACCATCCTGGCACTCGTGGCTCATCACCGGGGTCGAAGGTGAGATGTCAGCGCGCCAGCCGACCACGCGCTCTCCGACATGTGAGGGCGTTGTCGGCCGGTCGTGATCGCGCGCGGATCGCGGATGACCGTGAAGTCGCCAGGCAAAGGTGAGCTGGAGACCGGCTGTAGCTGGCTATGCCGTCGCGGCGGGCAACGGCTTGGCGAACCAGTGGTGGGCGTAGAAGTCGGTGTTGAAGGGCTCGACCTCCTTGAAGCCGTGACGTGCGTAGAGACGACGTGCCTCGACCAGGTCGCGTCGGGTGTCCCGCCTCAACAACCGTTGGTTCAAGTGACGAGCTTCCTCCTCGATCGCGGTGAGCAGCCGAGATCCGAGGCCGTGACCTCGAGCGGTGTGGTGACGTGGAGGCGGGTGACTTCCCCGATGTCGCCCAGGATGCGGAGCCCGACGCAACCCAGCACGCTCTCTCGGCGACAGGCCACCAGGAGCAGGCCGTGGGGTGGTAGCAGTAGTTCGTCGTGGCTCCTCTCCTTCATGACGGCGTCGACCTCTGCTGATTCAGCCGGTCGCTGGTAGTAGCGGCTGATGATGTCGTCGTAGTACGCCCGCAGGGCGTTCTGCGCTTGGGCACCAGACGGGGCAGCTCGGCGGATCGCGACCTCGCTCACACCGCTAGTCTGATGGACTCGCGTCCGGCGGCCGGCGGGGTCCGGACCGCGGGATGACCGCGTGCACGCGCATCACGGGATGACCGGGAGATCGTCACCCGCCGGCGGCGCGGCGCGGGAGGATCAGCCCGCGGCCTGCTGAAGGGACCGCGCCGTCCGGACGATCTTGATCCACGCCGAGAGCGACACCACCAGACAGACCGCACCGAGCAGGTGCAACCCCCCGATGGTCACCCCGCCGGCCGCCGCGTTCACGGTGGGCTGCTGCGCGGCGGCGCTGGTGAGGACCATGCCCGCCAGCCACGTACCCCACCACAGCCCAAACGGCGGACGTGGCGAGTGCGAGGCAGCCGGGTTCGCGGTGCTCGCCGAGGCCGTCACGGCATCGCGCACCACCTGCAAGGGAAACCACAGCGAGACGAAGGGCACTACCCAGCCCGCCCACGCCCAGCCCCAGGCCCGCTGGTGGTGGAACGCCGGGGCCAGCAGCTCGGCGTTGCGCCGCACGCGGGTCAGCCAGATGCCGGTGACGATGAACGACGCCAGCCAGGCCAGGGACGTCACCACGGTGAGGGTGTCGTACGCCGTCCACAGCGTGTCGCTGGAGTAGGCGAACCCGCTCAGCCCGATGAGCAGCTCACCCCCGGTGACCACGGCCGCGAGCACGACGGCGGCGGTGGTCATGGCGGCGACGGGGCGCAGCCCCGCGGAGGGGTCCCGGTCGGGGTACGGCGGTGGGTACTGGCCCTGGGGCGGGTACTGGCTCTGCGACGGGTACGGCTCCAGAAAGGAGGAGGACGACGTGAACGGTGCAGGCCCGCTCTGCTCCTTCTCGAAGGACGGCGGCCCGGAGGAGGCCGGCGCGTCACCGGCGGGAGATGGCTGCCCGCCGCCGGGAGCGCCCCAGCGGTCGTCCTGCGATGGATCGGTCACCGTTGCTCCTTGATCGGGGATCAGGGATCACCACGCTAGGCGAACGCGGCGGGGAAGGGAGTCGGGGGGAGGC
>NZ_JAAALN010000375.1 GCF_009906795.1 Kineococcus siccus
CCTCGTCCCCGCTCGCATCGGTCCCGCCGGTCCGCTCCCCGCGGGCCACCTGCTCGCGGACCAGCCGCACCACGTCGTCCGGGCGGTCCCACGCGGGCACGTGCCCGCACCGCTCCAGCCGCACCCACCGCGCGTGCGGCGGGGCGCACTCCCGCCGCAGGTGGCGCGGCGGGAGGATCCGGTCCCGGGCGCCGGTCACGACGAGCACCGGCGCCCGCACGTCCTCGGCGCGGGTGAAGGAGCCCGCGGCGATCGCCGCGTCGGCCGCGGCGTAGCCCGGGGCGGCCGCGACGGCCGCGAGCGCGTCGCGGGCCACCTCCCGCGGCAGCGCCCGGGGTGCGGCGCTGGTCGCGGCGAAGGCGAGCGTGCGCACGAGGCGGGTGGCGAGGACGTCCGGGGGCAGGCCGCCCGCCCACCGGGCGAGCTGCTGGCCCGTGGGCAGCAGCGGCGGGCGCCGGCGGGGCCGCGTCCACAGGCCCGCGGGGGCGAGGGCGGTGACGCTCGCGACGGCCGGCGGTCCGGGGTGCGCCGCGTCGTCGGCGGCGGCCTCCAGCACGACCCAGCCGCCGAAGGAGTGCCCGAGCAGGTGCACCGCGCGCCCGTCCACCGCCTGCAGCCGCCGGGCCAGGCGCAGCAGCCGGCGCCCGAGCTCGGGCGGCGTCATGGCGCCGGGACCGTCCAGGGCGGGGCTGCTGCCGTGGCCGGGCAGGTCGACGAGCAGCAGGCGGTGCTCGCGGGCGAGCCCGGGCACCACGAGCGCCCAGCCCGTGGAGGCGCTGCCCAGGCCGTGCACCAGCACCACGAGAGGGGCCCGGGCGCCCGCGCCGTCGAGGCGGGTGAGGACGAGGCCGTCCTCCGCCCGGGCGGCGCTCGCCCCGGGGGAGTCCGGCGCCGGGTCGTGGGAGGCGTTGCGGGGCAACGGGTCTGACCGACTCACGTCGCTGTCACCCCCCGGGGCGCCTGCGGTGCGTGCCATGGCGGCGACCCTAGGTGCCCGGCGCCGCCACCGCTGCGGAGCGCGGCCACCCTGTGTCACTCCCTACGACTCTGCGTCGATCCCACTCGGGCTTCCCGTTGACGCCCGGAGGTCCTCGTGGTGTACCTTCGAGACGTGTTCGAACGCGTGTTCGATCACGGTGCGACCGCTCGGCGGCGTGGTGCGAGGGAGAGGGGAAGCTCCCGCGCCCGCGCCGCCGAGCGCGTCGTCGCGAGCCGCTTCCCCCGGCTCGCCGACTCCCCGGGGCTGACCCCGGAACGGTGCGGCGATGGGAGGTGAGGCGTGGTGCGACGGTTCTCCGACACGATCCACGTGCGGTCCGGTGTCCTCGACGGCACGGAGGGCGCCCCGGTGCAGTTCCTCTGGCGAGGACGGCTCTACGTGGTGCGCGACGTGCTCTCGCACTGGCGCGAACGCAGCGCGTGGTGGGAGCACTCCGCCGTCGCGGCGGTCCACGGCGACGGTGACGGGCCCGGGAGCACGGCCGGCCGGGAGCAGGGCGGCGTCGGCACGGCCGTCCGCCGCGTCCTGGAGGTCGGTGACCTCGAGCGCGAGGTGTGGCGGGTCGAGGCCAGCGCGGGCCGCGCCGGCGTCGTCGGCGTCTACGACCTCGCCCACCCCGCCCGGCCCGGCACGGCAGCCGTGTCGGAGGCGCCCGCTACACCTGTCCCCGAGGACGAGTGGCAGCTGCTGCGCGTCAGCGACTGACGCGGTCCACCGCGTCGCCGCCGTCCTCCGTCCCGCAGCCCTCCGTCCCGCCGTCCTCCACCCCACCGCGAGGAGCCTCCCGA
>NZ_JAAALN010000376.1 GCF_009906795.1 Kineococcus siccus
CCTCACGGCGGCCGCGGCGTGGCTGCTCGTCACGGCCGCCGACCGCCCGCCCGTGCTGACGCTGTCGGTCGCGGCGGTCCTGGTGCGCGCCAGCGCGATCGCGCGGCCCCTGCTCGGCTACGCCGAGCGCCTGGTGAGCCACGACACCGCCCTGGCCGGGCTCGCGGGCTGGCGCAGCGCGGTGGTGGCGGCCCTCGTGCCGCGGCTGCCGGGACCGCTGTCCCGGCGGCGCACGAGCCGGCGCGGCGACCTCCTGGTGCGCCTGGTCGACGACGTCGACGCCCGCGTCGACGGGCTGCTGCGGTTCCGGCACCCGCTCACCGTGACCGTCGTCGCGCTGGCCCTCGCCCTCGCCGCGGCCGCGGTCGCCTCCCCCGTGATCGCCCTCGCCGCGGTGCCGGGGGTGGCGGTCGCGGCCCTGCTCGCGCCCGCGGCCGCCGCGCGCGCCGAGCACCGCGACGGCGCCGTGCGCGAGCAGGCCGCGGCGGTCGCGAGCGCGTCCGTCGAGGCGCTGGACGGCGTCGAGGACCTGCGCGGCCGCAACGCGGGCCCCGACCTCGCCGCGCTGGCCGCCGCGGGGCGGGCGCTCGCGGCGGCCGAGAACCGGCGCGCGCGGGCCGGCGCCGCGACCGCGGCGCTGAGCACCCTCGGCACGGGGGCCGCCGTCGTCGGCGCCGCCCTCGGCGCGCTCGCCGCGCCCACGGCGGTGGCCCCGGCCTGGGCGGCGGCCGCGGTGCTGGCCGCGGTCCCCGCGCTGGAGCTGGTGCGGGCCCTGCCGGACGTGGCGCGGGCGGGGGTCCGGGCCCGGGCGGCGCAGCGGCGCACGCGCGAGCTGCTGGCCGTGCCCGAGCCCGCGACGGAACCCGCCGTGCCGGCCCCCCTGCCGGCCTCCCTGCCCACCGCGGACGGGGGCCCCGCAGGCGGGTACGCGGGCCGCGGGCACGAGGTGCGCGTGGAGGGCCTCGTCGCGGGCTGGGACCCCGGCGACCCCGTCCTGCACGGGCTCGACCTCGTCCTGGCCCCGGGCACGGCGACGGCGCTGCGCGGCCCGTCGGGCAGCGGCAAGTCCACCCTCGCCGCCGTGCTGCTGCGCTTCCTCGACCCGGTCGCGGGCCGCGTGCTGCTGTCGGGCACCGACGTCCGCACCCTGGCGGGCGACGACGTGCGCTCGGTCGTCGGCCTCGTGGGCGACGACGAGCACGTCTTCGCGACCACGCTGCGGGAGAACCTGCTCCTCGCGGCCCCCGGGTCGGGCGACGACGAGCTCCGGGCCGCCCTGCGGGCGGTGCGCCTCGACGACTGGCTCGCCGCCCTGCCCGCCGGTCTGGACGCGCGGGTCGGCGACGGGGGCGCCCCGCTGTCCGGCGGCGAGCGCCGGCGGCTCGCGCTGGCGCGGGCCCTGCTCGCCGACGTAGCCGTCCTCGTGCTCGACGAGCCGACCGAGGGGCTCGACGAGGCGACCGCGCAGCACCTCACGCGGGACCTGCTGACCGCGGGCCGCCGTCGGCGCGACGGCTCGGCGCGGACGCTGCTGCTGCTCGCCCACCGCGGCGAGGGCCTCGACCTCGTCGACCGGGTCGTCGACCTGGGGGCGGAGGGCCGCACGACGGGCGCGCTCGTCCGCGCGGGAGGGGCCGGCCGCTGAGCCGTGGCGCTACCGTCGGGTGATGGGACGCCTGCGCTCCGTCGCCCTCGCGGCCGGCCTCGTCGCCGCGCTCACCGCCGCGGCCCCCACGGCCGCCCCGCGCCCGCCCG
>NZ_JAAALN010000377.1 GCF_009906795.1 Kineococcus siccus
GGGTTCGGGACCCGCGGCAGCGTGACGACCCGGGGCGCGGGCGGGCGCCGCAGCCGGGCCGCGGTGGACAGGAACGGCGGCAGCAGGCACACGAGCAGCGCCACGTAGGCCCAGAACCGCATCATCGGGTGGTCGTGGCCCAGCACCTCGCTCACGCCCAGCGCCACGACGAGCAGCGCCGCCCACGACAGGTGCATCCGGAACGTGCGCACCCCGTCGACCGAGGAGCTGCTGCCCTTGGGCGTGATGGTGAACCCGCCACGGCGGCCGGTGACGGCGCGGAAGAGCGCGTTGACGTACAGGGGCGCGGCCAGGACGGACATGACCATGCCGCTGACGCCCGACGACCCCTCCTCCTCGTGCGGGCTAACGTTGTGGTGGCGGTTCCAGAAGTAGATGCCGACCTGCAGCGCGGCGGCGTTCACGTACAGCGCCAGCCACAGCTGAGTGGCCACCACGACGCCACCCGCCCCCGTGAGGAGGTAGGCGACGATGTTGAACATGCCGAGGACCCAGGAGACGGCCGCCGAGGGGTAGTAGGACATGAGGAGGCCGTAGTGCACGAGCCGTCGCAGCGGCAGCGCCCGCACGAGCCGCGGGAAGGAGCGCAGCAGGACCTCGTCGGTGCCCTGGGCCCACCGCTGCTGCTGGGTGAAGTAGTCGCCCCACGAGGTCGGGCCCTCCCCCACCGCGAGCACGTCCGCGGTGTACACCGAGCGCCACGGCCGCCCCGTCGCGGGGTTGCGGCGCGCGTGCCACTCCAGGCTGGTCGCCGCGTCCTCCGTGATGGAGTCCTGCAGACCACCGATCTCGCGCAGCGCCGAGAGGCGCACGGCGTTGTTCGTGCCGACGAACATGGCTGCGCCGCAACGGTTCGCGGCCCGCTGGAGAACGGAGTGGAACAGGTACTGCTGGCTCTCCGCGCCGCGCGTCACGACGTTGTCGTAGTTGCCGTAGACCTGCGGGCCGACGACGAAGGCGACGTCGGGGTCGGCGAAGTAGCCGACGAGGCGCTCGACGAAGTTCGGCAGCGGCACGTGGTCGGTGTCGACCGAGACCCACACGTCGTAGCGGTCGCCGGCCGCCTCGAGCCAGGCGTTGTAGTTGCCGTGCTTGGTCTTCGCCTTGTAGGTCCCCGACGGCTGGTTCCACCGCGCGACGCCCTTGCGGGAGAAGTGGTGCACGCCCAGCTCGGCGCACAGGGCGCGGACGGCGGGGTCGTCGCCCTCGTCCAGCAGCCAGACGTCGTAGGGCCCGGCGTGGCGGACCTCGAGCGCTGCGAGCAGCGTCCGGCGGGCCAGGTCGATCGGCTCCTTGCTGGGGACGATCGTCGTGAGGAACGCCACGCGCAGGTCCGCCGACGGCAGCAGCGGTTCCACCTCGCGCGCGTTCACGGTGGCCAGCGCGAGCGTCGTGACGTTGAGCAGGCGCAGCAGCTCGATGACGCCGATGGAGGCCACCGACGCCATGCTCACCCAGTGCAGCCAGCTGCCGTCGGCCACCGGGAAGTGGCTGGGGTGCAGCAGCCAGAGCACGAACACGAGTTCGCAGGCGATCGCCGCGAGGACGAGCACGCGGCCGGCCACCGACCGCCAGCCCCGCGTGAGCGGGCGGAACGCGACCTGCCGGTCGGCGGCCGTCCAGGCGCGCGGCTCACCGGTCAGGCGGCTGTACTCCTCGTAGGGGTACGCCGGGTCGAAGCGGCTCACCGGAGGACCGGGGCGGCGGGGGGGAGGTGGAC
>NZ_JAAALN010000378.1 GCF_009906795.1 Kineococcus siccus
AGGCGGGCGGGGCGGGCTCCCCCGGCGGAACGTAGGGTCGCCGACGTGAACCCCGCCGCCCCGGACTGCGTGACCCTGCACCTGTGGACCGTTGCCCCGCAGGGCGTCCCGGGCGCCCTGACCCGGATGGCGCTGGACCGCGTGCGCCTGGCCCGCACCCCGGGGGCCCGGTTCGCCAAGATGCTGGGCACCGGGGACGGGCGCACCTTCACCGTCCGCGACGCCGACCCGCTGCGCTGGGCCGCGGTCGTGGCGTGGGACGCCGAGGCCGACGCCGACGCGTTCGAGGCCTCGGCGACCGTGCGCGCCTGGCGGCGGCTGGCGACCGAGCGGCTCGTGGTGCGGCTGCGGCCGCTGACCAGCCGCGGGCACTGGTCGGGTGCGCAGCCCTTCGGCCCCGCGGACGGCGGGGCGGCCCGGGCCCACGAGGGCCCGGTGGCCTCGATCACCCGCGCCCGCCTGCGCCTGCGCCGCGCGGCGTCGTTCTGGTCCGCCGTCCCGCCGGTGTCCGCCGAGCTCGGCGGCGTCGACGGGCTGCGCCTGGCCATCGGCCTCGGGGAGGCCCCGCTGGGCTACCAGGGGACGTTCTCCCTGTGGGACTCCACGGACGCGCTGCGGCGCTTCGCCCACCGCGGCCCCGCGCACCGCGACGTCATGGCCCGCACCCCCACCGAGGACTGGTACGCCGAGGAGCTGTTCGCCCGGTTCGCGGTGCTGTCGGTGCAGGGCACGGCGGGCGGGCGCGACCCGCTGCTCGACCCCGTCGCCGGCTGACCCGGCCCGGCCCCCGGAGGCGGGAGCCGGGCGCGTCTGGCGGGGTGACGTCGGGCCGGGGACGTCGTGTCGTGACCGGTCCCTAGAGTGAGCCCGTGCTCCCCGACCTCGGCCGGCTGCTGACGGGTGCCCTCACGGGCGCCGCCGTCCTCAGCCAGGTGGCCCACCCGCTGCTGCGCGGAGACGCGTTGCGCCGCACCACGATCGGTTCGGTCGCCCTGTTCTCCGGGGCGTCCCTGGCGGACGCCGCGCGCCGCGGCGGGGCCCGCCAGGCCGTCCGCACCCTGGTCGTCGCCGGCGGGCTGGGCCTGGTCGCGGAGGCCGTGGGGACCCGCACGGGACGGCCGTTCGGCCACTACCGCTACGCCGGGACGCTGGGGCCGCAGGTGCTGCACGTGCCCGTCGTGGTGCCGCTGGCCTGGACGATGGTCGCGCACCCCGCGGTGCAGCTGGGGCGCCGCCTGGCCCGGCACCGCACGGGCGCGCGGCGCGACGTCGCGGTGGTCGCCGCCGCGGCCTGGACGCTCGCGAGCTGGGACCTGTTCCTCGACCCGCAGATGACGAGCGCGGGGCACTGGGCGTTCTCCACGCCGCACCCCCACCTGCCCGGCCTGCCCGGGATCCCGCTGTCCAACTACGCCGGCTGGGTCCTGACGGCCGTGGTCATCTGCACCGCGCTGCACCACGCCGTGCCCGAGGCCGCGCCGCGGGACCCCGCCCCCGGGCGCACCGCGGGCGGCCCCAGCCAGGCGGTGCCCGGCTGGCTGCTCGGCTGGACCTGGCTGGGGTCGACGCTCGGCAACGCCGTGTTCTTCCGCCGTCCCGCGGCGGCGGCCTGGGGCGGCGTGGCGATGGGCCTGACCGCGGCGCCGTACCTGCGCAGCCTGCTCGCCCCGCGCCGCCTCCCCGCCGCCGGGCACCTCCCCGCCGCAGGTGGCGCGCGTTGAGCAGGGAGTGCGCGGTC
>NZ_JAAALN010000379.1 GCF_009906795.1 Kineococcus siccus
GCCGCCTGGTGGCCCGGACGCATCACCACCGCCCGCGTCAACACCCTCACCATCACCACGACCAGCGGTGACCGCTACGACGTGGACCCCCGCACTATCGACCTGCCCTGGGAGCAGTACGGCGCCTCTACCCCCTGGCTCTGACTACACCAACCTGGAGAGCACACGCGCGGTCATGCCGCTGGTCGCGCGAAGGCGCGCTCATGCCGCTCTGCGCGCGACATGACGGCCTTGCCGCTGTCATCGACGTCTCTTCATCACCACGCGTCATCGCTAGTGAGGATGCGGGAGGGGACGCAGCCGCATCGCCGTCCAGTCCTTGACCAGGACGGTCACCGCCTGCACCGGTGGCAGGTTCGCCCACACCATCAGGTTGAACCCTGGAGCCGGTGAGGGCGCCGGCCAAGCGAGGCGGGTAGACCTGGCCTGCCTGCGTTGCACCCCAACGAGGGTGGTCTCCATGGGTACGACGACGCTGTCGCCGCTGCCCTCGTTGTCGCTGACCTGCCACGTCGGTCGTGACACCTGCGGCCAGGGTGCGCCGTAGCCGGTCAGCATGGACACGGTGACCATGCCCTGCTGCGCGGCGGCAGCGTAAGAGCCCGGCGCGGACCAGTCGAGGTCGGCGGGCACGTAGAGCACGTTCAGGGCCACGGCGGACCCCGGCGAGATGCCTCGGCGCGGCGGGAGCTGCTCGAAGGGGTGCATGACGAAGTGCTCGACCAGTCCGTAGTCGTCGACGAGGTGGGGCAGGGCGGCAGGCTCGCAGCCCAGCCAGTCCACGAACAAGCTCCGGGAGGAGGGCTGCCACGTCTCGGCGAGGGTGTCCGGTGGGCGGTTGTAGCCGCGGCGGCTGCGTCCGCGCAGTGGCAGCAGAGACTCCAAGACGCTCACCGCCTCCGGTGGCAGCGGCAGCCGGGTGAGGGGAGCGCGCCAGCTCCTGTCATCGCTCGGGCCCGTCATGGTGTTGACGATGCCACCGTTGGGGCGTCACCCGCTCTGTCGTCGGTCGAGGAACCGGTCGCTTACTCGACGATCTAACGGTCGTGCCGCTGACCAGGACGCCACCGATGCTCATGACTCACACTCGGCGCTATGGCTAAGCAGCGCCGCTCCGTGCCCTTCGCTCAGACCGTCGACGAAGTGACCTCGGCCCCGCCGGCACCGGCACCCTTCGACTTGCACGCCCGTGGCGGACGCGGCTACCGCCTCATCGACAACGACATCAACCCCCAGCAAGCTCGCGACATCGCCATCCAGGGCGCTGCCCTGGGATGGGACGCCTGCGGCTGTGGCGGAGACTGCGGCTACCGCTGGTACACCGCTGAGCGCGTGGCGCAGGCCGCGACCAGCGGCGCACCCGAGTTGCGTCAGCAGCAGCACCTGAAAGGCAGGATCGCCCTGCTGCGAAGCGACGAGGGCGACCACCTCCTCCTCGCCCACTTCCCCACTCGCTGGGGCGACCTGTTGGACTAAGCCGCTGCCACGCTCATGCCCTTGGTCGCGCGTGGATCACGAGGGACGGTGGTCTTGACGTCGTGCCGAGGCGCGACCGGACAGTCATGGGAGCATTCGCGTCGAGCCGGACGTGTCAAGGCCCGGGTTTGATGGAGACCACCAACCCACGCCTCCGAGAGGATGATGGTCTCCATGGCTGCACCGAGGAAGTATCCCGACGAGCTGCGTGAGCGGGCGATCAGGATGGCCGTCGATGCC
>NZ_JAAALN010000037.1 GCF_009906795.1 Kineococcus siccus
GGTTCCGTCCGCCAGGACGTGCCGGGCGCCGTCGGGCTGGCCGTCGTCGGCGCCGCGCTCGTGGCGCTCGGGGTGACGAACAGCTACACCGACGTGCCCGATCCGGCGCCCGCCGGGTCGCCCTGGTTCCTGCTGCCCCTCGCGGTGGTGTGCGGCGCGGCCCTCCTGACGCGCCGCCGCCCGCTCACCGCCGTCGTCCTCGCGATCGCGGCGCTCGCGGGCGACGCCGTGCTGGGCGGCTCCATCGGCACCGTGGTGGCCTTCGCCCACGTCCTCAACCGCGCGCACACGGGCACGACGCCGCGCGGCCGCACCCTCGTCGAGTCCGGCGCCTTCCTCCTCGTCGTGGCCGGCGGGGCCGCCGTCGGCATCGCCGGGGCCGGGGCGGGTGCCGTCGTCGGCACGGTGCTCTCCGGCGCGGCCGTCCTGCTCATCCCCGTGTGGTGGTCGCGCGACGTGCTCCGCGAGAGCGCCCTGGCGCAGGCGGCGACGGAGCGCGCCGCGCTGCAGGCGGCGCAGGTGGTGCGCGACGAGCGGGTCGCGATGGCGCGGGACCTGCACGACACCGTCGCCGGGCACCTGTCCGCGATCGCCCTGCAGTCCGAGGCGGCGCTCGTCGCGGCGCGGGCGCAGGGCGGGGACACGGCCGTGCTCGAGGGCATCCGGGCGGCCAGCGTGGCGTCGCTGCGCGAGATGGGCACGATGATCCACCTCATGCGCTCGGGACGTCCCGCCGATCCCGCCGTCGTCGCCCCGGGCCTGGCCGCGGTGGGCGAGACCGTGCACCTGGCCCGCGCCGGGGGGCTGGACCTGCGCGTCGCGGTCGACGACGACCTCGGCGAGGTGGCCCCCGTGACCGGGCAGGCCGTGCACCGCGTGCTGCAGGAGGCCCTGACCAACGCCCGCAAGCACGCGGGGGCGGGCCCGGTGAGCGTGGCGCTCGCCCGCGACGGCGACGACGTCGTGCTCGACGTCGCCTCCCCGGCGCCGCCCGCCCCGCGGGGGCCCGCGGCCGGTGAGGCCGCGCCCGGGGCCGCCGCGGTCGTGACCGGGCACGGCCTGCTGACGATGCGCGAGCGCGCCGAGGCGCTCGGGGGTCGCTTCCGCGCCGGCCCGGACGAGGGGCAGCGCTGGTGCGTGCACGTGCGCGTGCCCGCCCGGCCCGCCGCCGGGGGGTCCGCGTGAACGGTGCGGCGCAGGTGCAGGCGCCGCGGGACGGCGTGGTCCGCGTCGTGCTCGCCGACGACCACGCGGCCGTGCGCGCCGGGCTGCGCTCGCTGCTGCAGGCGCGGGGCGACGTCGTCGTGGTGGGGGAGGCCGCGGACGGCGCGTCGGCGGTCGCCCAGTGCCGGGCCCTGCGCCCCGACGTCGTGGTGATGGACCTGCGCATGCCCGGCACCGACGGCATCGCCGCCACCCGCGCCGTGGTCCAGGACGCCTCGGCGCAGGTGCTCGTGCTCACGACGTTCGACGTCGACGACCTGGTGCTGGGCGCCCTGCGCGCCGGCGCCGCCGGCTACCTGCTCAAGACGGCCGGGGCGGACGAGCTCGTCGCGGCCGTCCGCACCGTCGCGGCGGGCGAGGGCGTCGTCACGCCGGAGGTGACCCGCACCCTGCTGACGGCGTTCGCGACGACCCCGGAACCGCGGCGGCCCGCGCCGGTCGACCTCTCGGAGCTCACGGCGCGCGAGGTGGACGTCCTGCGCTGCCTCGCCGAGGGTGCCTCCAACGCGGAGATCGCCGCGCGGCTGGTCATCTCCCCGCTCACCGCGAAGACCCACGTCAGCCGCGTCCTCGCCAAGCTGGGGGTCGCCTCGCGCGTGCAGGCCGCGTTCGTCGCGCGCGACGCGGGCCTGACCGCGCCGTGAGCCGGTGGTGCCGCGGCGCGCCGTGCAGGACGACGGTGCAGCAGGACGACGGTGCGGTAGGACGGGAGCATGGTTGCCCTCCCCGACGGTGCGAACGCCCCCCTGCTCGGCCGCACGCCGAGCGTCACGCTGACGGGGCCCGTCGACGTGACGGCTCTCGTCGTCAGCGCCGACGGCCGCGTCGCCTCCGACGCCGACATGGTGTTCTTCAACCAGCCGACCGGCGCCGGGGTCCGCCTGGAGGGCCGCACCCTGCACCTCGACCTCGACGCGCTGCGGCCCGGCGCGGACCGCGTCGTGGTCGTGGCCGGCCCCGAGCAGGAGGGCCGCACGTTCGCCGGCCTGGCGGTGTCCCTGACGCTGCGCCACGGCGGGGAGGACCTCGAGGTCACGCCCGGCCGGCTGAGCAGCCAGACGGTCGCGGTCATCGCCGAGCTCTACCGGCGCGGGGACGGCTGGAAGCTGCGGGCCGTCGGCCAGGGCTACGACGACGGCCTGGCCGGGCTGGCCACCGACTTCGGCGTCGACGTCGACCCCGCGCCCGCCCAGGAGAGCGAGCCCGCGCCGGTCCCGTCGGGGGTGTCGTTCACGAAGGGCGAGGACCGGCTGCCGCCTGCGATGCGCACGGCGCTGAACCTGCGCAAGGAGCAGGTGGCGCGCGTGCTGACCGAGCAGCGCGCCGTGGGGCTGCGGTGCCGGGTCGTGCTCGTCCTCGACGTCTCCGGCAGCACGGGCGGGCTCTACCGCAAGGGGGTCGTCGCCCGCGCGGTCGAGCGGGTGGCGCCCGTCGCCGCGCAGGTCGACGACGGCGCCGAGATGCAGGCGTGGGCCATGGGGGCCGAGGCCCGCCGCCTGGACGACCTCACCATCGCCACGCTGCCGCAGTGGATCGAGCGGTACGCCGCGGCCCGCTACAAGGACGCGGGGGGCTGGAACAACGAGGCCGCGACGGTGGAGGACGTGGCCCGCTACGTCCGCGCGGAACCCCTCGACATCCCCACCCTCGTGCTGTTCTTCCACGACGGCGGGGTGACCGACGACAAGGGCACGGAGCGGGCGCTGCGGGCCGTGGAGGACGAGCCGGTCTTCTGGCAGTTCATCGGGCTGGGACGCAGCAACTACGGCGTCCTGCAGCGCCTGGACACCCTGACGGGCCGCCGCCACGACAACACGGGGTTCTTCGCCCTCGACGACATCGACCAGGTCCCCGACCCCGAGCTGTACGAGCGGATCCTCGCGGAGTTCCCGGCGTGGATGCGCAGCTACTACCCCGCAGGCCACCCCGCGGTCGCCGGGCTGCGCTGAGCGGCCGCCCCGCCCTGTTCGCCGTCGCCGTCGCCGTCACCGGTCCGGGAGCGCCGAGCGGCCCCACCGACCCGTCACGCAGCGTCTCGGCGCCTCGACGGAGAGTGCGAAGGACAGGGGACATCGGGTGGTCCCCGTCCCCCGACCGGTCCAGGGCCGCGCGGAAACCCGCGGAACCGCCCGGGGCCGCGGTGATCCTCGTCGTGACCGACGGTGATCTCCCGTCGGCTTCCCCGGTCCGGAGGACACCCCCATGCGCACCACCACCACCGCCGCGCTCGTCGCCACCGTCCTGCTGGGCGCCGGTCTCGTCACGGCGGGCAGCGCCGCGGCCGACGACACCCCCGCGTCGTCGACGTCGTCGACCACCGAGCCGACCACGTCGTCCCCGCGGTACGAGACCTCGGGGCGGGCCGAGCTGCGCTCGAGCGTCACCGCCCGGGGCAACGTGCGCCTGGACGGGGCGGACCGGTACGCGACGGCCGTGGAGATCTCCCGCGCGACGTGGGGCGACGACGGCGCGATCGAGGTCGTGCTGGCCTCCGGGACGGCGTTCCCCGACGCCCTCGCCTGGGGATCGGCCGGCTACGGCGCCGGCCCGCTGCTGCTCACCGAGCGCGACCGCCTGCCCGAGGTGACGCGGACCGAGCTCGAGCGCCTGCGGCCCTGCTTCGTCGTGGTGCTGGGGGGCCCGTCGGCCGTCTCCGACGCGGTGTTCCACGAGGCCGAGCGGTACGCCGACCCGAGCGCCTGCCTGGACCTCTGAGCGGTCGGGAACCGGTCGTCCGGGGGCTCGAGGTCAGGGCGCCTGGTCGGTCGCCGAGGCCGTGGCCCGGTCCAGCGCCGCGCGGGCCAGCCGCGTGAGGTCGGCCAGCTCCCCGGCCTCCATCTCGCCCAGGTGCCGCGCGATGCTCGCGGCGTGCCGGCCCCCGATGCGGCGCTGCCGGGCGGCGCCCTCGTCGGTCAGCGCGACGAGCACGCCGCGGCGGTCGCCCGGGTCGGGTTCGCGCGCGAGCAGGCCGTGCCGCTCGAGGCGGTCCACGAGCCGGCTGAGCGAGGGCTGGGGGAGGTAGACCTCCTCGCTGAGGGTGCCCAGCCGGGCGCGGCCGCCGGGGCGGCGCGACAGGGTGTGCAGCACGTCGTACTCGCGGACGCCGAGGTCCTCCCAGACGTCGTCGGCGGCGAGCCGGCGCAGCAGGGTCGCCTGCAGCCGGAAGACGGCCTCCCAGGCGTCGACCGCGGCCCGGGTGCGTCCCGGGCCGCGGTCGACGGCGTCCTCGTCAGACACCGACGCTCTCGCCGGCCGCGAGGGCCGCGTCGCGGGCGGCGACGCGCGTGGCGTGGGTCGGCGGGTCGCTCGGCACGTGCGCGGGGCGCCGCGCCTCGAACTCCTTGCGCAGCACGGGCACGACCTCCCCGCCCAGCAGGTCCAGCTGCTCCAGCACCGTCTTCAGCGGCAGACCGGCGTGGTCGAGCAGGAAGAGCTGGCGCTGGTAGTCGCCGAAGAACTCCTGGAAGGTCAGGGTCTTCTCGACGACCTCGGCGGGGCTGCCGACGGTGAGCGGCGTCTGCGCGGTGAACTCCTCCAGCGACGGCCCGTGCCCGTAGACGGGGGCGTCGTCGAAGTAGGGCCGAAACTCCCGCACGGCGTCCTGCGAGTTCGGCCGCATGAAGACCTGCCCACCGAGCCCGACGATCGCCTGCTCCGGTGCGCCGTGGCCGTAGTGGGCGTAGCGCTGGCGGTACAGGTCGATCAGCCGGATGTAGTGCTCCTTCGGCCAGAAGATGTTGTTGGCGAAGTAGCCGTCGCCGAAGTACGCGGCGATCTCCGCGACCTGCGGCGTGCGGATCGACCCGTGCCAGACGAAGGGGGCGACGCCGTCCAGCGGGCGCGGGGTGGACGTGAAGCCGTGCAGGGGGGTGCGGAACTCGCCCTCGAAGTCGACGACCTCCTCGTCCCAGAGCCGGCGCAGCAACTGGTAGTTCTCCACGGTCAGCTCGACGCTGCGCCGCGGGTCCTTGCCGAACCAGTCGTAGACGGGGCCGGTGTTGCCGCGGCCCAGCATGAGGTCGGTGCGCCCGTCGGAGAGGTGCTGCAGCATCGCGAAGTCCTCCGCGATGCGCACCGGGTCGTTGGTCGTGATGTGGGTGATCGAGGTCGACAGCGTCAGCCGGGTGGTCCGCGCCGCGATCCAGGCGAGCATGGTCGTGACGGCCGACGGCACGAACGGGTGGTCGTGGTGCTCGCCGACGGCGAAGACGTCGAGCCCGACCTCCTCGGCGTGCTGGGCGATCGTGGTCAGCGCCTTGATCCGCTCGGCGCCGGTGGGCGTGCGCCCCGTCGTCGGGTCGGGGGTGATGTCCCCGACGCTGAAGATCCCGATCTGCATGACCACTCCTCGTCGCAAGTCCATGCGTTTGCATGTACCTGGCCCAACGGGGCACCCCTCGGGCTTGTTCCCCGGTGCCCCTGCGCCCGCCCCCGGGCTGGCGGCTCAGGAGGACGAGGAGCCGGCGTCCTCGCGCGCGGGCCTGGCCAGCCGGGACGTGCGGTAGCCGTAGGCCAGGTACACGACGAGGCCGATGCCCATCCAGATGCCGAGGCGCACCCAGCTCTGCCCGGGCAGGAAGCCCATGAGGACGAACGCGGCGACCGCGGAGATGATCGGCAGCACGGGCACGAGGGGCATCCGGAAGGCGCGCGGCAGGTCCGGCCGCGTGCGGCGCAGCACGATCACGCCGATCGAGACGAGCACGAAGGCGAAGAGGGTCCCGATGTTGACCATCTCGGCGAGGTCGCTGATCGGGGTGAAGGCCGCGACCACCGCGACGACGGCTCCGGTGATGGCCGTGATGCGGACCGGGACGCCCGTGCGGTCGTCGACCAGGGAGAACCAGCCGGGGATCAGGCGGTCGCGCGACATCGCGAAGAGCACCCGGTTCTGGCCGAGCATGAGGATCATCATGACCGTCAGCAGCCCGACGACCGTGCCCACGCTGATGAGGGTGGCGACCAGGTCCGCGCCCACGTCGCGGAAGGCGGCGGCCAGCGGGGCCTCCACGCTGATGCGGTCGTACTTCACCATCCCCGTGATGACCAGGGACACGACCACGTAGAGGCCCGTGCAGATGGCGAGCGAGCCGAAGATGCCGCGCGGCATGTCCCGCTGCGGGTTCTTCGTCTCCTCCGCGGCCGTCGCGACGATGTCGAAGCCGATGAAGGCGAAGAACACGAGCGCGGCGGCCGTGAGGATGCCGCCGACGCCGAAGGTGCCCAGCGGCAGGCCCAGGTCCTGCCACAGCGCCGGGTCGGCCGGCTCGCTGGACGCGCTGGGGGCGCCCGTCGGCGGGACGAACGGGGAGTAGTTGGAGGCCTTGACGTGGAAGAGGCCCGCGACGATGACGATCGCCACGACGAGCAGCTTGATGCCGACGATCACGGCGTTGACCCGCGCCGACGCCTTGGTGCCCACGCACAGGACGAGGGTGAGCACCACGATCACGCCCGCGGCGATGAGGTTGGGCGACGTGAGGCTCGGGCTGCTCGAGTACATCCAGGCCGGCAGCTGCAGGCCCATCGTCTGGCTCAGCAGGTCCGCCGCGTAGCTGGACCAGCCGACCGCCACCGTCGCGGCGCCCAGGGCCAGCTCGAGGACGAGGTCCCACCCGATGATCCAGGCGACGACCTCGCCCAGGCTGGCGTAGGAGAACGTGTAGGCGGACCCGGCGACCGGCACCGTCGAGGCGAACTCGGCGTAGCACAGCGCCGCGAGGGCGCACACGAGGCCGGACACGACGAAGGAGATCGCCACGGCCGGCCCGGCGCGCGTGCCCGCCGCCTCACCCGTGAGGACGAAGATGCCGGTGCCGATGATGACGCCGACGCCGAAGACGGTGAGGTCCCAGGCGCCCAGCGACTTCTTCAGCCGGTGCCCGGGTTCGTCCGTCGTCGCGATGGCGTCCTCGACGCTCTTGGTCCGGAACATGCCCACGGCAGGACCTCCACCTCGCAGGGCGGCCGCCGCTGCGACGGTCGTCGTGAAGGTAGCGACCTCAGCTCGTGCGGGCGACCCGGATGATGCGCCGGCGCAGCCACACCCTGCGGTGACCGCCGAGGTACAGCCGGACCCGGGCCAGCTCCCAGTGGCCGTACTCGGCGTGCTCGGTGAGCAGGCGCCGCGCCTCGGAGCGCGAGGTCTCGCGGGGCAGCGTCAGGACGCGGTACTCGTACTGCTCGGGCGGCGACGAGCGGGGCCCGGACGAGGTGTCGGCAACCATCGCACCCATTGTGACCCCGCTCCGCTACGGTCGTGCCCATGACCCCGGATCCGCGTGCCGCCCTCGCGCGCCTCGTCGCGGCGCTCGAGGGCCACCTCGACGTGGCCGCCAACCGCCGGGGCGAGGCCGACCCCGCGGTGGCGGCCGCCTACCAGCGCGTCGCGGAGGCCTTCGAGGTCTACGACGACTCCCTGTACTCCGCCTACGACGAGGTCACGCCGCTCGTCCTGTACGACGACGTCGAGGACGACCGCGACGACGACGAGGACGACGACGCGGAGGACGAGGACGACGACGCGGAGGACGATGACGACGACGCGGACGACGACGTCGTGCCCGGCGCCCCCGCCGACTCCCGCCGCTGAGCGCCCCGGCCCCCGCCGGGTGTGGAGGTCCGGTGACCGTGGTCGGGGCCTGTCGTGGCCGCCCCCGGCGGTGCCGTGGTGCGGCCCGGCGCACCCGCTAGTGTCCGCGCCGTGCTCACTGCTCGCTCTCGTGCGGCGACCCTGCGCTGTGCCGCAGCCTCGACCGTCCTGACCCTCCCGACCGCCGCCCCCGCGGGGTGCGCCCGGTGAGCATGGGCGTGGGTGAGGCCCTCCTCCTCGGGCTCGTGCAGGGCCTGACGGAGTTCCTCCCGATCTCCTCCAGCGCCCACCTGGCGATCGTCGGCACCCTCATCGGCGCCGACGACCCCGGGGCCGCGTTCACCGCGATCATCCAGCTCGGCACCGAGGCCGCCGTCGTCCTGTTCTTCCGCAAGGACATCGCCCGCATCGTCAGCCACTGGGTGCGCTCGCTCACGGGTGCGCTCCCGCGCGACGACCCGGACGCGCGGATGGGCTGGCTCGTCATCGCCGGCACCATCCCCATCGGCGTCCTGGGCCTGCTCTTCCAGGACCAGATCGAGAGCACGCTGCGCGGGTTCCTCGTCATCGGGACCACGCTGTGGCTGTTCGCGCTGATCCTCGGTTGGGCCGACCGCCGCGGCCGCAAGGAGCGCACGCTGGACCGGCTGACCTGGAAGCACGGTCTCCTGTTCGGCGCAGCGCAGTCGCTGGCCCTCATCCCCGGCGTCTCCCGCTCCGGCGGCACCATCACCATGGGGCTGCTGCTGGGCTACACCCGCGAGGCCGCGACCCGCTTCTCGTTCCTGCTGGCCGTCCCGGCCGTCCTGCTCTCCGGCTTCTACCAGCTCTACGACGAGCTGACCAACGGCACCGCCGTGCCTTGGGGACCCACGATCGTCGCCACCGTCGTGTCCTTCGTCGTCGGCTACGTCGTCATCGCCTGGCTGATGCGCTACATCTCCACGCACAGCTACACGCCCTTCGTCGTGTACCGCCTCGTCCTCGCCGTCGTGGTCTACGGGCTCGTGCTGGCCGGGGCGCTGCCCGCCCTGACGACGGGCGCCTTCGGCTGAGGGCCGCCCGGCGCGGCCCGGCCCGCGCCGGGACCCCTCAGAGCCAGCCGGACCGCTTGAACGAGCGGTGGATGAGCACGCACACCCCGAGCATCAGCGCGAGGCTGCCGGGGTAGCCGAAGCGCCACGACAGCTCCGGCATGTGCTGGAAGTTCATGCCGTACACGCCCGCGATGAGCGTCGGGACCGCGAAGATCGCCGCCCACGCCGAGATCTTGCGCATGTCCTCGTTCTGCCGCACGGACACCTGCGCCAGGTGGGCGCTGAGGATGTCCGTGAGCGACCGGTCGTAGCCCTCCACGTGCTCCACCGTGCGCACCAGGTGGTCCAGCACGTCGCGCAGCACGAACAGCGCCTGGTCCTCGGGGTCGCTGCCGTCGCGGTCCACGAGCTGCTCCAGCGGGGTCACGAGCGGCGCCGCGGCCCGGTGCACCTCCAGCACCTCCCGCTTCAGCGCGTAGATGCGCTGCGCGTCCGAGGACCGCTCGGGGGAGAACACCTGCTCCTCCACCTCCGCGACGTCCTGGTCCAGCTCACCGTCGATCGCGACGTACCCGTCCACCACGTGGTCCAGCACCGCGTGCAGCACGGCCCGCGGCCCGTGCCGCAGCCGGTGCTGCTCGCGCTGCAGCAGCTGCCGCACCGGCGTCAGCGACCCCACCTCGCCGCGGCGCACCGTCACGACGAAGCGCTCGCCGACGAATAGCATGATCTCGCCCGTCTCCACGCTCGCGCGGTCCTCGTGGTACTCCAGCACCTTCAGCACCACGAACACCGAGTCGCCGTAGCGCTCGACCTTCGGGCGCTGGTGGCCCACGACCGCGTCCTCCACGGCGAGCCGGTGCAGCCCCAGCTGCTCGCTGACGCCCGCGAACTCCTCCGCCGTCGGGTCCTTCAGCCCCAGCCACAGGAAGCCGTGGTCGTGCTCCCGGCACCGCGCCAGGGCCGCACCGATGTCGGAGACCTCCTCGCGGTGCCCCTCCGCGTACGTCGCCACGTCCACGATCACCCGGCCATCCTCCCCCTCCCACCTGGGTGCGCCCGGGGCGCCGACCGCGCGGTGGACGCTCCCGACCTAGGCTGCGCGGGTGCCGACCCTCCTGCTCGTCCGCCACGGCCGCAGCACCGCCAACACCGCCGGCGTGCTCGCCGGCTGGACCCCCGACGTCCACCTCGACGACCGCGGTCGCGAGCAGGCCGCCGCCCTGGCCGCCCGCCTCGCGCCCGTCCCCCTCGCCGCCGTCGTCGCCTCCCCGCTGGAACGCTGCCAGGAGACCGCGGCCGCCCTGCTGGCCGTCGACGGCCCCACCGGCCCCCGCCCCGCGCTGGGCACCGACGACCGGCTCGGCGAGGCGCACTACGGCGACTGGACCGGCAAGGAGATCAAGACCCTCGTCAAGCACCCGCTCTGGAACACCGTCCAGGTGCACCCCTCCGCGGCCGTCTTCCCCGGCCCCCAGGGCGAGGGCCTGGCCGCCATGCAGGCCCGCGCCGTCGGCGCCGTCCGCGAGCACGACGCCCGCGTGGCCGCCGAGCACGGCGACGACGCCGTCTGGGTCGCCGTCACCCACGGCGACATCATCAAGGCCGTCCTCGCCGACGCGCTCGGCCTGCACCTGGACCTCTTCCAGCGCATCACGGCCGACCCCTGCTCCGTCTCGGCCGTCCGCTACGCCCCCCTGCGGCCCTTCGTGGTGCGGATGAACGACTGCGGCGGCGACCTGACCCCGTTCGCGCCCGCCCCGAAGAAGTCGACCCGCCGCCGCCGCTCCAGCGCCCCCGCGTCCTCCGACGCGGTCGTCGGCGGGAGCACCGGCACGTGAGCCGCCCCACGGTCCCCGGCGCCTCCTCCTGCGCCTCCTCCTGCGCCTCGCGCGGCGCGGCGTAGGGTCCTGCTCATGCCGGTCCACGACTACGACCCGCCCGAACGCTTCGTGGCGGGCACCGTCGGCGAACCCGGATCCCGCACCTTCTTCCTGCAGGCGCGCTCGGGTGGACGCCTGACCTCCGTCGCCCTCGAGAAGGCCCAGGTCTCGGCGCTCGCCGAGCGGGTGGGGGAGCTGCTCGACGAGATCGTCCGGCGCTCGGGCGGTCAGGCCCCGGTCCCCGCGCTCGCCGCAGCCGGGACCGAGGACACCGCCCCGCTGGAGGTGCCGATCGAGGAGGAGTTCCGCGTCGGCACCATGAGCCTGGCCTGGGACGGTGAGCGCGACGTCGTCGTCATCGAGTGCTTCGAGGTCGACGACGGCGACACCGACCCGGAGCTGCCGACGGAGCCCGACCCGGCCCGCGGCGTCCTGCGCGTGAGCCTCGACGGGCCGAGCGCCCGGGCGTTCACGCAGCGGGCCCTGAGCCTGGTCGCCGCGGGACGCCCGCCCTGCCCGTTCTGCACCGGCCCGCTCGACGCGTCCGGCCACATCTGCCCGCGCGCGAACGGCTACCGGCGCTGAACGGCGGGTTCGCCGGGCTGACCGAGGCGGAGGCGCTCGACCGCCTCGCCACGGGGGAGCTCGTGATCCGCGGCCGCCTGGCCGACGCCTCGAACGCGACGCTGTACGCCGTCGCCGCGGGGGAGTGGGGCGAGGTCGCGTGCGTCTACAAGCCGGTCTCGGGGGAGCGGCCGCTGTGGGACTTCCCCGACGACACCCTCGCGCGCCGCGAGGTGTCCTCCTACGCGGTCTCGGCCGCGACGGGCTGGGACGTCGTGCCCCCCACCGTCTTCCGCGACGGGCCCCTCGGCCCGGGCAGCGTGCAGCTGTGGCTGGCGCGCGAACCCGCGCGCGACGACGACCCCGAGGCGGGGGTGGACGCGGCGGAGGAGGCGGCGGCGGCCGAGGACGTCGAGGAGGTCGTCCTGCCCGAGCCGGGGGCGGGGCTCATCGACATCTGCAGCGTCCGGCGCGTGCCGCCGGGCTGGCTGACCGTGCTGACGGCCGAGGACGGCCGCGGGCGGCCCGTGGCCCTCGTGCACGCCGACGACCTCCGGCTGCGCCGGATGGCCGTCCTGGACGTGGTGCTGAACAACGCCGACCGCAAGGGCGGGCACGTCCTGCCCGGGTGGGGCGGGGCCGTGCACGGCGTCGACCACGGCCTGACGTTCCACGGCGAGCCCAAGTTGCGGACCGTGCTGTGGGGCTTCGGCGGGACCCGCCTGCTCGCGCAGGAGCGCGAGGTCCTCGCCCGCCTGGCGCAGGACCTCGGCGACCGGCTGGGCGAGGTCCTCACCGACCTGCTGAGCGTCGAGGAGGTCGTGGCGACGCTGGAGCGCGTCGAGCGGCTGCTCGCCGCCGACCGGCTGCCCCGCGCGCGCGGCGGCAACCCGATCCCGTGGCCGCCGTTCTGAGCCGCTCGCCCGCCGTCGGGGCCCGCGGGGCGCGCGGGTAGGTTGCCGGGGTGCGTTCCTGGCCCGCCCCCGACCCCGCGACCCTGCCGGGAGGAGGCACCCTCCCCGGCCGGGGGCGGCAGGTCCACCTGCACGACACGGCGTCCGGCGGGCTCGTGCCCACGGGCCGCGCGGACGGCACCGGGCCGGTCACGCTGTACGTCTGCGGCATCACGCCGTACGACGCGACCCACCTGGGGCACGCCAACACCTACGTCGCCTTCGACCTGCTGGGGCGCGCGTGGCGGGACGCGGGGCACGACGTGACGTACGTGCAGAACGTCACCGACGTCGACGACCCGCTGCTCGAGCGGGCGACCGCCACGGGCGTCGACTGGCGCGACCTGGCCGCCTCGCAGGTCGAGCTGTTCCGCGGGGACATGCAGGCGCTGTCCGTGGTGCCGCCGCAGCAGTACCTCGGCGTCGTCGAGGCCGTCGACCTCGTGGCGCAGTCGGTCCGGGACCTGCTGGACGCCGGAGCGGCCTACCGGGTCCCCGGCGCCGGCGGGGCCCCGGACGGCGACGTGTACTTCCGCGTGGACGCCGACCCGGGCTTCGGCGCGGTCTCCGGCTTCGACGCCGCGACGATGCGGGCGCTGTCCGCCGAGCGCGGCGGGGACCCGGACCGCCCCGGCAAGCACGACCCGCTCGACCCGCTGCTGTGGCGCGTGGAGCGCCCGGGCGAGCCGTCGTGGGACGGCGGCGTCCTGGGCCGTGGGCGCCCCGGCTGGCACATCGAGTGCACCGCGATCGCGCTGCAGCACCTGGGCATGCCGATCGACGTGCAGGCCGGCGGCAGCGACCTCGTCTTCCCGCACCACGAGATGGGCGCGTCGCACGCGCACGTCCTGCGCCCGCAGGACGGCTCCTTCGCCCGGGTCTACGCCCACTCGGGGATGGTGTCGCTCGGCGGGGAGAAGATGAGCAAGTCCCTCGGCAACCTCGTCCTCGTCTCGAAGCTCGTGGCGGCGGGGGAGGACCCGGCCACCGTGCGCCTCGCGATCGTCGCGCACCACTGGCGCAGCGACTGGGAGTGGGACGACGCCGTCCTCACCGCGGCGCGCGAGCGCTTCGTGCGCTGGAGCCGCGCGGTCGCGCTGCCGTCGGGCCCGCCCGCGGGGGAGCTCCTGGACGGGGTCCGCGAGCGGATCGCCGACGACCTCGACGCCCCGGGCGCCGTGACCCTGGTCGACGCCTGGGTCGAGGCGCAGCTCACGGGCGGGGGAGCGGACGCCGGCGCCCCGGACCTGGTGCGGCGCACGGTGTCCGCGCTGCTGGGTGTGGTCCTGCCCGCCTGAGCCGCGTCCGGGGTGCTGATCGCCGGCGGTCCTGACCCTCGCCACCGTCGTGCACCGTGATTCTTCGTATACTATAGCCGACTCCGAGTTCCCGTCACCTCTGCTCGTTCCCGCCGCTCCGCAACACCGCCCGGACAAGGGGCGGCCGCGACCGGTCCTCCGCGACCGGGCGCTGCGCCCGGTCGCGGAGGGGAGGGGTCACTGCCGGTGCTGCTGGAGCTGGGCGTTGACCACGCCCTGCAGGTGCGTCAGCTGGTTCACCCCGAGGGAGCGGACCTCACCCTCGAGGCGCCGCACGACGTGCGGGTCCTCCAGCATCCGCTCCGACGACTGCAGCAGCACGGTGCCGGCGCCGGTGAAGTCGTACTGCCGCTCCTCGCCCGAGCGGGTGCCCAGCACGGCGCCGCGCGCGGCCCCGAGGAAGTGGCCCATCCAGCCGGCGTCGAAGTGCTGCGCCGGTGCAGGGCAGTCGGCCCAGCCGACGAGGGCCTCCGGGTCCACCCGCACGGGGGGTTCCACGAAGATGACCGGGCCGGAGGAGGAGGCCAGGAACTTCCCCGTGCCGAGCAGGGTCAGGAACCCCGGGATGATCGACTCCTTGAGCTCCAGACCGGCGTCGAAGGCCAGCAGGTTCGCCGCGCGGACCGTGAGGTTCCCGTCGTCGAGGTCGTAGGAATTGATGTCGTACCCGCGGTCGCCCAGGATCACGTGGCCCTGGCCGTTCGCCACGACCCAGTCCCGGCTGTACAGCGGGGAGGAGAAGTGCGAGGCGACCATGGAGCTCATGGACGTGGCCGTCAGCGGTTCGAAGCGGATCGTGCCGCCGCCGCTGGGGTAGTAGGCGATCATCCGCCCCGTCTGCATGAACAGCGGGCCGGTGAGCCGCACGCAGTAGGCGTAGGCGTTGTCCGGCAGGTTGTCGTGGTCGGGCAGGGTCTGCGGGTCCAGCGGCTGGGTGCTCACAGCTTCTCCTCCGACGCCTGGACGTACACGGTGCCCTGGCCGGACACCTTCAGCTGCACCGCTTCCCCGGACCCGCGCCCGACCGCGTCGCGCCAGCCGACGGACGCGCTGACGTCGACCCGGAGGTTGCCGGTGTGCGCGACGTAGGCCTGCGGGTCGACGACGACCTGGCGGGAACCCCCGACCTGCAGGGCGAACGTCCCGCCGTGGGAGAGCAGGGCCACGGAACCCCGGCCGGACAGCTGAGTGGTGAACAGCCCCTGGCCGGTGACGGCGCCGCGCACGGCGCCCCGCAGCCCGCCCTGCTGGCCGAGGAACACCACGGACGACGACATCGACGCGTCGTGGGCGAGGAGGCGGTCCGCCTCCACCGACATCGGCTCGCTGCCGTCGAGCTCGACCACGGTGACGTGGTGGCCGCGGAAGCCGTAGTGCACGGTCCCGGAACCCTCCGCCACCATCAGCGGGACGGCCTCGCCCTGCATCGCGCGCCCCAGGGCCGAGGCGATGCCGCCGCCGTACCCACCGCCGCCGGGTCCGGCCGAGACGGGGGAGAAGCGGACCTGCCCGGTGGTCGCGAGCATCGCCCCGCGCCGGGCGAGGACCTCGGCGCCGGGACGCACCTCGGCGAGCACGACCTTGGAGGTGACCTTCGTGAAGCCCATCAGCGCTCCTCGGGCTGGATGTAGACGACGCCGTCGCCCTCGAAGCGCAGGGAGAACGCCTCGCCGGAGCTCTCGCCGATGAGGTTGCGCCACGAGACGTCGGTGACGAAGGACTGCTGCAGCCGGCCCACGGACCCGATGTAGGAGTCGGGGTCGACGACCAGCGGGGTGGCGGGGGAGACCCGCAGGGCGATCGGCGGGCCACCCAGGGAGATCAGCGCGACCTGCCCGTGGCCGGTCACCGTCGTGGTGAACAGCCCCTGCCCGCTGGAGGCGCCCTGCAGCCCCGTGAAGGTCACGTCGGTGCGCAGGGAGTCCGACAGGGCCAGCAGCCCCTCGGACTCGGCCTTGAGCACATCCCCCGCGAGGTCGAGCACCAGGACGTACCCGGCCCCGACCGCGAAGTGGACGGTGCCGCGGCCAGTCACCTCCATGAGGTTCAGCGACTCCCCGGTGACGCGCTGCTTCAGCGCCGCCCGGAGACCACCGCCGCCGCCCATGCCCGCGTTCTTGAAGCTGACGTCGCCCTCGTAGGCGACCATCGACCCGGTCGCAGCGCGCACGGCGCTGCCCTTGCTGCCATCGAGGTCCACGACCAGGACCCTCGGTGACTCCAGACGCCAGCCGGCCATCGCTCGCCGTCCCCCGCTCCGTGCTCGTCTCGTCGGACCCGGCGATCATGCCGGGCGCGGCCCCCGTCGTGCCAGGCCCTCCGCCGGGTGTCGCCGTCGGGACCAGCCGGTCAGGACCAGCGGGGCGCGCCGGGCAGCGCCGGCTTCGGCGAGGCCCCGAAGCGGTTCGCGCCCGGCGTGGAGTCCTGGCACTGCCAGACGATCAGGATGATCGCGCCCACGAGGGGGATCAGCGCCAGCAGCGCCAGCGCCCCGGAGCGGTCGGTGTCGTGCAGCCGTCGCCACGTGACCGCGAGGCTGGGGACCAGCAGCGCGAGGGAGACGACGAGCCCCACGACACCCGTCCCACCGCCCAGGTCGCTGCCGATCGCGGCATCGATCACGGTGGCCACGATCGACACGAGGACGCTGAAGAGGGTGAAGAACCAGAACTCCGACCGACGGGCGCGCCCGGAGAAGGTGGCGTACTGGCTGAGGACGGAACGAACCGCCTGCATGAAGTTCACGGTGTGACCCCCCGGTCGAAGCGTGCGGGAGCCTCCCGACACGCTGAGTCACCCTGACAGCTCTCAGGTCCTGCGGGCGCCAGGACGCGCGGACTCACCCGGTCGGGGGATCCGCCTCAGGCGCGCCGCGGCGGGTCGTCGCGCCGGCGCAGGTAGCGCTCGAACTCCCGCGCGATGGCCTCGCCGCTGGCCTCGGGCAGCTCCGCGGTGTCCTTGGCCTCCTCCAGCTGGGCCACGTACTCGGCGATCTCGGAGTCCTCGCTGGCGAGCTCGTCCACCCCGTGCTCCCAGGCGCGGGCCTGCTCGGGCAGCTCCTCGAGGGGGATGGACACGTCGAGCAGCTCCTCGACGCGGTGCAGCAGAGCGAGCGTGCCCTTGGGCGACGGCGGCTGCCCGACGTAGTGCGGCACGGCGGCCCACAGCGACATCGACGGGATCCCCGCGTTCGCGACCGCGTCCTGCACGACGCCGACGATGCCCGTCGGCCCCTCGTAGCGCGAGGACTCCAGCGCCAGCTGCTCGGCCAGCTCCGCGTCCTCGCTCGAGCTCGTGACCGGCAGGGGCCGCGTGTGCGGGACGTCCGCGAGCAGCGCGCCGAGGGTGAGGACCAGGCTCGCGCCCGCCTTCTCCGCCTGCTCGACGACCTCGCGGGCGTAGGAGCGCCAGCGCATCGACGGCTCGATCCCGCGCACCAGGAGCACGTCGCGGGAGGCCTCGGGCAGCCGGGCGTAGCTGATGCGGGTCGTCGGCCAGGTCAGCTGGCGGCGGCCGTCGTCGTCGTAGTGCACGGTCGGGCGGTTGACCTGGAAGTCGTGGTACTCCTCCGGGTCGAACTCGTAGAGGTCCTGCGCCCCCCACACCTCGTGCAGGTGGGCCACGGCCTGGCTCGCGGCCTCGCCCGCGTCGTTCCAGCCCTCGAACGCAGCCAGCACGACGGGGTTGCGCAAGGTGACCGGGACGGCAGGCTTCTCTGGCACCCGGCAAGCCTAGACTCCACGCTCGATGCCGACCTCCGCCGCGCCCACCGCCCTCGCGCCCTCGGGGCGCCCGCTGCCGCCCGCGGTCCTGTGGGACATGGACGGGACGGTCGTGGACACCGAGCCGCACTGGATCGCCGCCGAGAAGGCCCTGCTCGCGGGCCACGGGGCGAGCTGGACGCACGAGCAGGCCCTGCAGCTCGTCGGCAGCGCCCTGCCCGACACCGGCCGCGCCCTCGCGGCCCACCTCGCCGCCGAGACCGGGGTCGTGCTGGCGCCGGAGGACATCGTCGAGCACCTGCTGCAGGCCGTCATCGCGCAGCTCGCCGCGGGGGTCGTGTGGCGGCCCGGGGCGCTGGAGCTGCTGCGCTCGCTCGCCGCGGCGAGCGTGCCGTGCGCCCTGGTGACCATGTCCTACCGCTCGCTCGCCGACGCCGTCGCGCGCCTGCTGCCGGGCAGCTTCGCGGTCGTCGTCGCGGGCGACGAGGTGCTGCGCGGCAAGCCCGCCCCCGACCCCTACCTGGCGGCCGCCGCGCACCTCGGCGTGGACCCGGCCGCGTGCGTGGCGATCGAGGACTCCCCGACGGGGGTGGCGTCGGCCGAGGCCGCGGGCTGCCGGGTCATCGCGTGCCCCCACATGGTGCCCATCCCCGCCGCGGCGGGCCGCACGCGCGTGGCCTCGCTCGCGACCGTGGACCTCGACGTACTCGCCGCCGTCGGCGCGGGGGAGCCCGTGGACGAGCTCGCCGCCTGACGCGTCCGCCCCGACGTCAGCACCCTTCCCGTCGCACCCCCGCGGCGCGTCAGGGAACGTCCTCGACCGGGAGCGGGGGAGGCTCGCCGCCGAAGGCGGGGCACAGGGCGCGGTGGTCGCACCAGGAGCACAGCCGGCCGGGGCTGGGCCGCCAGTCGCCGGTGTCGCGGGCCAGCTCGATGGCCGCCCACAGCGCGCGGACCTTCCGCTCCGTCGCGAGCAGGTCGGCCTCGTCGGGGCTGTAGCGCAGCACGTCGCCGGAGCCGAGGTAGACCAGCTGCAGGAGCCGAGGCACCACGCCGCGGGAGCGCCAGAGGACCAGCGCGTAGAACTTCATCTGGAACAGCGCGGACGCCTCGAACAGCTCCGACGGCGCGCGGCCGGTCTTGTAGTCCACGACGCGCAGCTCACCGCCCGCCGCGACGTCGAGGCGGTCGACGATCCCGCGCAGCAGCAGACCGTCGGCCAGCGGCACCTCGACGCGCAGCTCGCGGCCCGCGGGCTCCAGGCGCGTCGGGTCCTCCAGCTCGAAGTAGCGGTCGAGCAGCACCTCGGCGCTGCGCAGCCACCGGGCGAGGGCGTCGGCCGGGGTCTCCGCGTCCGCGAACAGCTCCTGCATCCGGGGTTCGCGCTCGAGCAGCTCCTCCCACTGCGGCCCGAGCAGGGCCCGCGCGGCCTGCGGCGTCCGCTCCGCGGCGGGCAGGTCGAAGAGCCGCTCCAGCACGGCGTGCACGACCGTGCCGCGCGCGGCGGCGGGCGACGGCGACTCGGGCAGCCGGTCGATCGTGCGGAAGCGGTACAGCAGCGGGCAGCGCATGAAGTCGGCCGCCCGGGAGGGGGACAGGCCCCGGGGGCGCCGCACCTCGGGCGCCGGCAGCGGCACGGGGGCGGGTGGCGACGGGAGCATGGCGGGGACTGTAGGCGCGAGGTCCGACACGGCCGGTGTCGTCCCTCACCTGATCCGTCGCAAGCTCATGACGCCTGTCATGGTCCACACGCACGGATGTACGCCGTCGAGCGGGCCCGGGCGCGGTCCGGTCTGGTGCAGCCGTCGAGAGCGCTCCGCAACGCGGTCGCGCCGGCTCGGGAGTCGCGGCGGCGCCCTCCCGTCGAGGGGTGCCCCCGTCGCGACGCGGTCCGGCGGCAGGCATCCTCGACCGGGGCCACCGGCCCCGCTCACGCTCTCACCGGAGGTACCCCGTGGACCGGCGCCCGCAGCCGACGAGGAACACGCTCGGCAGCCAGGACCTGCTGCAGCTGCCCGTCCTGCGCGCCCTGCTGCGCGAGCGGAGCGTCACCCGCGCGGGCCAGGCCCTCGGGCTGACCCAGCCCGCCGTGAGCCGCGCCCTGGCCCGGCTGCGCCGGCGCTTCGGGGACGAGCTCCTCGTCCGCACGGGGAAGGACTACCACCTCACCCCGCTGGCGCAGAGCCTGCTCGAGCGGGTCGACGACGCGGTCGCGGCGGTGGAGTCGGTGTTCGCCGCTGACTTCGACCCCGCGAGCAGCGAGCGGGAGTTCACCATCGCCGTGTCGGACTACGCGATCGCGATGCTCGGGCGTCCGCTGCTCGACCTCCTGCACGCCGAGGCGCCCGGGGTGCGGCTCGTCCTGCAGCAGTTGAGCACCGCGACGGCCGACTTCGAGGAGGTCGTGCGCCGCTGCGACGGGGCGGTGCTGCCGCCGGGCTTCGTGCGCGGGCACCCCAGCGCGAGGCTGATCACCGACCGCTGGGTGTGCATCGCGGGAGCGGCCGCGGACGTCGGGGACGCCCCGACGCCTGACGACCTGGCCCGGTTGCCGTGGGTGGCCTCCTTCGGGATGACCCTGTTCCGGGCCACGCCGCCCGTCCGGCAGTTGCGGGGCCTCGGCATCGACCCGCAGGTGGACGTGGTCGTCGAGGGGGGGTTCGCGGCCGTGCCGGACCTCGTGGCCCACAGCCACCGGATCGCGGTCGTCCCGGCCCGGCTCGCGGCCCGCTACGCCGACCTGCCGGGACTGCGCGTCCTGGACTGCCCGATACCGCGCAACGACCACGTGCTCTCCCTGTACTGGGACGCCTCGGCCACCGACGACCCCGGGCACCGGTGGTTCCGTGAGGTGCTCGGTCGCGCTGCCGGCGCGACGGGCGGCGAGCCTCGACCGGCGTGAACGCCTCGTACCGAGCCGTGCATGCGTGAACGGCATGGTCGGCATGCCTGCTCGGGGTCTTGCCCGGCGGTTCGCGCCACGGCACGGTGGGGGCGGAGCCGGCTGGTTCCGATGGCACGGCGAAACCTGAGGAGGGAACCGCGATGGCGTCCGTGGTCGAGGTGATGTGCGTCCCCCACGATCCGACGCTGCCGGGCGTCGCCGCACGTCGGACCGACGCCCCGGCGCCGATGCAGCAGACCATCGCGCAGTTCGCCGGTTTCCGCGCCCGCCTCGCGGCCGCCCGCCCGGACGTCCTCGTCGTGGTGTCCGGCGACCACTTCAACCAGTGGTTCTACGACAACATGCCGACGTTCCTCATCGGCAAGGCGGCGCGCGCCCGCGGCCCGTTCGTCCACGAGCAAGAGCTGTTCGGCATCACCCCCTACGACGTCGCCCTGCAGGGTGACGTGGCGCGTCACCTGCTCTACCAGGGTTTCGCCCGCGGCATCGACTTCTCCTACAGCGACGACTTCCTCATGGACCACGGGTTCACCGTTCCCCTGATGTTCCTGCGCCCCGAGCAGGACCTGCCCGTCGTCCCGCTGTTCACCAACGTCATGGCGCCCCCCGTGGCGACCTCGCGACGCTTCTACGACCTGGGGGCGGCCGTGCGGGAGATGGTCGAGGCGTACCCGGCCGACCTGCGGGTGGCGATCATCGCCAGTGGGCACCTGTCGAACTCGATCGGCGGCCCCGCGATGATGAGGTTCACCCGCGAGCCGGCGTCGCCGTGGGACCGCCGCGTCTGGCAGCAGATCACCACGGGTGACGTCGACACCTTGCTCGCCGAGAGCACCTACGAGAACCTGACGGCGCAGGGCAACGGCACCAACGGGTTCCTCGACTACCTGTTCGCCCTCGGCGCGGTGGGCGGCGAGCTGCCCGCGCAGGCGCAACTGATCACCAGTCCCCACGGCCCACCGACCGGGTTCCTCGCGTGGGGTGCGGGGGTGGGCACGGCATGAGCAAGTACACGCTCAACCGGGTGCTCTGGGAGGGCGCCGCGAAGCCGGAACTGGCGCGGGGGATCGTCGAGGACCCGGACACCGCGCTGGCGACGCGGGACCTCAGCGACGCCGAGCGGGCAGCGCTCGGCGCTGCAGACGTCCGGGCCCTCTTCGAGATGGGTGTCCACCCCTTCTTGCTCTACAACTTCGCGCTCCGCCTGGCCGGGCGGTTCAGCATGGAGTTCGTGCACGAGTACCTGGCGCAGCTGGAAGGTCTCGAACTGCGGGACCTGCGAACGTGAGGACACACCGATGACGACGAACGTGCCGGACGCCCCGGACGAGCGCACGGGCCTGCGCCGCGACACCTTCGCGCTCGCGACCTACAGCGAGGCCGGTCGTCCGTTCCCCGCTCTGGTCGGCTCCGACGGGACCGTGACCGACCTGTCCGACCGGTTCCGCGACCTGCACGAGGTCTTCGACGGCTGGTCGGTCAACTTCGCCGTCCTCGGCGACCTGTGGGCGTCCTCGGGTCGCGCCATCCGGCCGCTGGCGGGTTTGCGCCCGTTGCCGCCCCTGGCCCACCCGAACCTGCTGGGAGCGGGGGCGAACTACAAGTCGCACTCCGCCCAGATGCTGACGAAGAACGAGTTCAACCAGCACAACCGGTTCGACGGCGAGAGCGACGAGGACTTCTACCAGCGCAACTACGCGCTCATGGAACGGCGTTCGCGCGAGGGCACTCCGTTCTTCTGGACCGGGTTGCACTCCTCGCTGGCCGGCGCGAACGACGACGTCGTCCTGCCGTTGCTGGGCGACGAACCCGACTGGGAGCTCGAGCTCGGCGTGGTCATCGGCCGGACCGGCCGGTACGTCACCCCCGAGGAGGCGCCGGACCTCATCGCTGGCTACACGATCGTCAACGACCTCGGCACGGTGGACCTGTTCCGCCGCACCGACATCCCGTGGGGCTACGACTGGGTCAGCAAGCACCAGCCCACCTTCAAGGTGGCGGGGCCCTTCGTCGTCCCCGCACAGTTCTTCAGGCTGGACGACAGCACACGCACCACGCTTGCGGTCAACGGGCGGACCATGCAGGACTGGCCCACCAACGACATGATCTTCGACCCGGCCGCGTTCGTCACCTACGCGTCCGAGCGCGTGAACCTCGTGCCGGGAGACATCATCTTCCTGGGGTCGCCACCCGGCAACGGCAAGCACCACGGCCGCTTCCTGCGTCACGGGGACGTGATCGACGCGGAGATCACGCACCTGGGTCGCCAGCGCAACCGCTGCGTCGCGGAGCAGTCCCACGGGCGGTCTCCGCACTTCGGTGCGTGGACGAACACGTGACCCGACCGCTCCCCGGACCGGCGATCGACGTCCACGCGCACCTGGCGGTGCCCGCTGCGGACGCCCTCCTGCAGGGTCACCCCGGCCTCGACGCCCAGCGAGCGCTCGACGCCGCCGCGCTGGGTGCCGCCTCGCTGGAGGTCAACCGTGAACAGCTCGCCCGGTTGGGACCACAACTGCTCGACCTGGACCTGCGGCTGGCCGCGATGGACGCCGCCGGGGTCGACGTGCAGGCGGTCGCGCCGGTGCCGCTGCCGCACTCCTGGGCCGACCGCGACCTGGCGACCAGGTTCGTCGAGCTGACGAACGAGGGGGTCCTCGCGTTCTGCGCTCGCCGGCCGGACCGGCTGGTACCGGTGGCGACAGTCTCGCTGCAGCACCCCGACCTGGCGGTGCGGCAACTGCTGACAGCTGCCGGAGGCGGCGCACGCGGCGTCCAGGTGCCGACCGCCGCTGCCCCTGGCCGAGAACTCGACGACCCTTCGCTCGGACCGTTCTGGGCGGCCGCCGCCGAGCTCGGCGTCGCCGTGCTCGTCCACCCGTGGGGCTGCACGCTCGGAGAGCGACTGGGGGCGTACTACCTGTTCAACACGGTCGGCAACCCCACCGAGACGGCGCTCGCGCTGTCGCGGCTGCTGTTCAGCGGGGTGCTGGAGCGCTACCCGGCGCTGAAGCTGTGGTCGGCGCACGGCGGCGGCTACCTGCCCGCCTACGTGGTGCGCGCAGACCACGCCTGGGCCACCCGGCCCGACGCCCGCACGACGTCCGAGCCGCCGTCCGCCCTGCTGCGACGCACCTACGTCGACTCCCTCGTCTACACGCCGCAGCAGTTGCGGCACCTGGTGGCGGTCATGGGGGCGGGCGCGGTGACGCTCGGCAGCGACTACCCCTTCGACATGGGCGTCGAGGACCCGGTGGCCCGGCTCGAGGCCGCCGGTCTCGACCCGCTCACGACGGAGGCGGTGCGCAGCACCAATGCCGCCCGCCTGCTCAGCCTCCCCACCGGGTGATCCCGCGTCGGACGTCCGCCGCAGGAGTCGTCGTCCGAGCGGGTGCGGGGGTGGCGTGCGCGCGGCGAACGCCAGACTCGGCACGCGGGAGCGGCGGCCGCTGACGCACCTGCGTGCTTCCGGTGACGTGCCCGCCGGCGTCAGGGCGAACCGTGCGCAGCCCGCCCCGTGAGCTGACCGCCGTCGCGCACCAGGCCGGCGATGACGGCGAAGCTCTCGGCTAGTCCGACGTCTGCCGGAGCGCGCAGCCACTGCATCTGCAACCCGTCCATCGCGGCCAGGACCACGTCGACTGTCAAGGCCCGCGTTTGATGGAGGCCTGCGATCGACGCCTCCGAGAGGATGATGGTCTCCATCGCTGCACCGAGGAAGTATCCCGACGAGCTGCGTGAGCGGGCGATCAGGATGGCCGTCGATGCCCGCCGGGACCCGACCGGGCGGGCAGGCGCGATCAAGCGGGTCGCGGGCCAGCTCGGGATCGATCCTGTGACGCTGCGGGGCTCGACCGCCCACACCGCTGATCGTCGACTTCATCGATCAGAACAAGGACGACCTCGGAGTCGAGCCGGTCTGTGAGCAGTTGCAGATCGCCCCGAGCACCTACTACGCCGCGAAGTCCCGGCCAC
>NZ_JAAALN010000380.1 GCF_009906795.1 Kineococcus siccus
GCTGGGATGTGGGCGGCGGGTGCCTGCTGACCTGCAACGATGGGACTTCTCTACGGTTCCACGTCGTCTGCCAGGGAAGGCACCCGCCGAATGCAAGTCTTCCACGCCCTGCCCGCCGCCGCGCTGGCGTCCTCGGTCTCCTTCGACGACCCGAACCTGATCGCCCACGCCGGCCTGGTCTCGGCGCTGCAGCTGGCCCAGGCCGCTGGGCTGCATGACCTGCTCGGCGCGCATCTGACCCTGTCCGGGCCCGGTTCGGCCAGCGCCTCGGCGAAGGCCACCGCGTTGGTCGCGGGGATGCTCACCGGCGCCGACAGCATCCAGGACATGGACGTCTTGCGCCACGGCGCCAGCGCGGGAGTGTTCGACGACGTCCGTACCCCCTCGACGTTGGGGACGTTCTTGCGGGCCTTCACCCATGGTCACGTCCGCCAGCTCGACGCCGTCGCAGCCCGGTTCCTGACCGGCCTGCAAGGCGCTACGGCCGCGGCCGGGTCGCCGCTGATAGCCGATACCGATCAACTGGTCGATGTCGATGTCGATATCGATGTCGATATCGATGTCGACGACACCATCCGCCAGACCTACGGCTACGCCAAGCAGGGCGCCGGGTACGGCTACTCCAAGGTCAAAGGCTTGAATGCGATGCTGGTGACCGCGACCACCCCGACGATCTTGGGCACCCGGTTGCGCAAGGGTCGGTCGCCAGCGCGAAGGGCGCACCGAAGTTGCTCGCCGACTGCCTGGCGACCCTCAAACGCACCAGCACCAGCACCAGTACCGGTGGCAGTCCGGGGTTGGTGATCGTGCGGGCCGACTCGGCGTACTACAACCACGCCGTGCTCGCCGCCGCCCGCCGCGGCGGGGCCCGGTTCTCGATCACCGCCCGCAGCAATCCCGCGACCCGGCAGGCCATCGCCTCCATCGCCGAGGATACGTGGACGGCGATCAAGTACACCGACGCGCTCTGGGATGAGGAGGATGGGCGCTGGGTATCCGATGCCGAGGTCACCGAGACCACCTATACCGCGTTCACCGGCCGCCGCAAAGCTGAGCACGTGAGCGCACGGTTGATCGTCCGCCGCGTCAAGCGGTTGAATCCCGCCGCCATCGGCTACGGTCAAGGCGCATTGTTCGACACCTACCGCTATCACGCGGTGTTCACCGATTCCTCGTTGCCGGTGCTGGCCGCGGAGAAGGATCACCGCGCGCACGCGGTCGTGGAGTCGGTGATCGCGGAGTTGAAGGACGGTGCGTAGGCGCATCTGCCGTCGGGGAAGTTCGGGGCTAACGCCGCCTGGTTGGTGCTGGCCGCGACCGCCCACAACCTGACCCGCGCCATCGCGGTGTTGGCCGGGGCCGGGCACCGCCGCGAACGGGCGGCGACGATCCGGCGCAAGCTGATCAGCCTGCCGGCTCGGGTCGCGTCCTCGGCGCGGCGGCTGCGGCTGCACACTCCGACCGACTGGCCCTGGCAGGCCGGATTCGAGAGCCTGCTGGCCTCGATCGCCAGGATCGCTCGACCACAGCCGGGCACCACCTGCCGGACCTGAGCACCACCCGAGGCCCACCGCCCTGACCGGGCACGACCAGGAACCACAGTGGAGGAGCCGACACCGGTCGGCGACTGCCTCACACCCTGCTCGTGGTGACCTGCCTTCGGCAGGTCACCACGAGCTCACCGGTCATCCAGCGGTGGATCCAGGCT
>NZ_JAAALN010000381.1 GCF_009906795.1 Kineococcus siccus
CCCCTGCGGCACCGCGGGAGCCGGCGGCTCGGGCGCGGCCGCGGCGTCGGCCTCGCCGACGGCGCCCGAGCCCGTGAGGTGCACGGCACCGGGCGCCGGGACCATGCCGAGGCCCGCCGCCGCGGCGGCGAGGTTCTGCGGCGCCGACAGCGAGGCCAGCGCCTCGTCGGCCGCCTGCTGCCGGTCGGCCAGCGAGGCCGACTCCACCTGGCGGTCGGTGATCCGGTAGGCGTCGCCCGCGATGGCGATGTTGGTCATCAGCAGGCCGAACAGCCCGAGCGTGAGCAGCAGGACGCACGCCAGCGGCAGCGGCACCCGCAGGCGCAGGGCGGCCGGCGGGGTGACGACGCGCAGCGCGGGGCGCTCGGGGGCCGTGACCTCGGGGCGCACCCGGTTCACGCGGACCGGTGCGTTGCGGGCCGCGATGAGGGGCTGGCTCATTCCCGGGTCCTTCCGTCGCTCGTGCCGTTCTCGTCCGGCGGTGGTGGGTCGTGGGGAGGTGCGGGGGTTCCGGAGCCGCGGCGCCGGCCGGACCGCGGCGGACCGGCCCGCCGCGGGATCCATCCCGCGACGCCGTCGGCCGTCCGATCATCGAGGGGCAGCCGGACCACGGCACGCAGGCGCGCCGACGCCGCGCGTGGATTCTCCGCGAGTTCCGCCTCGTCGGCGGTCTCCCCCGACCGGGTCAGCAGTTCCGCACGCGGACCGGTGCCCGGTGGGGGGACGGGCATGTCCGGCGGGGCGGTGCTCGTCGACAGCTGCCGCAGAACGGTTTTGGCGATCCGGTCCTCGAGGGAGTGGAACGTGAGGACCGCGAGCCGGCCACCGACGGCGAGCCGGTCGAACGCCACGGGCAGCGCCCGCTCGACCACCCGCAACTCGTCGTTGACCTCGATCCGCAGCGCCTGGAACGTGCGCTTCGCGGGGTTGCCCCCGGTGCGCCTGGTCGCGGCAGGAACGTTGGCGCGCACCAGGTCCACGAGCCGGGCCGAGCTGGTGAAGGGTTCCGCCTCCCGCTCACGCAGCACCGCGGAGGCGATGCGCGGCGCGAACCGCTCCTCGCCGTACACGCGCAGCACGCGTGTGAGGTCGCTGTGGGAGTAGGTGTTCAGGACGTCGGCCGCCGTCGGCCCCGACGAGGAGGCGTCCATGCGCATGTCCAGCGGGGCGTCGCGGGAGTAGGAGAAACCCCGGTCCACCTCGTCGAGCTGGAGCGAGGACACCCCGAGGTCGAAGAACACCGCGTCGACCGTCTCGAGCCCCAGGTCGTCGAGGACGTCGCCCAGCGCGTCGTGCACCGCGTGCACGAGCGTGACGCGATCGGCGAACGGGGCCAGGCGGCGCCCGGCGAGCTCGAGGGCCTGGGGGTCGCGGTCGATGCCGACGAGGCGCGTCGTGGGGCTGCGGCGCAGCAGCTCGGCGGCGTGCCCGCCCATCCCGAGGGTCGCGTCCACGGCCACGGCGCCGGGGTGGTCGAGGGCGGGCAGCAGCAGCTCGGTGCACCGCTCGAGCAGCACCGACCGGTGGCGGGCGCCCACCTCGGCCTCCGCGTCGTCACCGGAGGAGCGGGGCCTCCCGGGCAGGTCGCCGGAGGGGTCGACGTCGCCGGCGCTCGCCTCGTCCACGTGCCACCCCCCGTCGCCGCGCCGTCCCGCGGTCCCCGCTGCCTGCCACTCCTGCCCGCCCTCGAC
>NZ_JAAALN010000382.1 GCF_009906795.1 Kineococcus siccus
AGGCGCCGTACTGCTCCCAGGGCAGGTCGATAGTGCGGGGGTCCACGTCGTAGCGGTCACCGCTGGTCGTGGTGATGGTGAGGGTGTTGACGCGGGCGGTGGTGATGCGTCCGGGCCACCAGGCGGCCCAGTAGTCCTCGTGCAGGGTCGCGGTGATGACAGTGCCGTCAGCGAGGTTGATGTCCACCCCGGTGACGTCCGGACCGGCTGCACCGATGAGGGAGTAGTTCTCCTTCTCCGCGGGCACGTCGGGTGCGGCAAACGGGGAGCCGCCGAGCACACTGACGTCGGCGGCGGTGGGCCAGGTGTAGGGCTTGTCCCACACGGCGGCACTGCTGCTGGCGGTGATGCCGTCGGGGACGGGCTTCTGCGCCTCCAGCCCGCCCATCACGATGAGCGGGTCGCCCGCGGTACCAGCACCCTTGATGACGTCTACGCAGAACGTCCAGTCCCCGCGGCGGTCGACCAGGACGCTGCGCTGGGCGGCGTCGTCTTCGCGGCGGGGCACACCCTCGATGCCGACACCGCCGCCGGTGAGGTCCTCGCACTGCGAGGCCTGCGTCGGGATGCCTTCCAGGCCGAGGAAGCCCAGTACGCGGTCCCACGTCCCGGTGTCGCCAGGATCAGCAGAGGCAGGCTCGGCGCTGGGCGCTGCGGTCCAGCTGGCGTAGCTGGCTGGAGCGGTGGGGTCCCCGGCCAGCATCACCGCCGCCGTCACGGTCACCGCCGTGGCGGAGGCGACACCCAGCGCGATCCGACGCCTCGCCGGACGGGGCCTGCGCGGGTGAGCTGCAGCAGCGATCGGCGCGTGGTCGCCGGAACGGACAGTGGACTGGGGGCTGGATCGTGTCGCACGGGCCGCCGTGGCGTCGACCTCAGCGACGAGGAGGGCGCGCACCGCGGCCCTGCGTCGGGGATCCATGCCGGACAAGGTGGAGGTCATGACTGCTCCCAGGCGGTATCGGTAGGGGGCGAGGCGAGGGGGGAAGAGCGGAGAGCGACCGTCGGCTCTGCAGCCGGCCCGCCGTCCAGCGAGGACTGGCGGCCTGGTGGGGGGATGTTGGCTTGCAGTCGAGCTCGAGCACGGGACAGACGTGAGCGCACGGTGCCGACGGGCACGCCCAAGGCGATCGCGGCGGAGGCGTAGTCCAAGCCCTGCCACACGCACAGCGTCAAGACGTCTTGCTCCGCCGGGCGCAGTCGGCGGAAGGCCTGCTGCAGCTGAGCCAGCTGCTTCTCGTCGTCGAGGCGGGCCGCCACCTCATCGGCGTGATCCGGAGTCATGAGCACCGTGGGCAGGCGGTGCAGAGCGCGGCGGTGGCGCAGGGCTGTGCGCCACCGCCGCTGCACGGTCCGCTGCGCCACCCCGTACAGCCACGGCAGTGCGACGTCGTCGACGAGCTGCACCTCCGCGCGTCGGCGCCAGGCTTCCAGGAAGACGATGGACAGCAGGTCATCGGCGGCGTCCAGGGAGCCGGTGCGGCGGGCGCAGTAGCGGTGCACCGCGTCGGCGTGACGGTCGAAGAGGACTCCGAAGCTGTCTCCGTCCCCGGCCGCGGCCTGCCGCCACAGCTCCCCGTCGCTGGGCGCGGCTCGGTCCGCCATCTCGTTCACATCCCCCTATGCCCGCAGCCGTGACCGAGTTCCCGATCATGAGGGACGAGTCCTCGAACGTCCTCAATTCG
>NZ_JAAALN010000383.1 GCF_009906795.1 Kineococcus siccus
GTGTAGAGCTGCGCTGACATGGGCGGGAAGGGGGTGAGGGAGAAGAGCGCCTCCACGGGGAGACCGAAGTGGCCGGCCAGGCGCAGGGCGAGTTCGACGGAGGGGCCGTAGTCGCCGCGTTCGAGGAAGCCGATGGTCTGGACGTTGACGCCGACCGCCTCGGCCAGCTGGCGGCGGGTGGTGCCGCGTTCGGCGCGCAGCACGGCGAGGCGGTTGTGCAGCTGCTTTGCGTCCGCCGACTCCTTCGACTTGTTCACCACCCGCCCTATGTGGCGTTATCGCAACACCGAGCGCTAGGAGGCAATGGAGGTGGCGGCGGTCGTGCCGTATGACCTTGCGGGCATCGGCATGTGAGGACGTCGCCGGCGCCCCCGGTCGCGCGTTGAAAGCGGGATGACCGTGTGGACTCGCCGCACCAGTGCCTGCCGTCAGCGGCTACCGGACGAGTGCTCCCACGGAGAGCTGACCGGCGTCAGCGTCGAGGACGGCGGGAACCCCCAGCGGTACAGGCACCGGGTCGGGGAGGTGCCCCAGCGGGAGCCCACCAAGGATGGGGACTCCCAGGTCGTCGAGGAGGTCGTGAAGGGTGTCCACGATCGTCCATCCTCGGTCCTGGTAGCCGGCGAACTCCTCGAAGCTGCCGACGGCGACGCCGGTGATGCCGTCCAGGGCGCCGGACAGGCGCAGCTGGGCCAAGGCCCGGTCCACCATGCCCAGCCCCGCGGCCTTGTTGGCCTCCAGCAGCAGGATGCAGCCCTGCCAGGACGTCTCGACCACGCCGGCCGTGCGGGCGAGCATCTCGAGGTTGCCGCCGACGAGGTCGCCACTGGCTCTGCCGGTCGTGGTCAGGGCGGCCGTGATCGCGCCCGGGTCGTTGCGCACGAGGGTGGGTGCTGCGTCCATGAGCTGTTCGCGGACGGCGTCGCGGTGGGCGCCGTCGACGGCGCCGTGTACTGCCGGGACACCTGAACGCCGCCAGAGCTGGTGCAGGGCGGTGATGTCGCTGTAGCCGACCAACGGCTTGGGATCGCGCTCGAGGGCGTCCTGGTCGACTCCCCGCAGCAGTCGAAGGCTTCCGCACCCGCCCGTGGACGCGATCACCGCGCGGACATCCGGATCGCGCAGCGCCTGGTTGAGGTCGGTGAGGCGGTCGGCATCAGTGCCGGCCATGTACCCGCGCCGGTCCACGACGTGGGCGCCGAGTTCGGGGCGTAGTCCCCACGACTGCAGGCTGTCCAGCAGTGGATCGAGGTCGGCGCGCGAGTCGGGCCAACTGCTGGGGGACACCACGACCACCCGGTCCCTTGGCAGCAGGCGTGCCGGGAGCATCGTCAGCGGTGAGGCCATGAGGGTGACCCTAGGAGGGTGATCGCTGCGCGGCCAGAGCCCCTCCGGGATGTCGCGCCGTTCGCCATGTCGGGTCGCCGGTGGCCGATCGAGGCCACGCACACCGCGGGATGACCGTGCGTTCGGCCCGTCCCGCGACCAGCGCTTCCACGGGGTCGAGGTGTCGGCGTCACGCGGGTGGGTGCGGACGGTGATCGCCTGGATGCCAGGCTGAGGCTTGTCGATCCACGGTGCTGGAAGGGGTGCGAGCGTGCCGGTAGGAGCTGTCGTCTCGGCCGCGTGGGGCTTGGTGGTGCTCGCGGGGCTGCTGCTGGTTATGGCCCGGGCCGTCCA
>NZ_JAAALN010000384.1 GCF_009906795.1 Kineococcus siccus
CCGCCGCCCGCGGCGCGGCCCCCGCGCGCCCGGCGGCCGCGGCGCCGCCGCCGCCGGTTCGCCACGCTCCTCGTGCTGCTCCTGGTCCTGCTGGTGGCCTACCCCCTCGCGCTGGGCTGGAAGGGGTGGTCATCGGTGCAGCACGTCGCGGCGACCTCGACGGGCGCGCGCCCCGCGGCCACACCGGGCTCCACGTACCTCATCGTCGGCAGCGACTCGCGCGCCGGGATGTCCGAGGAGGAGCTCAGCGCCCTGTCCGCGGGCGGCACCGACGGCGTGGGCCAGCGCACCGACACGATCATGCTCATGCACGTCCCGGCGGGCGGTGGGCCGGTCGCCCTCATCAGCGTCCCGCGCGACAGCTACGTCCCGATCCCCGGTCACGGCCGGAACAAGATCAACGCGGCCTTCGCCCTGGGCGGGCCGCAGCTGCTGACGCAGACGATCGAGGACGTGTCGGGTCTGCGCGTCGACCACTACGTGGAGACGGGGTTCGGGGGGTTCGCCAGGATCGTCGACGCGGTCGGCGGGGTCGAGATGTGCCCCGCGGTGGCGGTGGACGACGTCCGCGCGGGCCTCGACATCCCCGCGGGCTGCCAGCAGATGGACGGGGCGACGGCCCTCGGCTACGCCCGCTACCGCTACTCCGACCCGCTGGGCGACCTGGGCCGGGCCAACCGGCAGCGGGCGCTGCTGGCGGCGATCACGACGAAGGCCGCCAGCCCCGCGACGCTGCTCAACCCCTTCCGCGCGTTCCCCCTCGCCGCGTCGGGCGGCTCGGCCATCACCGTCGACGACGGCACGGACCCGCTCGCCCTGCTCACCTTCGTGCGCGGCATGCGCGCCGCGGCCGGCAGCGACGGCATCTCGATGACCGTCCCCGTCAGCGACCCCGCGCTCCCGACGTCCTCGGGCACGGCCGTGAAGTGGGACAGCACCAAGGCGCTGCAGATGTTCGCCGACCTGAAGGCCGACGACACCGGGGCCCTGCGCGCGCTCGTCGCGGGCTGACCGGCGCGGGCTGACCGGCGCGGGGTCGCCCGAGCCCTCGAGACCTCCAGCCCTCAGGCCCGCAGCGACCGCGGCTGACCGGCGGGCAGCACGAGCGGGGCCCCGGCCGCGCCGGCCGCCGCGGGCACGGTGAGGGCCTCGACCAGCACCTCCAGCGCGGCGGCGACGTCACGCGCCCGCTCCGGGCCGATGAGCTGCAGCAGGGCGTCGGTGCTCCGCAGCGTCATCGCCTCGACGTGCTCGAGGACGGCGCGGCCGGAGTCGGTGAGCTCGACGTGCCGGTCGCCCGGGCGCAGCGGCGCCGCGCGCAGGTGCCCCTGCTCGCCCAGCCGGTCCAGCCACGCCTGCACGGTGGCCGTGTCCGCGCCGACCTGCCGCCCGATCGCCCGCGCGTGGACGTGGCCCTGGTCGACGGCCTGCAGCACGAAGAGCACCTGGCGCCGCAGCCCCGTCGCGTGCTCGACCGCCTCGAGCAGGGGCTCGGCCACAGCCTGCAGCCGGCCGATGCGCAGGAGCAGGTCGTCGGCGGCCGCGAGGTCGTGCGGCGGGGTGTCGACGAGCCCGCGCAGGACCAGCGGGTCCACGGTGCGGAGGTCGCCCTCGCCCACGACGAGGTCGCGGGACGGCGCGGACGGGTGGGCGG
>NZ_JAAALN010000385.1 GCF_009906795.1 Kineococcus siccus
GCCCGGCTGCTCCCGCCCGGCACGGCCGCCGCCCGCGTCACGGCGGTGCACCGCGGCGGGTGCGACGTCGTGACGGCCGACGGCCCGCTGCGGCTGCCCGTCGACCGCTCGACCGGCGAGCCCGCGACGGGCGACTGGTGCGCCGTCGCCGACGAGCGGCTGGTCCGGCTGCTGCCGCGGCGCACGAGCCTCGTGCGGTCCTCGGTGTCCGGCCGCTCGCACGCCCAGGTGCTGGCCGCCAACGTCGACACCGTCGTCGTCGTCATCGCTCTCGACGACCGCCCGGCCCTGTCGCGGGTCGAGCGGCTGCTCACCCTGGCGTGGGAGAGCGGGGCCCGGCCCCTGCTCGCGCTGTCGAAGGCCGACCTGGTCCCCGACCCGTCCGAGGTGCTGCGGGAGGTGGCCCTCGCGGCGCCCGGCGTCGGCGTCGTGCCCCTCAGCGCGGGCACGGGCGCAGGGCTGGCGGAGCTGCGCGCCGCGCTGGTGGGCACGGTCGTGCTCATCGGCTCCTCCGGAGCGGGCAAGTCCACGCTGGCCAACGCCCTGTTGGGCACGGAGCGGTTCGCGACGGGGGACGTGCGCGCCGTCGACGGCAAGGGCCGGCACACGACCGTGCACCGCGAGCTCGCCGTCCTGGGCGACGGGCTCTGCCTCGTCGACACCCCGGGCCTGCGCAGCGTGGGCGTGGCCGGCGGGGAGGACGGTCTCGACCGGGCCTTCGCCGACCTCGACGCGCTCGCGGCCCGCTGCCGGTTCGCCGACTGCGGCCACCGCTCGGAACCCGGCTGCGCGGTGCTGGCGGCCATCGACGCGGGGACGCTGACCGCTCGCCGCCTCGACAGCTACCGCGCGCTGGTCCGCGAGCAGGAGCACTTCGCGGCGCGCACCGACGCCCGGCTGCGCAGCGAGCGCCTGCGGGCGTGGAAGGCGGTCGCGAAGCAGCAGCGCGCGCACCGGCCCCGGCCGTAGCCGCGGGGCCGCGGCGAGGGGAGGGCGGCCGTCACGGTCCGGGGTGAGGCGGGACCGGCTCGTCGGGCAGGCAGGTCGGCCACCAGGCGGCGGCCCACGTCAGCCAGGAGTCGTGGCCCGCGGGCGGTGGGTCGAGCTCGCCGCCGGTGAGCTCGTCGGCGGTGGGCACCTCGAACCCGGCGCGCCACCCGTCGAGGTCGGCGTCCGTCATCGCGAAGGTGGTGCCGGCGTCGGTGCGGGCGCGCGCCCGCACGCGGCGCCGCTGCTCGTCCGCCGCCACGGGCAGGTACACGAGCTCGCTCGCCGCCCCGACGGAGGCGGCCAGCGCCCGCAGCGCCGTCCGCTCCTCGCGGGCCCACACCCCGAAGTCGAGCACGACGTCGACGCCGAGGCGCAGCGCGGACAGCGCGAGCCAGACGAGCCGGCCCTCGACGACGGTGCGCCGGCCCTCGGGCTGGTGCTGCCCGAACAGCGGGATCATCCACTCGTCCGGGGTGAGGCGCAGCGCGCCCCGCGCCGCGGCCAGCTCCCGCGCCCGGCGGGTCTTCCCCGCGGCGGGGAGGCCGACCATGACGTGCATCCGCGGCGTCGCGCGCCCCGCCGTGCTGGTCACAGGGGCAGGGTAGGACGGCCGTCGACCGCCCTCCGTCCCGTCCCGTCAGC
>NZ_JAAALN010000386.1 GCF_009906795.1 Kineococcus siccus
GGGCACGACCAGGAACCACAGTGGAGGAGCCGACACCGGTCGGCGACTGCCTCACACCCTGCTCGTGGTGACCTGCCTTCGGCAGGTCACCACGAGCTCACCGGTCATCCAGCGGTGGATCCAGGCTCAGCGCCGGGCGACGCTCTCATCCTGTCCGTCACCGGGTGCGCCGCGCCGCCGGACTTCGTCGGGCGCGCGCGGCCCACTACCGTGCGCTGTGTGCATGGAACGAACATCCGCGGGCGCGGTCGCGCCCGCCTCGCACCAGCGGCCCTGATCACCGCGGCGCTGCTGACGACAGGCTGTGGTGGGGGAGGCGACGGCACGTCCGGGCCTGAGTCGCAGGAGGGCACCGCCACGCAGGCGGTGGGCGGCGCCACCCCCACGGCGACGCCCAGCCCCACCTACACCAAGTGGGAGCCCAAGGGGGACCTGGACGACTCGCCGGTGTGGGTCGGCACCGTGACCGCGCTTGACACCGGGTTCGGGGGCGATGAGTTCACCCTCGACTTCAGTGACAAGTACCCCCATGACCTGCGCCTGGACGGCATCAAGTGGCCGATGCGCGAGTGCGGCTGGCCCGACAGTGTCATCACCGCCTACAAGAAGGCCCTGGCGGCGCTGATCCCCGTCGGCACCACGGTCGCCTTCGTTCGCGAGCCCATGGTGGGGGGCGGCCTGAACCAGCGCGACGGCTACCTTTACCTCGTCGATGCCCAGGGGCGCGTCGATCCGCATGGCCCCACCGTCAACGAGATGCTCGTGCAGCAGGGCATGGCCGAGGTCGGTTACGAGCGCTCAGCGCCGCAGACGGCCACGGCCAGCCCGACCACCAGTAGTCCGAGCGCCACCGCGACCAGCACGCCCACCGCGACGCCGAGTGCAAGCCCGAGCACGACGACCACCGGCACCTCGACGGCCACCAGCACGGCCACGGCCAGCACCATCCCGGCTGGAGACCTGCGCGCCGACGCCGCCCTGCCCTACGAGCAGTGGGTGCGCTACGGCGCCGTGTACGCCCTGGCGGCCGCGAACGGTGTCGGCATCGCCGGGGCGTGCGCGGCCGAAGCGGCCGCTCAGGAGGCCGACCGGCAGGACTACCTGCGCCAGGCCGAGGAGGACAACAAGCGCTACCTCGACGGCCCGGACGGTGTGCGCGGCACCAGCGACGACAACGACATCTCGGTCTACACAGACGGTCTTGGCGACGGTGGAGGTGGCGGCGACGTTAACGTGCCCGGGTGGGCGTGCCCGACGCGCTGGTGTTGAGCCTCCCCGCTGGGTGACGGGCCCGGGTGTGGTGTCAGGACTGACTCCACACCACGCTGACCCAAGCCCAGCGCCGGATGGCGTGCAGGAGGGGCCCACCACCGCTGAGCCTGGATCCACCGCCCGGTGAGGCGTCGTGGGCTGGGATGATGGAGTCCCGTGGAGTGGTGTAGCTCGTGCGCGTGAAGCGCTGCGGGTTCGGACTATGCCGTGAGCGCCGTGGTCGTGTCGAGGGTCGTGGTCGTGTCGCCGTCCGCGCGGAGCGCGGGGGTGGGCAGGAGGATCGGTTCCGGTGGGGTC
>NZ_JAAALN010000387.1 GCF_009906795.1 Kineococcus siccus
CACCCGCACCCGCACCCGCACCCCAGGAGACCTCGTGCCCGACGCCCCTGCCCAGCAGCAGGGCGGGAGCGGTCAGCCCGACGCCCGTCGCTGGCGCGCCCTCGCCGTCTGCCTGGCGGCCGGCTTCATGACCCTGCTCGACGTCTCCATCGTCAACGTCGCCCTGCCGTCCATCGAGGGGTCGCTGGACGCCGGCCCCAGCCAGGTGCAGTGGATCGTCGCGGGCTACGCGCTCGCCTTCGGGCTGGTCCTCGTGCCCGCCGGGCGCTTCGGCGACCTGTTCAGCCGTCGCACCGTCTTCCTCGTCGGCCTCGCGGCCTTCACCGTGACGAGCGCCGGCGCGGGTCTCGTGCAGTCCGCCACGGCGCTCGCCGTCGTCCGGCTCGTGCAGGGCATCTCCGCCGGCATCCTCAACCCGCAGGTCATCGGCCTGCTGCAGGAGCTGTTCGCGGGTCCCGAGCGCGGCAAGGCGTTCGGCCTCTTCGGCACGACCGTGGGCGTCTCGACCGCGGTGGGCCCGCTGCTCGGCGGCCTGCTCATCCAGGTGTTCGGCACCGAGTCGGGCTGGCGCGCGGTCTTCCTCGTCAACGTCCCCATCGGCCTCGTGCTGCTGCCGTTCGCCGCGCGGCTGCTGCCCCGCGCGGAGCGGGTGCCCGGGCGCCGGCTGAGCCTCGACCTCGGCGGCCTGGCGCTGCTGGCCGTGGGCGTCGTGTTCCTCATGCTCCCGTTCGTCCTGACCACGGGGCAGGGGGACCCGCCGCTGCGCTGGCTCTCGCTCGTGCCGGGGGTCGGGCTGCTGGTGGGCTTCGTCCTGTGGGAGCGCGCCTACGAGCGGCGCGGGCGCGAACCCGTCGTCCCCGGGGCGCTGGTGCGCACGGCCTCGTTCACGGGCGGGGCCCTCGTCGGCGTCGCCTTCTTCGCCGGCTTCACGGGCATCTTCCTCGTCGTCACCCTCTACCTGCAGTCCGGTCTCGGCTTCACGGCGCTGCAGGCGGGGCTGGTGCAGACCCCGTTCGCGCTGGCCTCGGCGGTCTTCTCCGGTCTCGGCGGCCGCTTCGTCAACCGCTGGGGCCGCCAGACCGTCGTCGCGGGGCTCGTCGTGACGGCCGTCGGCCTCGTCGCGGCGGACGTGGTGTCGGCCGCCGTCCAGGGGACCGGGGGCGCGGTCGCGCTCGCGGCCTGCCTCATGGTGACGGGGGCCGGGACGGGGCTCGTCATCTCGCCCAACCAGACGCTGACGCTCGCCGAGGTCCCGACTGAGGTCGGGGGCGTCGCCGGGGGTGTCCTGCAGACCGGGCAGCGCGTGGGCTCCGCCATGGGCGTCGCGCTCGTCTCGGCCGTGTTCTTCGCGGGGGTCGCCTCGGTCAGCGGCGGCGGGCCCGGCAGGGGCGGCGCCGGCGGGGCCTCGACGCCCGCGGCGGTGCAGTCCGTCTTCGGCGAGGCGCTGTCGCAGGGTCTGCGCGTGGCCCTCGGTCTCGTCCTGCTCGCCCTCCTGCTGGCGCTGCTCGACCTGCGCCGCCGCCGGCGCAGGTCGAGCAGCGCCAGCAGGAGGGCGAGCA
>NZ_JAAALN010000388.1 GCF_009906795.1 Kineococcus siccus
TCGACGCCGCCGCCCGGACCGATCCGGCCCTGACCGACCCCGGCCTGCGCGCCGCCTTCGAGCAGTGCCGGCGGCTGCACGCCGAGCACGGCAAGACGTACTACCTCGCGACGCTGCTGCTGCCGCCCGCCAAGCGGCCCTACGTCTGGGCCCTGTACGGCTTCGCGCGCTACGCCGACGAGTTCGTCGACTCCCTCACCGATCCGGACCCGGCCGCCCTCGTGACGTGGGGCGACGCCTTCCTGGCCGCCCTGGACGCCGGTGGCGACGGCACCGAGCCCGTGGGGCGGGCGATGGCCGCGACGATGCGGCGCTGGGACGTGCCGCGCGCTCACGTCGAGGCGTTCCTGGAGTCGATGCGGATGGACATCGACGTCACCGAGTACGCGACCTACGCCGACCTGCGGCACTACATGTACGGCTCGGCCGCGGTCATCGGCCTGCAGATGCTGCCCGTGCTCGAGCCCGTCGCCCCCGGGGCCGAGGAGCCCGCCCGCGCGCTGGGTGAGGCCTTCCAGATGTCCAACTTCATCCGCGACGTCGGCGAGGACCTCGACCGCGGCCGCGTGTACCTGCCGCAGGAGGACCTCGCGGCGCACGGGGTCACGACGGCGGACCTCGTCCAGGCGCGCCGGACGGGGCGGATAACCGAGGGCGTCCGAGCGCTGCTCGCCTTCGAGGTCGCCCGCACGCGCGCGCTGTACGCGCAGGCCGAGCCGGGCATCGCGATGGTCCACCCGACCAGCCGGGACTGCCTGCGCACCGCCTACCTGCTCTACGGCGACATCCTCGACGCGGTCGAGGCGGCCGGCTACGACTCCCTGACCCGGCGCGTCGCCGTCGGGATCCCCCGCCGCCTGGGCGTGGCGCTGCCCGGGCTGGCGCGCGCCCAGGCCGCCCGCCGCCGCGAACGGCGCTGGCAGACGGCCTGAACCACCCGTCGGGAACCACGCAGGGCGACCCCCGCGCGGTTCCCGCGGGGTCAGAAGGAGAGGGCCTGCGCCCGGCGGCGGACCTCGGTCTTGCGGTTGGCCTGCATGGCCTGGACCGGGGTGCCGGGGAGGCTCTCGTCCGGCGTGAAGAGCCAGCGGATCGTCTCGACGTCGTTGAAGCCGGAGTCCAGCAGCACCGAGAGGGTCCCCCGCAGGTGCTGCAGCGGCCCCTCGGGCGTGCAGAAGTCCGCGGGGACCATGACGATGTTCCGCTCGGTGCGCCGGACGGCGAGCAGCTGCCGCTCCTGGAGCATGCGCCGCACGGCGGCGGCGTCGGTGCCCATGCGCTCGGCGGCGTCGGGGACGTTGAGCCAGTCGGTGACGAGGGTGTCGAGCTCGTCGCCGTGCTCGCGGGCGATGTCGGCTCGGAGAGGTGCGACCACGGTCCCAGCGTGCCACTGCCCGGCGACCGCGCGCGACACCCCCGGCCGCGTCCCGGCGCGCGGCCGGGTCGTGCCGCAGGCTGGGGAGGCCGCTGAGGACACGCTGGGATACCTTGCGCACCTCACCGTCACCACTGGTCACGCCAGCCCCACGGCACCGACCCGAGC
>NZ_JAAALN010000389.1 GCF_009906795.1 Kineococcus siccus
CCCCCCGAGAGGACCCCTCGTGAGCTTCCTGACCCCCGGCGTCATCGCCGTCGCCGCGGCCGTCGTCGTCGTCCTGCTGCTGGCCGCGGCGATCGTCCGCCGCTACCGCATCGCCGGGCCGTCGGAGGCGTTCGTCGTCGTCGGCAAGAAGGGCCGCCCGGTGACGAACCCGCAGACCGGGAAGATCTCCACGGACCTGTCGGGGCAGAAGGTCGTCATGGGCGGGGGCATCTTCGTCCTGCCGTTCGTGCAGCAGGCGTACTCCCTCTCCCTGGCCTCGCGGCGCATCTCGGTGCAGATCCGCGGTGCGGTGTCCGCCAAGGGCATCCGCCTGAACCTCGACGGCGTGGCCATCATCAAGGTCGGCGGCACGGAGGACTCCGTGCGCGCCGCGGCCCAGCGGTTCCTGCACCAGCAGAAGGAGATCGAGTCCTTCACGCAGGAGGTGCTGGCCGGGTCGCTGCGCTCGATCGTCGGCACCCTGACGGTCGACGAGATCATCCGCGACCGCGCGGCGTTCGCGAGCCGGGTCGCCGAGGAGGCCGAGAGCTCGCTCACGAACCAGGGCCTCGTCCTCGACACGTTCCAGATCCAGGACGTCACCGACGAGGTCAACTACCTGCGCGACCTCGGCCGGCCCGAGGCCGCCATCGCCGCCCAGAACGCCGCGATCGCCGAGGCGAACTCGCTGCAGGAGTCGCAGCAGGCGCAGGCCCGGGCCAGCGAGAAGGTGTCGGCCAGCCAGCGCGACCTGGCCCTGCGGCAGGCCGAGTTCAAGGCCGAGACCGACACCGCCGAGGCGCGCGCGGCCGCGGCCGGCGTGCTCGCCAAGGCCGCGCGCGACCAGGAGGTCCTGCTCGAGCAGGAGCGCGTGGCCGAGCGGCAGGCCGCGCTGACGGAGCGCCAGCTCGACACCGAGGTGCGCAAGCCCGCCGACGCGCGTCGTTACGACGCGGAGCAGCAGGCGCAGGCGCGGCGGAACTCCGAGATCTTCGAGGCCGAGGCGAAGAAGGCGTCCGACATCGCCAACGCCGAGGCGCAGGCGCGTCGCGTCGAGCTGTCCGCGACGGCCGAGGCGAACCGCGTGCGGATGGCGGCCGAGGCGGACGCGCTGCGCGTGCGCGTCGGCGGTGAGGCCGAGCTGGACCGGCGCAAGGCGCTCGCGTCGGCGACCCGGCTGGAGGGCGAGGCCGAGGGCGACGCGATCCGGGCGCGCGGTGAGGCCGAGGCGGAGACCATGCGGCTGCGCGCGGACGCGTTCGAGCGCTACGGCGACGCGGCCCTCGCGCAGATGGTCACCGACGTCCTGCCGAAGGTGGCCCACGAGCTGGCGGCGCCCATGGCCGCGATCGGCGACCTCACGGTCATCTCCACCGACGGCACCTCGGCCCTGTCCCGCAACGTGACCGCGAACCTGGCGGAGACGCTCGAGCTCGTCCGGCGCACCACCGGGCTCGACGTGCGGTCGCTGCTGGGCGGGCTGTCCCC
>NZ_JAAALN010000038.1 GCF_009906795.1 Kineococcus siccus
CGCCCACCCCGACCACCACCCCCGCCCCGGCGGTCCGGTACGCCAGCGACACCGCCTACCGCGTCGTGCGCAACGGCTGGGGCCCCGTGGAGAAGGACCGCAGCAACGGTGAGCTCGCGGCCGGCGACGGCCGGACCCTGACCGTCGGCGGCCAGACCTTCGCGAAGGGCTTCGGCGTCCACGCCCCGTCCGAGATCGTCGTCCCGGTCGGCGGCGCGTCGACCTTCACGGTCTCGGTCGGGATCGACGCCGAGGTGCGCACCGGCGGGAGCATGGCGTTCCAGGTCTGGAGCGGCAGCGTCAAGCTGGCCGACAGCGGTGTGGTGCGCGGCGGTCAGGCCCCCGTCACGCTGACCGTGGACGTCGCGGGCCGCGGCGAGATCCGCCTCGTCGCCACCGACGGCGGCAACGGGGTCGCCGCCGACCACGGTGACTGGGGCGGCGCGCGCCTGTCCTGAACCGGGCGGTCCCTAAGGACCCTCAGGTGCGGCTGCCGGCGGCCTCGGCCACCGGCAGCACACCCGCGACCTGGAGCAGGCGCCGCCGGTAGTGCTCGTCGCGGTACCGGGCCTCGACCTCGGCCCGGGCCCGGCGGCCCATCTCCGCGTAGTGCGCGGCGCGCGAGGGGTCCAGCACGTCGGCGAGCGCGGCCCGCAGGGCCCCCGCCTCCGGGGGCACGACGACCCCGGTCACCCCGTCCTCGACGTGGTCGCGCACCCCCGGCGCGTCGGTGACGACGACCGGGCGCTCGAGCCACATCGCGTTGAGGTAGGTCTGCTGGCCCGTGCTGCGGCTGGCGAGCTCGAGGGGCAGCACCACGGCCGTCGCCCCGGCCAGCAGGCGCAGGAACCGGTCGTGGCTCACCAGGCCGACCTCGACGCCGGCCGGCAGCGACCGCCCCGGCGACCAGGAGCTCGCGACGACCGTGGGCACGCCGAGGCCGTCGACCGCGCGGACGAGCAGGTCGTAGTCGCGCAGGCTGTTGCCGCCCGAGAACAGGTAGGCGCCGGCCCGCTCGGCGGGTCCCTCGGGCACCGCCCACACCGTGCTCATGAACGGTGTGTGGACCACCTTGCGGGCCGCGACGCCCCAGGTGGCCGGGAACGAGCAGACCTCGTCGGAGGAGAGGACGCACCACGTGACGGCGGGGCCGTCCGCCGCCCGGACCAGCAGCCGCGACAGACCCCGCGCGAGCGGGCCCCCCACACGCGGCAGGGCCCGCTCGACCGCCCGGCTGCCGGGTTCGATCGTCGCGTCGCTCACGACGACCCGGACCCCGCGGCGCAGGCGGCCGAGCAGCACGGCGGCGAGGAGGTCGCGGTAGACCTCGGAGGCGCCCGAGGTGCCGCGCAGCACCACGGCCCGGCGCCCCCGCGAGCGGGTCCAGACGGCCGCGAGCCAGCGGGGCAGGTCGCGGCGGCGGGCGGGCGGGGGCAGCCACTCGACGTGCTCGGGCCAGTCGGCCCCCGCTCCGGGGCCGATCGTCGAGAGGACGGGCAGGGTCGGCACGGGAGCTCCTGGTGGGTCGAGGGCGGGTGCTGCGGCGCCGTCGCCAGCGAGGACGCGGCCATGATGTCGCCCGGCGGAGCCGGTCGTCCACCGTCGCCGGGCCCCGGACGGCGGCATCCCGGGGCCGTCGAGGGGGTACACGGAGGCACCAGTGCCTATACCCTCGGTTGCTGGCCGGTCACCAGCACGACCCCCAGGGCGCTGCGCGACCCTCCACCAGCCCGCCGGCAGAGGAGATCTCCCGTGAACACGCCCTACCCCGCCAGCTCACCGACCACCCCCCTCGCGGCCCTCGCGAAGCGGTGGTACCTCGGCGTCGGCCTCGGGCTGCTCGGCCTCGCCGCCGGCGCCGGCGTCAGCCTCCTGTCCCCCGTGACCTACGTCGGGGAGTCCCGCGTGTCCGTGGGCAGCCAGAGCCTCGACGCGCGCGTCGTCGCGGGGTACTCCCTCGCCTCGCAGCAGCTGGCGGCCGACCTGTCCCGCTACGTCAACGACCAGCAGGCCCAGGGCACCCTGCGCCCCGTGCTGGGCGCGAGCGCCGGCACGGTCGCCGGGGTCGCGGCCTCGCCCATCCCGTCCTCCAGCGTCATCCGCATCGAGGTCACGGGCACCGACGGCGACGCGGCCGCGCGCGCCGCGACGGCCGTCGCCGACTCCCTCGTGCAGCGGGTCAACGGCCTCACCGACACCGCCCCGCAGGACCTCCTCGCCCAGTACACCGCGCTGTCGCAGCAGGTCGCGCAGCTGCAGTCCACCCTCGACACCGCGCAGAGCGACCTCGGCGCCGTGCGCGGCGGCCGCTCCACGCCCGAGGAGGTCGCCGCGGTCCAGCAGCGCGTGACCGACGCGGAGAGCGCGCTCTCGGTGGCCGAGGTGCAGCAGTCGGCCCTGGGCGAGCGGTACCGCAACGCGGTCACCTCGACCCCCTCGGCCGCGGGCCTGGAGCTCATCCAGCCGGGCACGGTCACCTCCGACGACCAGCGCTCCGAGGCCGTGCGCTACGGCCTCGCGGGCCTCGGCGGCGGCCTCGTGCTCGCGCTGGGCCTCGCGACGCTCGCCGAGCGCCGCCGGGCGCAGCGCCGCGCGGCGGGGCGCCGCGACGACGACGACGCCGACCGCACCGCGGCCGCCCCGCGCGTCGACGTGCGTGAGCGCGTGACCGGCCACTGATGGCCGTGCAGGCGACGACGGTCGCGGGCGCCGGGGCCCGCGGCACCGGTCGCGTCCGGCTGCCGGCGTACGTGTGGTGCTTCGTCGGCTCGCTCGTCCTGAGCGTGTTCTCGGGCCGCACGTCCGAGCTGGGCCTGCCGATCGGCCCGGACCGCGTGCTGTTCGGCCTCGGCGGCCTCCTGCTCCTGCTCGACCCGGTCGCGTGGCACGCCCACGGCCGGCTGCGCTGGCGGGCCGTGCACACCGCGATGCTCGCGATGCTCGCGCTCGCGGGGTGGTCCGCGCTGGGCGCCGGGACGCTGACGACCCCCCTGGGCGCCTTCGCGCTGCTGGACCGCCTGCTCGTGCCGTTCCTGCTGTTCTGCCTGGCCCCGGTCGTCTTCGCGACCACGGCCGCCCGCGACCTGCTCCTCAAGGCGCTGACCCTCCTGGGCCTCTACCTCGGCCTCACGGCGGTGTTCGAGTCGCTGGGTCCGCAGAGCCTGGTCTGGCCGCGCTACGTCCTGGACGAGTCCGTCGGCATCAACTTCGGCCGGGCCCGCGGGCCCTTCGTGGCGTCGGAGGCCATGGGCATGGCCCTGGCCGAGTGCGGCTTCGCGGCCGCGCTGGCCGCCGTCCGCTTCCGGACGTGGTGGCGCGTCCTGAGCGTCGTCGTCGTGGGCCTGACGGCCGTCGGCGTCCTGCTCGCCCTGACCCGCTCGGTGTGGGTGGGGACGGCCGTCGGGGTCGTGCTGGCGTGCCTGGCCTCGCGCCGGCTGCGCCGCTGGCTGCCCGCCGTCCTGGGCGCGGCGGCCGTGGCCCTGCTGCTGCTGCTGGCCGTCGTGCCCGGCCTGCAGGACACCGTCGGCGAGCGCGCCGGCACCACCCGCTCGGTCGACGACCGCGCCAACACCAACGCGGCCGCGCTGCGCGTGGTCGACGCGCACCCGCTCACGGGCGTCGGCTGGCTGCGCTTCCTGGACGTCGGCGAGGACTACGTGCGCCAGGCCGACGACTACCCCGTCACCAACGTCAACATCGAGGTCCACAACGTCGTGCTCGGCCGCGCCGCCGAGCTGGGGCTGCCGGGGGCCGCGCTGTGGGTGCTGTGCGCGGCACTCGGCCCCGTGGCCGCGGCGCTGCGCCGGGTCCGGGAGGGCACCGAGGCCGCCCAGTGGCGGCTCGTGGCGATCGCGGCGACGGCCATGTGGCTGTTCCCCGTGATGCTGAGCCCCAACCCCTACCCGCTGCCGAACTTCCTCGTCTGGCTCTTCGCCGGGATCGCGCTGCGGCCGCGGCTCGTGGACCCCGGGCCCGCGGCCGTCGACCTGCGCACGGGCGCCGGCACCCGGAGCGCGTCGTGAGGGTCGCCCCGCGGCGCGCCCTCGCGGCCGCGGCCTACCTCGGCCTCGCGCGGCACCTGCCGTGGTCGCCGCGGCCGGGTGGGCTCGCGGCGCGGCGGGTGCGCGCCCGGCTCGCGCAGTGGATGCTCGACGACTGCGGGCGCGACGTGAACGTCGAGCACGGCGCCTGGTTCGGCTCCGGCAAGGGCGTCGTCCTGGGCGACCGCTCGGACATCGGCATGGACGCCCTCGTCATCGGTCCCGTCGTCATCGGCGCCGACGTGATGATGGGGCCGCGCTGCATCCTCCTCGCCGCGCAGCACGAGACGTCGTCCACCGAGGTGCCCATGAACAAGCAGGGCTTCCGGCCGGACCGGCCGATCATCATCGAGGACGACGTCTGGATCGGCGCGGGGACGACCATCCTGCCCGGGCGCCGGATCGGGACCGGCAGCATCGTCGGGGCGGGGTCCGTCGTCGCGAGCGACGTGCCGCCGTACACGGTCGTCGCGGGCAACCCCGCCCGGCCCGTCCGGCGCCGCCGCTCCAGCGAGGAGGGCCTCGACGTGGCCGTCGAGGCGATCACGCTCGCCTCCGAGGACCTCACCGAGCGCACGCTCACCGAGGGCACCGCCCCCGGGCTCTGAGCCCGGCCCTGCCCGGCGGTCCTGCCCGGCGGTCCTGCCCGGCGGCCCTGCCCGGCGGCCCTGCCCGGCGGTCCCGGCCGGCGGCTCAGCCGCCGGCCGGGCGGCCGTGGTCCTCGGCCACGACCTGCAGGCGGTCCCACGGGAAGCCCGCCAGCACCTGGTAGGACGGGACGCCGGCCATCGTGCGGTCCCAGAACCCCGGGTCGTCCTCGAGCGGCTGCCCGGTCTGGGCCCCGATGTTGACCGCCCCCGCCTGGTCCGTCACGACGAACCCGTAGGTCTGGGCGGAGCGCGCGACCAGGCGCGCCAGCGGCGTCAGCTCCAGGGCGTCGACGTCGACCGCGGGGTCGAGCCGCAACCGGGTGCCCTCGGGCAGCGCGTCGGCGTCGCGGTCGTTGCCGTCGCTGCGCTGCGCGGGCCAGCGCACCCGCGTCCAGTCGGCGGGCTGGAGGATCGCCAGGCCCAGGGCGTGGTTGATCTCCCCGCGGCGCACGTCGTCGACCCAGACGGTGCCCGCCGACATCGCCAGCCCGCTCGCGCTCGCGCCGAAGCCGTCCTCGAACCAGCCGGGGCTCGCCGAGACCCGGTCCAGGCGCCCGCCCCAGCAGGCGCTCCAGCCGCTCGCGGTGCGCTCGACGCGCCACAGCTCCCACAGCTGGTCCGTGGACGGGGAGTGGATGGTGAGCTGACCGTCGGTCCCCGGTGAGGGCGCGGCCCCCGCCGGGATCGGGACGTCCGTGAACTGCCCGCCCTCGCCCAGCAGCCCGGCCGGGACCGAGCCCTTGCGCTGGCAGTCGTCGAAGGCCACGTCGACGCGGGGGGTGTCGGGCCCGGCCGTCCACCAGCTGGCCGTGTACTTGTCGACGTTGAACGACGCGACGCCGCCCCAGTGGTCGGCGACCTGCCGCTCGAGGTCGGCGACCATCGCGGCCGAGCGCGGGTCGACGGGGGCGTCGCTGAGGTCGGTGCGCCACACGCTGCGCGGCCCGAAGGGGTAGTCGGCCGCGACGGGGGCGGGCGCCGGCGGGCCGGGCTCGTCGCGGGCGGAGCGCACGAGCAGCGCGGCCACGACGCAGAGCACCACCGCGGCCGCGGTCGCGACGAGGACGGTGCGGCGGCGCCGTCGTCCGGTCGGGGCCGGCGCGCCCGCGTCAGGAGTACCCGCGTCAGGAGTACCCGCGTCAGGAGTACCCGCGTCGCTCGGGCCTGTGCCGGTCGTGCCGTGGTCGGTGCGCACCGGGTCCGTGCTCCTCCGCGTCGATGACTGCCTGCCGGGACGGTCGTCGCGTCGGTGCGCCGTGCTGCGGGGACGGGCCGGAGGGCACCACCCTCCGGGGTGGTGGCCCTCGTCGTCACGCTCGGTGAGCCCATCACCCGGGTCCGGACCCGTCAGGTCCAGCGGGGCGTCGGGTGCCCACGCGCCGTGAGGTCACACGCTGCGGCATCAGTGTGACCGTCGATCGGGGCGGGGCGCAACCGGTGCGTCACCCAGCGTGGACGACGAGGACCCTCGCCGCGCAACCGGGTGGCAGTGCTCCGGCGTTCGGGGGCCCCCGCTGGAGTCCTGCGGGGATGGGGTCGATCCCTCCTCCATCGACCACGCACCGCCAGCTCGGAGGAAAACACCATGCCCGGTTTCCCGCGCCGCCTCACGGCCGCCCTCGCCACCGCCACCCTGGCGGTCGCGGGCCTCGTCGTGACCGTCGACGCCGCCGCGGCCTCGTCGGGTTCCGTCGTGGCCGGCAAGCGCAGCGTCGGCCGCGCCGTCGGCGCCACGCTGTCCACCGACCGCACCAGCCCGCTGGGTTCGCCGTTCGGCGCCTCCAGCGTCTGGAAGCAGCAGGTGCGCACGGCACCGCTGCACGCGAACTCCGCCGGCATGGTCGCCAACGTCGCGAGCCAGGCGGCGAAGTACTACGGCGGGATCGCCGCCTTCAACGCCTACCGCTACAGCACCAGCGTCTACACGGTGGGCCCGCAGACCCCCCGCGTCGACGTCCGCTGGGAGAACTGCCAGCGCAAGAACCACACGCCCGCCGGCCTGCTCGGCGCCGGCGGGCAGTTCAGCCAGGTCCCCGTCCCCGCCGACGCGGTGCCCGCCGCGGGCACCGACGGGGAACTCACGATCTACTCCCCCGCCACCGACCAGCTGTGGGAGTTCTGGCAGGCCAAGCGCGTGAACGGCAGCTGGCAGGCGTGCTGGGGCGGGCGCATCGACGCGGTGTCGCAGAACCCCGGCTACTTCGCCGGCGGCTTCGGCGCGAGCGCGAGCGGCATGGCCGTCGTGGGCGGCACGATCGGCATCAAGGACGTGCAGTCCGGCTCGATCGAGCACGCGCTCGCCCTCGCCATCCCCGCGCCCGGGAACTGGGACAAGGTCAGCTGGCCGGCGCAGCGCAGCGACGGGTTCGACAAGTCGCCGAACGCCGTGCCCGAGGGCACCCGCCTGCGGCTGGACCCCACCGTGGACGTCGACCGCCTCAAGCTCACGCCCATCGCGAAGATGGTCGCCAAGGCGGCCCAGAAGTACGGGTTCATCGTCACCGACAAGGCCGGCTGCGTCGCCGTGACCGCGGAGAGCCCCGCGGCCGTCATCGCCGCGACGGGCAAGGACCCGTGGAAGCCGCTCATGGGCGGGGTCCCGGACTACAAGATCATGGAAGGGTTCCCGTGGGACCGGCTGCAGGCGCTGCCCGCCCACCACGGCAAGCCCGCCGGCCTGCGCTGAGCCGCTCCCCGCTCGCCGTCGCGGACCACCGCGTCCGGGCCGCGGCGGCCGACCGGGGCGACGGTAGGGTTCCCGCAGATCCCGACGGGCGGGGACGGGAGGACCTGATGACCGGATCGGCGTGGCGCACGTGGCAGGAGCTCATGCGCAGCGACCTGCCGCTGAACCGCACCTCGCGCGAGTCGCTGGCCACCCTGGCGATCTGGCGCATGGGTCAGGTGCTGCACGAGCGGCCCGGCGTCGCGGCGTTCGCGCTGCGGCGCGTCCACGGTGTGCTGGACCAGGTCTGGACCCGCAACACCATCGGCGCGGAACTCCCGCGCAGCGTCGTCGTCGGCCCCGGCATGAAGCTCCCGCACGCGGGGCGCGGCGTCATCGTGCACCCGCAGGCCCGCCTGGGCGCGTCGGTCACGCTGCACCACCGCGTCACCATCGGGGTCCGCAACGCCGGCCGGCCGCCGCACATCGCCGACGGCGTCTACCTCGGGGCGGGGGCGGCCGTCCTCGGGCCCGTGGACCTGGGCCCCGGCTGCAAGATCGGCGCGAACGCCGTGGTCGTCAAGGACGTGCCGGCAGGCGCCACCGTCATCGCCGGTCCGGTGCGGGTGCTGCCGGCGCCGGGGAGCTGACGGGAGAGGAGCTGACGGCGGCAGGGGCCCCCGCGCGCAGCGCCCGGCGGTGCGCGCGCCAGTAGCCCCAGTCGAAGCAGGCCCCGGCGACCGCGACGAACTGCTGCGCGAGCGCGGTCCGCCCGCGGGGCGCCGCCGCGGCCAGCCGCACGACGGCGCGGCCGGAGCGGACGACGAGCCTCGGCGTCGGCAGGGGCTCCGCCATCCGCAGACCCCGGTCCGCCCACCGCACGCGCAGCGCGTGGTGGCTGCCGCCGTAGCGGAAGTTCTGCTCGAGCAGTTCCCGCCAGTCGGTGCGCGGCACCCACTCCAGCAGGACCCGCTCGTCGGCCGCGAGGACGTGCCCGGTCGCCTGCTGCACGCGCCAGCACAGGTCGGCGTCCCCGCCGCTGCGCACCGTCGAGAAACCTCCCACCGCGTCGAAGTCGGCCCGCCGCACGGCCAGGTTGCACGTGGGCAGGTACGGCAGGAAGAACGGGTTCGCGAGGTACTTGTCGAGGGCCGCGAACTGCTGGACCTCCGAGGCGCGCGCCGCCAGGCTCTCGCCGCCCAGGACGCGGGTCTGCGACCCGGCGATCCCGACCTGCGGGTCGGCGAACTGCGCGAGGAGGCCACCCACCCACCCCGGGGTGGGACGGCTGCGCGCGTCGAGGAAGAACACCACGTCCGCGGCGCTCGCGGCGACCCCCGCGTTGCGGGCCGCGTAGGGGCCCGCACCGCCGCTGTGGACCACCGTGACGCCGGGCGTCGGCGGGATCACGGGGGTGGGTGAGTCGTCGACGACGACGATCTCGTCGAGGGCGGTCTCCTGCTGCCGCAGCCCCTCCAGCACGGCCGCGAGCAGGTCGAGGTGGCCGCGCACGGGGAGCACCGCCGCCGTGCGCAGCCGCGGTGCCGCGCCCGGCGCCTCAGGCGCGCCCGACACGCTGCCCCTGCCCGTGCTCCTGCGCCTGCCCCAGGGCGGCGACGCGCGGCTGCGGACGGGTCCCCCGTCGCGCACCGCTGCCCGCGTCCCAGCGGGCGGCGACGTCCAGCAGCCGGGTGCGCCCGAAGCGCCGCGTGCGCGAGACGAACGGGTCGAGCGGCACCGCGCGGGCCCAGTCGGCCAGCGCGGTCCACCACGGGTACGGCGCGAGGGGCCGCAGGTGCTCCAGCGCACGGATCTCCGCGACCATGCGCGCGTGGTAGCGGCGCAGCCCGGCCTGGCGCCGGTGGCTGCCGCTGACCAGGAGCCGCGGATCGGCGACGACGTGACCGCCGGCCGCGACGGCGCGCCAGGACCACTCCTGGTCCTCGCTCGCGACGAGCGTCTCGTCGAAGGGTTCCGCCCGCCAGACCTCGGGGTCCCAGCAGCTCGCGGTGTTCGTGAACCCCCAGTAGCGGTGCTCCGCCAGGTAGGCGGCGTCGGCGTGAAGCGGCGCGGTCAGCGGCCGGTGCACGGCGTCCTCGGCCGCGCCGCACGCGGCCACCGCACCCGCGTCGAGGTGGGCCAGAGCGATCTCGAGCCAGTCCTCGCGGGGCAGGACGGTGTGGCTGGACACCGCGCCGCAGTACCGGCCGCGCGCGGAGGCCGCACCGCGGTTCAGCGCCCGGCCGTAGGAGAACTCGTGCTGCGGGTAGGTGAGGACCTGGTCGGCGCCCGCGCGGGCGATGTCCAGGGTCTCGTCGGTGGACCCGGAGTCCACCACGACGACCTCGGCCGCGACCGTCTGGCGACGGATCGAGGCGAGGGTGTCCGGCAGCGTCGCCGCCGAGTTGCAGGTGCGCACGATCAGGCTGACCGCAGGACTCGTCACGTGAGGGCATCTCCCCTAGTTCGGTGCAGGGTGGTCGTCCGTGGCGGGAGTACGGCTCGTGGTCTCGAGCCCCTCCAGGGTAGCGGGCGCGACCGGGGCGGCCCCGCGCGCGGAGGGGTCGCGGGCGCCGCCGCGGACCTCGCGCAGGCGCCGCACGGCGTGGCCGGACTCCTGGCGCAGCAACGAGATCCACGCCGACGGGCGACGCAGGTGCTCGATGCCGAACTCCTCCGCCTGCCGCCGGGTGACGGGGCGTCCGCGGTCCATCCATGCCCGTCCGGAGTGGTTCTCCCCCGTGCCGATCGTGTAGGCCGCGCCGGGGAAGGGCACGGGTTCCAGGGGCACTCCCGCCGCGGCGAAGTGGGCGACGCTGCGGCGGTGCGACCCCAGGAGGTCGCGGACGAGGAGCGAGCCGAGGCGCCGGGTCAGCTCCTCCTGCGAGGCGTCGAGCCCCGGCAGGTCGGCGGGCAGGTCGTAGGAGGAGTTCGCGACCACCTCCGACGTGCCGCACCACGAGTTGAAGTCGGTGCACGGGGTCATCAGCCCCGTGGCCGCGGAGACCACGAATCCGTCGTCGACGTACCAGCCGCCGCCGCGCCCACCGGCCGCGAGCTCGGCGAGGTGCCGGCTCACGAAGTCGTCGGCGTCGACCTTCATGACGTAGTCGGGCGCGTAGCGCTGCGCGGCCAGGAGGCCCACGGCGAGCTTGGTGCCCTTGTCGGTCAGCACGGCCTCGCGCCCGGTCGTGGGGCCCGCCTCGGCCGAGGGCGGCGGGAAGTCGACCTGGACGAACTCGACGGCCGGTCCGAACTCGCCCTGCGGGACGCGGTTGCAGACGACGACGACGCGGAAGTCGTCGACGGTCTGCCGGCACACGGAGCGCAGCGTGCGGCGCAGCAGCGCCTCGACCTGCGTGTAGTCCCGGGAGTTCTGCGGGTGCCTCACCGAGGTGATGAACACGAGCACGGCGGTGCCTTCCTGGTGCGGGGGGCGGACGGGGCGGCCTCGGTCACCGCACGCGCTCGCTGTCGGGCTGCGGCAGCGTCGTGGTGACGGGGGGGCGCGAGCGGCGGAGCCGGCCGCCGATCGCCGAGCGCCCCTCCCGCACGAACGCACGGACCTCACCGGAGAGGGCGAGCACGGCCCCGGCGTAGACGGGGACCCCGACGGCGACCTGCACTCCGGACTGCAGCCACCCCGTCTCCCGCAGCCACCACGCCTCGACCGCGTACATCGTGCCGCCGCTGAGCGCGGCCGCGACCACGACGGCGGGGATGCCGGCGTAGGACACCCAGGGCAGCCCGCAGACCCGCTTGAGGACGGCCAGCCGGACGGGCCAGACGGCGTACGTGCGCACCAGGCTGGCCACGGCCAGGGCCACGAGCCCGTACTGGGCGAACACGAGGACGGCCGCCACCTGGACCACCGCGAGGACGGCCGAGAGCACGAGGTCGACGCCCGGGCGCCCGAACGCCTGGTAGAGCGAGCGGTCGAAGCTGTTCATCGCCCACGCGAACCCGGACAGGGTGATGATGCCGGCGACGGCCGCCGTCGGCTGCCACTGGGAGCCGAACACCAGCGGGACCAGCGTCCCGCTCGTCTGGCTCGCGACGACGACGATGGGCGCGACGATCGCCGCGGTCGCGGTGAGCACCTTGCGGTACCCGCGCCGCAGCCGCTCCGGGTCGGTCTTGAGCCGCGCGAACACCGGCAGGGTCACGCCCTGCAGCACGGTGACGGTGAGCTCCATGATGATCTGCAGGATCCGCGTCGCGATCGTCCAGTAGCCGAGCAGCACGGCCCCGCCGACCGCCGCGATGATGAACTGCTCACCGCGGTCGCGGAACTGGTTGAGGAAGTTCGCGCCGAGCACCTTCCAGCTGAACGAGAGCATGGTGCGGGCCTCGGCGCGGTCCCAGCCGCGGCTCGGTCGCCAGTCCGACGCGCGCCACAGCAGCACGGACGTCAGCACGCCCAGCGTCAGGCTCTGCGCGACGAGCGCCCAGACGCCCGCACCCGCGAAGGCCAGGACGAGGGCGACCACGGTGCTCGTCAGGCTGGCCACCAGCTGCTGCTGCGCGAGCGTGCGGAACTTCATCTCCCGCGACAGCAGCGCGCCCTGGACGCTCGTGAACCCCGTGACCAGCACGCCGGCCGCGAGGACCATGAGCACGGCCGCGAGGTCCGGTTCGTGGAACAGGGCCGCGATCAGCGGGGCGCCCGCGACGACGAGCCCGGCGCTGACGACGCTCACCACGAGCGAGGTCCAGAACGCCGTGCTGATCGTCTTCTGGCCCAGGTGGACGGCCTGCACGAGGTACGCCGAGAACCCGCCCTCGGTGACCATCTGCAGGACGGCGACGACGGAGGCGGCGAGCGCCACGAGGCCGAAGTCGCTCGGGTCCAGCAGCCGGCTCAGGACCACGAAGGACGCGGTGCCCGCGAGGCGCGAGGCCCACTTCTGCACGGCCGACCAGGAGGCGCCGTTGAGCATGGCGCGCCGCATGGACGGCTGCGGGTCGAGGGTGGGCACGGGGGCCGGGTCGGGGGTGCTCACCGCTCGGCCATCGCGCCGGGCAGCCGCACCGCGGTGGCCGTGGACGGCGTCCCGGCCGTGCCGGTGTCCGTGCCCGTGCCCGTGCCGAGGAGGGCGCGGAGGTCGTCGGCCACGGCGTCCCAGGAGCACCACCCCAGGTCGGGTCGCTCGTCGTCGGCGGGGGCGCCGACGGTGCCCACGAGATCGCGGGCGCCGGGGGCCCCGGCGCTCAGGCGCACCCAGCGCGGACCGCAGCGGCCCTGCAGCTCCTCGAACACCGGGGTGCGCGGCAGCAGCACGGCCCGGCCGACGGACAGGGCGAGCAGCGCGCTGCCCGAGTTGGTGACGCGCGCGTAGGGCAGCACGACGAGGTCGGCCGCGGCGACGGCGGTGGTCAGCTCGGCCTGGGAGAGGTAGCGCGCCTCGAGGTCGATCCGGGGGTCGCGGGCCGCGGCCTCGCGCAGCAGCGCGGCCGTGGCCTCGTCGGCGGGCGCCCCGCGGACCAGCAGCCGCACGTCCGCGCCGGGCACGGAGGCGAAGGCGGTCAGCAGGGCCGTGATCCCCTTGTACGCCTGCAGCTTGCCGAAGACGAGCAGCACGCGCCCGGCCCCGGTGAGCCCCAGCTCCGCGCGCGCCGCCGCGCGCGAGGGCACCGGCCCGAGCACGGGACCGTAGTCGCCGTGCGGGATCACGACGCCCGTCGCGCGCCGGGTCGAGGGCAGCAGGGCCGCCACCTCGGCGGCGCCCGCGGCGGTGAAGCAGTGCACGTGGGTGGCCAGCCGTCCCAGGACGCGCCACATCAGCGTCTCGAGCAGGACGTGCTCGCGGCGGTGCCCGCGGACGTTGTGGACGGTCAGGAGCAGGCGGTGACCGAGCAGGCGCGCCACGAGGCAGAGGCCCAGCAGCCGCAGCAGGCCCGTCGCCGCGGCGGCCCGGCCGCCGCCCAGGCACCACTCCGGCCACTGCAGCTGCACCCAGCCGCGGCCCGCGCGGCGGCGCCGGAGCACCGTCCGCAGCCCGAAGTGCTGCACCCGCCCGCCGGCCGCCCGCACCGCCGCGGTCCACAGGGCCGGGAAGGGGTTGTCGTCCAGCGCGGTGACGTTGAGGAAGACGTCGACGGCACCCGTGCTGCCCGCGCGGCCGGGGGCGGTCACCGGGTCACCGCCGGCAGCTCGGGGCCCGCGGTGGTGCCGAGGCGGGCGCGCACGCGCCGGACGTCCTCGTGCAGGGCCTCGACGAGGGGCGCGACGCCCGCGTGGACGTGCGCGCTGTGCCCGGCGCGGTCGGCCAGCAGCTCCAGCGTGCGCTCCACGACCGCGTCGGCCGTGATGCCGCGCGTGCTGACCGTCCAGTCGCCGCGGCCGATGGAGCGCTGGAAGTCCAGGCACTTGGGCCGGTACTCGATGGCGAGGCTCGGCACCGACACGGCCGAGGCCAGCACGACGGCGTGCAGCCGCTGGCCGACGACCGCACCGCAGCCGCGCAGGTCGTCCAGCAGCTCGACCGTGGTGGCGGGCGTGCGGACCTCGACCGCCCCGGGGCGCTCGACGGCCCGGGCCACGACGCGGCTGGGCGCGACGTCGGCGGGGTGCAGCGCGACGAGGCGCACGCGGCGCCCCTCCCGCACGAGGCGCCGCGCGGCGCCGGCGAGCGCGTCGACGGCGTCCTGCGGCCGGCCGCCCCAGACGTCCTCGGGAACGGCCACGCTGATCGCGACGACGTCCTCCTCGACCGGGGCACCGGGCCGCGGCGCCTCGGCGAACAGCAGCGCGGGGTCGCCGACGACCCGGCTCTCCAGGCCGACCTCGCGCAGCGTCGCCTGTGAGAGCGGCCCGCGCACGGTGACGTCGCCGAAGAGCCCGGGCAGGACCTCCGCCCAGCGGCGCAGCCCGTCCCAGGACGCATGGACGTGCCGGCCGCTGAACTCGGGGTCCTCGACCCCGGCGCCGAGGACGGCCCACGTCGAGGCCCAGCCGGCCCCCTGGTAGTCCTGCACGCGGCGCAGCCAGTCGTCGCGGCCGATGAGGGTCCCGCCGCCGACGAGGACGGGCAGGGCCCGCGCGGGCGGGCCGGAGCGGCGCAGCACCTCGGGCACGTGGTGCACGGGCAGCTGCCGGACGCGCGCCCCCACCGTCCAGCGCTCGTGGGCGTCGAGGATGGCGTCGTCGCCGATGTTGCGCTGCCCCGCGAAGCCCAGGTAGGCGACGCCGGCCCCGTCGGGGCGGCGCAGCGCGGCCGCGTCCCGCGCGACCGCGGGCTGCCGGCGCACCCACTGCGTGGCCCCGCGCAGCCGGGGACGGATCCCGAGTCCCAGCCTCACCACGGCACACGCTCCTCGCCCAGCTCGTCCGACGGTGTCCTGCCGCTGCCGCCCACCGGCAGCGCCCCGCTCCGGCGCGCCACTCAGAGCGCCCCGGCGCTGCGGGCCGCGGGCACGTCCGGCAGCTCGACGCGGCGGTCGTGCACGGTCAGGCCGAGCAGGCGGGCCAGCCGCCGCGCGTTGGTCTCCGGCGCGAACTCCGCGAGCACGCGGGCGCGACCCCGGCGGCCGAGCGCCGCGCGGGTCTGCGGGTCGTCCACGAGGCGCACGAGGGCGTCGGCGACCGCGGCGGCGTCGCCCGGGGCGACGAGGTGGCCGCTCACACCGTCCTCGACGAGCTCGGGGATGCCGGCGACCGGCGTCGTGACGACCGGCAGCTCGGTGGCCATGGCCTCCATGAGCACGACCGGCACGCCCTCGGCGTAGCTCGGCAGGCAGAACACGTCGGCCCAGCGGTACCACGCGGGCAGGTCGTCCTGACCGACCGCACCCAGGAGCCGGACGACCCCGGCGAGACCGCGCTCGTCGACAGTGCGGCGCAGGTCCCCGGCCAGCGGCCCGGCGCCCACGACGGCCACCTCGACGCGGCGGTCGCGGGCCAGGACGCGCTGCACGGCGTCGAGCAGGACGTCGGGACCCTTCTCGGGCACGAGCCGGCCGACGAACAGGACGCGCACGGCGCCCTCGTCGCGCCCGGCGCGCAGGTCGGCGTCGGCGGGGAAGCGGTCGGGGTCCACGGCCATCCGCACGATCGCCGTCCGCGCGCCCGTCCCGGCGGGCACGAGGGCCGCCAGCTCGGCGCGGCAGTACTCGCTGATGCAGGCGATCGCGTCGGCGGAGCGGACCTTGGCCGCGAGGTCGAAGGCGACCGGATCGGCGAACTCGGTGGGGCCGTGCATGCTGAAGCTCCAGCGCCAGCCGGCGCCCGGACCGTCCGCGGCCCGTCCGAGGCGGGCCACCAGGCGCGCGACGTCGGCGCCGTTGTTCGCGAAGTGGACGTGCACGTGGCGCAGTCCCCGGCGGACCAGCTCGGCGCGCAGCGTGACGGCCTCGGCGAAGTAGAAGACCTGCCACACGCGCGCCCGCGGGGTGCGGGGGCCGCTGCCGAGCGCGCCCACCAGGGTGCGGGCCCACGCGACGGGGTGGCGGGCGAGGAGGCCGAGCTGGGCCCGCGCGTGGTCGGCGAGCGGACGCCCGAGCAGGGTCGTGGTGCGGGCGGCCTCGGTGCGCATGGTCTGCGACAGCAGCTCCGCGGGCTGCGACGCGCGCACCGAGAAGGTGTGGACGTCGACGCCGAGGGCGCGCAGCGCGAGGACCTCGCGCTCGATGAACGCGTGCGAGACGGCGGGGTAGTGGCTCACCAGGTAGGCGACGCCGGACTGCGGGGCGGTGGGCGTGGCGGTGTGCGCCACAGGCAGCTCCTCATGTCGGGTGTGGTCGGCGGGTCTCGCACCGTCGGTCACCCTTGGCCATCGCGAGCACGCGCAGTGTAGCTACATCACCAGCGGGGCGGGAGGTCCCGCAGCCCCCGGTCGTCACCGGGGGCGGTGGCTCACCGGCGACGACCGGCCAGCACCGACCGCGTCAGCAGCCCCGCCGCGTACGGCAGGTCGTGCACGAGGTAGCGCTTCGCCATCCGGCGCGGTTCCATCGCGAGGCGGTGCACCCACTCCAGGCCGCTGCGCTGGATCCACTCGGGTGCGCGCGAGACCTCGCCGGCGACCATGGTCAGGGTGCCCCCGCACCCGATGAACCACGTCTGCGGCAGGTGCTCGCGCAACCGGACCATGAGCTTCTCCTGCTTGGGGAAGCCCAGGGCCACGAAGACGAGGTCCGGCTTCGCCTCGACGACCGCCTCGACGGTGTCGCGGAGCTGGGCGTCGTCGGCCTCGAAGCCGAAGGGCGGGCAGTCCCACCCGGCGATGCCCAGGTCGGCCACCTCCTCCTGCAACCGCTGCGCTGCCCGCTCGGCGATCCCCTCCGCGCCGCCGAGCAGGTAGAGCGAGCGGTCGGTGGCCGCGGCGGCCCTCGACAGCGACCAGATGAGCGAGGAACCCGTCACGCGCTCGGGCAGCTCCTCGCCGCGCAGCCGGCTGGCCCAGACGATGGGCATGCCGTCGGGCACGACCAGCTCGGCCTGCTCCGCGAGCTCGCGCAGCTGCGGCCTCCGCAGCTGGCGGAGGATGTCGACGTTCGGCGTGATGAGGTTGCCCCCCTCGCCGCGGGCGAGCGCCTCGAAGACGTGCGCGACGACCTCGTGCTCGCGCAGCGCGTCGAAGGCCACGTCGTCGATCGTCACCTGGGCGTGCGGGCTGCGGTCGACGTCGAGGCGGTCGGTGATGTCCGTCGCACCTGGCGATCGCCTGGTGACGGTCGGTAGCGAGGCCAGGGAACGCCGCGCCGGGGAGTCGAGAGCCATGAGATCTCCTGAGGTCGACCGGTCGCTCACCGCGTCGAGGTGTCCCGCTGCCAGGCAGTGGACTGCCTGCGGCGCGCGGAGACCCTGGACGCGGTGGTGACGGCGGTGTAGACGACGAACGACGGGATCAGGCGGGGTCGCACCATCGCGAGCCGCAGGAGTGCGGTGGTCGTGCTCGAGGTGGTCCGCCCGAAGCGGCGTCCTCCCCCGTCGGTGCTCTCGCCTGGACCGCTCGGGTCCGTGCGCCCCCCGGCGCCGTCGGTGTCGTTCGGGGTGCGCACGAGGTCGTCGACCTCGCGCCCACCCAGCTCCGCGTTGCCGCGGGCGGTCCTGGTGCGCACCTTGAGCAGGTTGCGCAGGTCGCGGGGTGCGGCGACGACGAACTCGCCGCCGGACACCGCGCGCTCGTCCGGCGAGAACATCCGCTGGACGAAGAGGTCGTCGCTCGTGACGCGCGGGAAGTCCCCGAAGCGCGCCCGGCCCGCCGCCGACATCCCGTACACGCCGAGGCCGACGAGGCCCTCGCGCACGTACGGGAGCTCGCGGTAGGCCGCGTAGAAGGCGCGGACCGGCCACGAGGACCGCGAGGTGTCGAACACGACGCGCGGCGAGGCCACGAGCACGCCGTCGCGGCGCAGGGTGGCGGCCAGCGCCTCGAGCGTGCCGGGCGTCAGGCGGATGTCCGCGTCGAGGTAGACGCGCGGGAAGGCCGTCGCGGCCACGTCACCGGCGCTCAGCGCGGCCGCCTTGGACGGCTCGGCGAGCTCGACGACGCGCACGCCGGCCGCGCGCGCCACGTCGGCGGTCGCGTCCGTGCAGCCGTTGGCGACCACGACGACGTCGGGGACCTCGCGGCCGGCCGCGGCCGCGAGCGCGGCCAGCGAGGCGCCGAGCGTGCGCGCCTCGTCGTGAGCCGGGACGACCACGGAGAGGGTCGCGGCCGGAGCGGCGGCGGCGGTGGTGACCACCGCGTCCTCGTCGGTGGAGGCGTCGAGCACGTGCGTGTCCGGCGCGGTCATCCCTCCACCTCTCCGTCCGACGGGCCCGCTGTTCGGCCCAGTTCCGTCACTTCAGGTCACGCTTCGATGCGAATGGTAGCCAGACACCGCCCGAACGGCGCAACCCTCGACCGCCGCGGATCGTGCGGTCCCGGTCACGACTGCTCGCGATCAGTACGCTCCGCGGCCCGTGAGGACCGCCCGGGCGGTCTTCGCGAGGATGACCGCGTCGAAGGCCGGCGACCAGTTCTCGACGTACTGCAGGTCCAGCCGCGTGGACTCGTCGAGGTCGAGGTCCGAGCGCCCGCTGACCTGCCACAGGCCCGTCAGGCCCGGCTTGACCAGCAGCCGGCGGCGCAGGTCGGAGCCGTACTCCGCCACCTCGCGGGGCAGCGGCGGACGCGGCCCGACGAGCGACATGTCGCCCTTCAGGACGTTGATCAGCTGGGGCAGCTCGTCGAGGGAGTAGCGGCGCAGCGCCGCCCCGACGCGCGTCACCCGGGGGTCGCGCTTCATCTTGAAGAGCAGCCCGTTGCCGTCGTCGTCCTCGCGCAGGTCGATGAGCAGGCGCTCCGCGTCGGTGACCATCGAGCGGAACTTGTACATCGTGAACTCGACGCCGTCGCGGCCCGTGCGGCGCTGCCGGAAGAACGCCGGACCCTTGCTGTCGCAGCGGATGAGGACGGCGATGAGCAGGAACAGCGGGCTCAGCAGCGCGAGGGAGAGGGCCGCGGCGCCGCGGTCGAGGGTCGCCTTGCCGACGTGGCGCAGGCCCCGCAGCTCGGGGCGGTCGACGTGCAGCAGGGGCAGCCCGGACACGGGCCGGATCACGACGCGGGGGCCGACGACGTCGGTGAGCGCGGGGGCGACGACGAGGTCGGCGCGGGTGTCCTCGAGCTCCCAGCCGAGGCGGCGCAGCACCGGGCCGTCCAGCTCGGGGCAGGTGAGGGTGGCGACCACGTCGGCGTCGGTGCGCCGCACGACGTCGGCGATCTCCTCGAGCGTGCCGAGGACCGGGATGCCCAGCGCCTCCAGCTCGGGCGAGGTGCGCCCGTCGGGCGTGCAGGCCGCGTCGACGCGCAGGCCGTGGTCGGTCTGCCGGCGAACCTGGCGGGCCAGCGCGGCCACGGCCCGGGCGTGCCCGGCGACGACGGTGGCCTGCATGCAGCGTCCCGCCGCGCGGCGGGTGTGCAGGTACCAGCGGGCGCCCAGGCGGGCCGCGACGGTCAGCAGCCCGGCGACGGGCAGCGCCACGACGACGAAGCCGCGCGCGACGTCGAGCTGGAAGGCCCAGGAACCGGTGCCGACGAGCGCGACGATCGTCGTCCCGGCCAGCAGCACCCGCTGGAACTCCTCGGAGCCGACGCCCAGGAAGCGGTGCTCGTAGGCGCGGAAGAGCGCCATCACGCTCACCCACAGCGGGGGCAGGAGGATCATGGTCCACGCCACCGAGAGGCCGCTGAGCGAGGTGTCGCGCAGCGGGGCGGCGCCGCCGAAGCGGACGGCCCAGCCGATCAGCGCGCCCAGCAGGGCGGCGAGCGCGTCGGTGACGACGATCGTGCGCACGTACTCGCGCTGCCAGGCGGGCCGCCGCGGGGCGGGCCGCGACGCCAGGCCCACGATCGGCCCCGCGCTCGGGCCGCCGGTGCGGCGGCGCGAGAGGGGCAGGAACGGGTCGTGGGCGCGGGTCGCGGTCGACGGGCTCCCGTCGATGACCCGGCGCTGCTGGACGGGCAGGACCCGGACTTCCTCTGCGGCCATGCGTCTCCTCCGGTGGGTCGGACGATCTGGTGGTGGACCCACGACGGTGTGAGGCGCGCTTCCCCGTTCGGATCAACGACCAGCACGGAGGAGTGAGCTTGCGTCGCCCATGGTAGCGGGGGGTCACCCGTTCGCCGCAAGCCCCGCACACCGCCGGCACAGGAGATCACCGCAGCGTCACCGCGGCGCGGCACAGCGTCAAGAACGACGAAGGGCCCCGCCGGTGTCCCGGCGGGGCCCTTCGGTCCCGGGTGGAGCTGAGGGGATTCGAACCCCTGACCCCCTCGTTGCGAACGAGGTGCGCTACCAGCTGCGCCACAGCCCCTCTGCAGGTCCTCGAGCGAGGCCCCTGAAGGCGTGTCCGAGGTTAGCAGGTGGTGCGGGCCGCACCGCACCACCGGCCGGTCCTGCACCACCGGCTCACTCGTTGACGGCCCGGACGCCCTCGCGCAGGTCGATGAGGACCGTGGGCGTCTCGTCCGGGACGGCCCGCACGGTCGGGGCCGGGGCCGGCGCCGGCCGCTCGGGCGCCCTGGGCTTGAGCAGGTAGGTGGGCAGCGGCACCGCGACGGGGTCCCAGGAGCCGTCCCGCGCGGGGGGTGCCGCGACGGCCGCCGGGGCGGGCTCGCGCTGCGCGGGCAGGACCGTCGTGACGTCGGGGACGGCGACGGCGGGCGCCGGCGCCGTCACGACCGGCGCGGGAGCCGCGTCGACGCGCGCCGCGACGGTCGCCACCGGCGCGGTGCGCGCCGCGCCGTGGCGGGCCAGCGCCGCGAGGACGAGGACCAGCGCGAGCGCGGGCACGGCGGCGAGGACACCCGGCAGCAGCCCGAGCGCGCCGGCCGTCGCTGCGGCGGCGGACAGCGCGAGCAGCGCCAGCACGAGCCGGCGGCGGCGGCGCACGACGGCGGTGCGGCCGCCGGTGGCGGGCAGGACGGTTCGTCCCACCGGCTGGGCGCCCGACGCCTCGAGCGGGGCGGTGGGCAGCGCGCGGGCGGTGGGCAGCGCGCGGGCGGTCCCGGGCGCGCCGAGGACCCGGCGGCTCGAGGGTTCCAGCGCCGGCGCCGCCACCCTCGCCGCGACCGCCGGGAGCGGGGCGGCCCCGCCGCGCCGCACGACGACGCGCAACGCCGCGGAGTCCCGGTCGGCGATCCGCGCGGAGGCCGTCCGCCGCCGGCGCTTGATGGCGCCGGGCACCAGGAAGGCGGCCCAGAGGCCGATGATGACGAGGAAGATGGAACTGCTGGCGTGCACGGACAGCAACGGTAGGGCTCAGCCGCGTGGGCGCCGACCACCGCGCCGGTGTGTTGCGGCGCGGGCTTGCGCGGAACTCGCCGACGGGTCGCCCGGCCGGGCGGCTCGGTGCGGCGTCATCGCCTGGCGCGCAGCGCTTCGTAGCGGCTGAGCAGGCCCTCGGGAACCTCGTCGGTCGTGATGGCGAACGTGCGGTGGTCGCGCCACGCGCCGTCGATGTGCAGGAACTTCTCGCGCAGTCCCTCGTCGCGCAGCCCGAGCTTCTCCGCCACCCGCAGCGACGCCGCGTTCTCGGGACGGATGTTCACCTCGAGGCGGTGCAGCCGCAGCGCGCGGAAGCAGTGGTCGCCCACCAGGGCGAGCGCGAGCGGGATGGTGCCGCGGCCGGCCACGCGCTGGTCGACCCAGTACCCGACGTGGGCCGAGCGCAGGGAACCCCACGTGATGCCCGAGACCGTGATCTGCCCGACCAGGCGGCCGTCGAGCTCGACGACGAACGGCAGCATCCGCCCGGCCCGCGCCTCGCGCGTGAAGCTGCGGACCATCTGCCCGAACGTGGGCGGCGGACCGGAGGCGTCGGGGCTCGTCGCCTCCCACGGGCGCAACCAGGTGGCGTTCGCGGCCCGCACCGCGCGCCAGGCGGCGGCGTCGCGGCGCCGCAGCGGCCGCAGCAGGACCGCGCCGTGGCGCAGCTCCACGGGCCACTCGGGCATCACGACGGTCCGCCGCCGGGCCGGTGGTCCGCGCCGCGCACCTGCTCGACCGCGTGGGTGAGGAACCCGGCGAGCACCGCGACGCCGTCGCGGGCGCCGCCGGTCGACCCGGGCAGGTTCACGACGACCGTGCGCCCGGCCACCCCGGCCAGCCCGCGGGACAGGGCGGCCGTCGGCACGCCCTTCGCCGTGCCGGCGGCGCGGACCGCCTCCGGGATGCCCGGGACCTCGTAGTCGAGGACCCGGCGGGTGCGCTCGGGCGTGAGGTCGAGCGGGCTCAGCCCCGTGCCCCCGCTGGTCACCACGACGTCGTAGCCCGCCGCGACCGCGTCGCGCAGCGCCTCCTCGACGGGGTCGCCGTCGGCGACCACGAGGGGGCCGTCGACCGCGAAGCCCAGGGCGCGCAGGCCGTCGGCGACGACCGGGCCCGAGGTGTCGGCGTAGACGCCCGCGGACGCGCGGTTCGAGACGGTCACGACGAGCGCGGAGCGCTCGGGGGCGCCCGCGCGCCCGGCGACGTGCGGCCCGCTCGGCTCAGTCATCGACGCTCCAGTCCCCCGACCGCCCACCGCTCTTCGCGGTGACCCGGATGCCCGTGATGGTGGTCCGCTTGTCGACGGCCTTGACCATGTCCACGAAGGTGAGGGCGGCGACGCTCACGCACGTCAGCGCCTCCATCTCCACGCCCGTGCGGTCGGCCGTGCGCACGAGGGCGCGGACGACGACGCCCGGGCTGGCCGGGCGCTCGTCCACCACGATGTCGACCTCCACGGCGTGCACCGCCACAGGATGCGCCAGCGGCACGAGGTCCGGGGTGCGTTTGGCCGCCTGCAGCCCCGCGATGCGGGCCACCGCGAGCGCGTCGCCCTTGGGCAGCCCCCCGGCGCCCAGCAGCGCGACGACCTCGGCGGAGCAGTCGACCCGCCCCTCGGCCCGCGCCTCGCGCACCGTCACGGCCTTGGCGGAGACGTCCACCACCCGCGCGCGGCCCGCCGCGTCCAGGTGGGTGAGGCGCTGCGGCGCAACGCCTCCCGAGTCCTGGTCTCCCGGGTCCTGGTCTCCCGGGTCCTGGTCTCCCGGCTGCGGGCCGGTCACGCCAGCGCCTGCGGCAACGGCCCCAGGAGCAGGCACTCGACGTCGTCGCCGACCTCGACGCGGGACACCCCGACGCCGACGACCGCGAGGCAGGTGGCGTGCGCGAGCGCCGTGACGAGGTGCGAGCCGTGCCCCGACACCGGGCGCACGAGCAGCCGCCCGTCGGCGTCGCGGCGCCAGGACGCCCGCACGTACTGCTCCTTGCCGGGCGGCGACGACCAGCCCTCCTCGGCCGTGCACCGCACGCGCGGGCGCTGCGAGTCCGGGCCGACGGCCCCGAGCATCCGGCGCAGCGCGGGCCGGACGAAGACCTCGAAGGAGACGAACGCGCTGACGGGGTTGCCCGGCAGGGTGAAGACGGGGATGCGCTGCTCCCCCAGCACCCCGGCGCCCTGGGGCATCCCCGGCTGCATCGCGACCCGCGTGAAGGTGACGTCGGAGGTGGCCGACAGCACCTCCTTGACGGTGTCGTAGGCGCCCTCGCTCACCCCGCCGGAGGTGACGACGACGTCGGCGCGCACCAGCTGGTCGTCGAGCACGGCCGTGAGCTCGGCGGGGTCGTCGGCCACGACGCCCACGCGGTAGGCCAGGGCGCCGACGTCCTCGGCGGCCGCGGTGAGCAGGTAGCCGTTGGCGTCGTGCAGCTGCCCGTGACCCAGGGCGGCGCCGGGTTCGACGACCTCGGTGCCCGTGGACACGACGACGACGCGGGGCCGCGGGCGCACGCGCACGCGCGCCCGGCCGACCGCCGCCAGCACGCCGATGTGGCGGGGCTCCAGGCGCGTGCCCGCCTCCACGACCACCGTGCCCGCGGCGACGTCCTCCCCCGCCCGCCGCAGGTGCTGCCCGGGCTGCGGGACCTTGCGGACGAGGACCTGGGAGACGCCCCGGTCGGTCCACTCGACGGGCACGACCGCCTCGGTGCCCGTGGGCAGCGGGGCCCCGGTCATGATCCGCGCCGTCGTGCCCGAGGTCAGCCGCACGGGGTGGGTGGCCCCCGCCGCGATGTCCGCGACGACGGGCAGCCGGACGGGAGCGTCCTCGGCGGCCCCCTCCACGTCGCGCAGCTTCACGGCGTAGCCGTCCATGCCGGAGTTGTCGAAGGCCGGCAGCGCGCGCGGCGAGACGACGTCCTCGGCCAGCACGCAGCCGAGCGCGTCGCGCAGCGCCACGTCCAGCGGGGACAGCGGGCGCACCAGCTCCAGGCAGGCCGCCAGGTGCTGGGCGACCGGGACCAGACCCCCGC
>NZ_JAAALN010000390.1 GCF_009906795.1 Kineococcus siccus
CCGTGACGGCTTTCGGGGTCAGCTACGTCGCCGTGGTGGGGGTGCTGTTGCAGGCTGCGGTGGTGGCTGGTCGAGCCGCGCGGGCGTTGCACCCGCGTCGCTGACCGCTCGCTTCTCGGCATGACCGGGCGTCAGCGGCAGCAGCGGTCGCGCGACCGGCGGCACGACCGCGCGTCCTCACCAGGTCAGGGACAGGTAGTCCTCCCCACGGGCCCGCAGCAGGGCCGTGGTGGCCCCGTCCTCGAGGCCGGGGCGCATGGCGGTCTCCCACCGGGCGTTGAACGCCACGATCCACCCCGCCGCCGCACCTGCGGCCCTGCGCTCCGCCTCGTCGAAGGGGACGCCGCGAGCTTGTTCGTAGTGCTGCAGGAACACCGCCGTCTCCTCCGGGGTGGACAAGCCGCCACCGCCGCTGGAGCTGGAGGCGAACCCGGCGGCGCTGAAGGCCGCCACGACGGCCTCGGCGTCCGCGACGAGCTCCCAGTCGAAGGTGCCCACCAGCTGCCCGTCGGCGACGGCCACGTTGCCGGCCTACCAGTCGGCATGCCCGACCACGACGTCGTGACTGCGGTGGGCCAGGACCTGCTCACTCGCCCGCCGCGCGAAGTCGTCCAGCCACTCGTAGCCCGGCGGGCAGGCGGTGAAGTCCACGATCGGATCGTGCGGGACCGGCCAGGGACCGTGCTGGTAGCGGCACCACGACGGTCCGGGGCCGGCCCCTTCGACCAAGGCGCTGTCGGGGTCCTCGGAGATCGTCTGGCGCAGGAGGTCGACGTGCCGGGCGAGTCCGCGGGCCAGCAGTCGGCGCACCACCGGGTCACGCCCGTCCGTCGCCTGGCCGGTGCTCAGCCGCGTCTCGGCCACCAGGACGTGCCCGGCCACCTCGACGGCCCGGCCAGCTGCTGAGGGCAGGGGAACCAGGCCGCGACCAGCAGGTCCATCGCTCTCGTCGCTGCGACGACGGCAGGCACGTCGACCGGGCGACGGTGCGCCTTGATCACCACGTCCCGGCCGTCGGTGAGCCGGACGCCCCAAACGACCTTGATGCGACCGGCCCGGAACGTCACGTGGTCGATGGATCGAGCGAGGTGGTCGCGGGTGAAGCCGTCGAACAGGGAGAGGACCAGTGCCGTCGAGAGGTCGCCCAGGACGGCCCTCTCGGTGTCGGACAGCGTGGCCGGTGTGCCGGTCAAGGCGCGGGTGGGCTCGTCATCGGTCGCACCGGTGGGGAGGTCCACGGCGGGAACGTTCTCACGAGCTCACCGGTACGAGAAGCCTAGATCGCTCGGAGAGCACCTGGCGCGGTCGGTGTCAAGGCCCGGGTTTGATGGGGACCACCAACCCACGCCTTCGAGAGGATGATGGTCTCCATGGCTGCACCGAGGAAGTATCCCGACGAGCTGCGTGAGCGGGCGATCAGGATGGCCGTCGATGCCCGCCGGGACCCGACCGGGCGGGCAGGCGCGATCAAGCGGATC
>NZ_JAAALN010000391.1 GCF_009906795.1 Kineococcus siccus
GGGCGGGCGCCCACCCGACGCTCGCCGGCACCCCCCGCGCGGCCAGCTGGCGCTCGAGCCGCTGCCGCAGCACCTCGCCCTGGCCGGGGGCCGCGCCGTCCAGCAGCAGCGCGAACTCGTCGCCGCCGAGGCGGGCCACCACGTCCCGGGGCCCGGCGACGGCGCGCATGACGTCCGCGGCGGAGCGCAGGAGGGCGTCGCCCGCGGCGTGGCCCCACCGGTCGTTGACGCGCTTCAGCCCGTCCACGTCGGCGAAGAGCAGCAGGGCCGGACGCTCGTCGCCGCGCCCGGGCGTCAGCACGGCACGGCCCAGGACGAGCAGGCCCCGGCGGTTGCGCAGCCCCGTCACCTCGTCGCTCAGCGTCGCCTCGAGCACGGCGGCCCGGGCCGCCGCGAGCGTGTCCGCGGTGCGGGCGCGCGCCGCCCAGAGCACCTGCGCCAGCACGACCGAGCACGCGACCATGACCGTGGCCAGCAGCCAGGGACGGCTGAAGCCGTGCCCGGCCGCGACCCAGAGCCACTGCCCCACCGCGACGGCCACCACCAGGACGGCGTAGCGGCGGTCGGTGGCCAGCGCCCCCACCACCACGGCGAACAGGACGACCGGCCCCACCCCGGCCGGTTCCCCGACCACGAGCAGCACGGCGAAGCCGTGCAGCGACCCCACGAGCGCGACCCCGAGCGCGACGGTGTCGCCGTGCGCGTGCACCCACCCCCGCAGGCGCGGTACCGAGCAGGCCGCCCGCGCGAGGCCGTAGGCGAGGGCGAGCGAGGCCGCGACGGCGGCCAGCGGCCGTCCCGTCTCCGGGGGCCGCAGCAGCAGGTGCAGCACGCTGAGCGCGGCGAACAGCACCGCGACCGCGAGCAGCACGGGCGTGAGGGCGTCGACGGTGAGCTCCGCGCGGTCCGCGACGTGGGGCGCGGGGCCGCTCGGGCGGCGCGGGCGCGCCGCCGTCCGCCTGCGCGCGTCCACCGGTGGCACGCCGACACGCTAGTCCAGGACGCACCACCCGGTCCCTCAGTGCGACGGGACGGTCCCGCAGGGCGACGAACCACCCGGCCGGGTGGGCCCCTCCCACCTCACGGGCGGCGCTGCTCCGTCAGGGCGGTGGCGGCGCTCGCGGGGCCGGTGACCTGGAAGGTGCGCGCCGTCCCGCCGCTCGACAGCCAGGCCGGCAGCGCCGCGGGCGGGAGGCTGCGGACGGCGGGCCCGGCGTCGTCGGGCGCAAGCACGACCACGGTCGCGCCGGCCACGAGCCGGACGGTGACGACGTCGCGGGAGACGTCGAAGGCCACCCCGGCCGGGCCTGCGCACGAGGCCGTGGCGGAGCGCCCGCTGACCCGGACGCCCGGCCCGTCGGCGCGCGCGGCGTCCGCGACGACGAAGCGCGCGGCGGCGAGCTCCTGGCACGTCGTCGGCTGCGCCGGGGCGGGCGACAGGGCCGGCGACGGGGCGGCGAAGGCGGGGGACGTGGCGG
>NZ_JAAALN010000392.1 GCF_009906795.1 Kineococcus siccus
TGCACGCCGGAGGTGGGCAGCGCGTCGAACGCCCGCAGCGTGCGCAGCGCCGCGACGAGCGAGGCGGCGAGCCCGACGGAGGTCCCCGCGTACACGGCGCGGATCTCCGAGCGGGCCGCGGCCGTGGGGGCCGCCCCCCCGAACACGCCGGGGACGAGGGCGGGGCGCACGAGCGAGACGAGGGCGAGGGCGGCGTACGCGGCGGCCGGGAGCCACCGCGCGGGGTGGGCGGCCGGGCGGTTCACGGTCCCGAGCCTGGCACTGGCCGCGGGCGGGCGACAGCGGGCGGGGTGCGGTGTCGCTGGGGTGCGGTGTCGCTGGGGTGCGGTGTCGCCGGGGTGAGGTGTCGCTGGGGTGCGATGCTGGACCGGTGCGCAGGTGGGACCCGGTCCAGGACCGCGAGACCCGGCAGCAGCGGCGGATCGCGGCGGCCGGGGCTCCCGAACCGCCCACGGCGCACGTCGACGGGTTCGCGGGCTACCCGCGCTTCTACCTCAAGCTGCGCCGCGGCGAGGTCCTGGACATGAGCGCCTCCTTCGAGGACCTGGTGCGGTCCGCCCGCGGCGGGTGGGCCGCGGGCACCACGGTGACGGCCACCCACCAGGCGCCCGACGGGCACCCCGTGGTGTTCGACGGGTCCGCCACCGGGGCCGTGTGCGGGTCCAGCCGGTGGGTGCCCGAGGTGCCGGGCGGGCCGGTCGCCGAGGTCGTCGCGGCCCTGCGCACGCTGCGGGCGTTCGACGCGCTGCCCACCTCCGGCGTGCAGGCGGACGCGGTGGAGGGCTCCGGGGTGCAGCGCTCGCAGCAGGCGTGGCTGGCCGGGGAGGCCAAGGACGGAGTCGACGGCTTCCGCGTCGAGTGCCGCCGGCCCGCCGGCCACGACGGGGACTGCGTCGCCCGTGCCCAGCTCGGCGACGTCGAGTGGCACTGGGACCGTCGCGAGCACGTCATCCGCGCCTGACCCCGCGGTGATCAGGCAGGTCGTCCCTGCCCGGTCGACGGGTCCGGTGCGCACCGTCAGGGCAGGTGACGGAAGTGACTCTGGTTGCAGCGCAGACCTTTCGGTAGGATCGAACGCGTGTACGAACCGGTCGCGCTGCCCGCTCCCGACACCCTCACCGGTGCCGGGGACGAGGCGCTGCTCGACCTGGTGGTCACCCTGGACCGGGAGCGCTGCCGGCTGGACGCGCTGGGGCTTCGGGCCGTCGAGGAACTGCGGCGGCGCCGCGTCGCGGAACACCCCGGCCTCGCGGCCGCCGACGACACCGACCCGGTGCAGCTCACCGGGGAGCAGGTCCTCGCCTCCGAGCTGTGCGCGGCCCTGCGGATCGCCGACGCCACCGCGCACCAGCGCATCACCACCGCCCGGACGTTGACCG
>NZ_JAAALN010000393.1 GCF_009906795.1 Kineococcus siccus
GCGACGGCCCGCGCGCGCCCCGCGGGGGCCCGCAGCCCGACGCCGCCACCGCCCGCCCCGCGGGCCGAGGGACCGAGCGCGGGGGCCGGCGCGGCCGTCGCCTGGGCGCTCGGCCAGCTGGGCAAGCCCTACCTGTGGGCCGCCGACGGCCCGGACTCCTTCGACTGCTCGGGGCTGACGCTGCGCGCCTGGGCGGCCGCGGGGGTCGCGCTGCCGCACTCCTCGCGGCTGCAGTACGCGGGCCAGGCGAAGGTGGCGCTGGCCGACCTGCAGGCCGGCGACCTGGTCTTCTACGCCACCGACCCGGCCGACCCGGCGACCGTCCACCACGTCGGGATGGCGCTCGGCGACGGCCGGATGGTCGAGGCCCCGCACACGGGCGCGGTCGTGCGCAGGGCCTCGATCTACCGGGCGGGGCTGCTGCCGCTCGGGACGCGTCCGCGCTGACGCCACCCCGGCACGGCACCCCTCAGCCGGAGCTCAGTGGCCCGCGCCGGCCTCGTAGGACGTGCCCTTGGCGCGCTCGTAGGAGGCCGCGATCTCCGCCTCGGCCGCTTCGCGGCCCGCCCAGTTGGCGCCCTCGACGGACTTGCCCGGCTCGAGGTCCTTGTAGGTCTCGAAGAAGTGCTGGATCTCCAGGCGGTCGAACTCGCTGACGTCGTCGAGGTCCTGGATCTTCGTCCAGCGCGGGTCGCCCGACGGCACGGCGAGGATCTTGTCGTCGCCGCCGGCCTCGTCGCGCATGTGGAACATGCCGATGGGGCGGCAGGAGATCAGGCAGCCGGGGAACGTCGGCTCCTCGAGGATCACGAGGACGTCCAGCGGGTCGCCGTCCTCGCCCAGCGTGCCCTCGATGAACCCGTAGTCGTGCGGGTAGCGCGTGGAGGTGAACAGCATCCGGTCGAGCCGGATCCGCCCGCTGGCGTGGTCGACCTCGTACTTGTTGCGCTGACCCTTGGGGATCTCGATGGTCGCGTCGAACTCGATGGGCGTGGTCACGCTGCTCCTCTCGCGGGCCTGTCGCGGCCCCGTGTCTGCCGCCCGTGTCCGGGCCTGCCCCGTGTCGGGGCCGCCCGGTCGGCGCGTCGCCGGCCGGGCGTGCGCGCTAGTGTCGCGCAGCCCGGGCAGGCCGGGTGCACGCCCGTCCCCGAGGGAGCCCCCGCGTGCGCCGAGCCGTCGCCGCGATCACCGGTTCGGCCGTGTGCGTCCTGCTCCTCGCGGGCTACGGCGCCCTCGACGTCACCGACGCGGTCCCGGGCCCGCTGACGACGACGCCACCGCCCACCGCGAGCCCCCTGCTCGCCGACCCGGCCCTCGGCCCCGGCGTCTCGGCTTCCGTCGTCGACGCGGTCACGGGCGCCGTCCTGTAC
>NZ_JAAALN010000394.1 GCF_009906795.1 Kineococcus siccus
GCCCGGGCGCACCGAGGCGCCGAGGCCCACCGGGGAACCCGTGCCCGCGGAGGAGCCGAAGCCCACCGAGGAACCCCAGCCCACCGAGAAGCCCAAGCCTACGGACACGCCGAAGCCCACCGCCGAGCCGAAGCTCCCGGATAAGCCGAAGCCCACCGCCGAGCCGAAGCCGACGGAGAAGCCGAAGCCCACCGCCGAGCCGAAGCCCACCGCCGAGCCGAAGCCCACGGAGAAGCCGAAGCCGACGGACGAGCCCAGGCCGAGCCAGAAGCCCGAGCCGACCGAGAAGGCGAAGCCGAAGGGCACGGAGGAGGCGCAGCCCACCGGGGGGCCGACGCCGTCGTAGTGGGTCGCGGGGCCGGGTGCGTGTGGGCCCCGTCCGGTCGGGGTACGGCACCGCCGGGGCGCCGCCGGCGCCGGACGGAGGACCTCGTGGCCGAACCAGCCGCTGCCGCGGCGACCGGCGCTCGACGGCTCGGCTGATGCGCCGCGCCGACGTCCTGCGCTGGGTCGTGCTCGACCTCCTCGACGGCCTGCGCTGGGAAGCGCGCAGCCTGCGGCGCACGGTGCTCGGGGAAGAGTTCGCGACGGGGCGGCCGGGGTTCGTGCCGGTCGTCCTGGTCCCCGGCGTCTACGAGTCCTGGCGGTTCCTGCAACCGCTGACCGAGGCCCTGCACGCGGCCGGCCACCCGGTCCACGTGGTCGACGACCTGGGGTTCAACGGGGGCGACATCGCCGAGGCGGCCGAGCGCGTGCGCCGCTCGGTCGACGAGGCCGGCGTCGGCCCCGCGAGCGGGGTGGCCCTGGTCGGGCACAGCAAGGGCGGCCTGATCGGCAAGCAGGTCCTGGTGCGGCACAACGCCGACGGGCGGTTCCGGCAGCTCGTCACCGTCAACACGCCGTTCGCCGGGTCGGTGCGGGCGCGCTGGCTCCCGCTGCCGGCCCTGCGGGTGTTCGTGCCCGGTTCCCCGCTCCTGCGCGACCTCGCGGTGGCCACGCACGTCGACGCCGCGATCACCTCGGTGTTCAGCGCGGTCGACCCGGTCGTCCCCGGCAACGACGAGCTCCCCGGGGCCACGAACGTGCGCCTCGACACCGTGGGGCACTTCCGCGTGCTGAGCGACCCGAGGTTGCACGAGGTCGTCCTGCGCGCGCTGCGCGACGGGTCCGCGAGGGCGCCCGGGTCGCCGGCCTGAAACCGGGTGCGCTCGCCGGCCGCGGCGACGAGCATGCGGGGGTGACGAGCGCGGACGCCCCCCACCCCGGCCGGGAGGCACCGGGCGACATCCACCAGCACCCGCTGGCCTACCTGCTGGGCGTCGA
>NZ_JAAALN010000395.1 GCF_009906795.1 Kineococcus siccus
ACCCGCCGCCCGGCCCCCCGCCGAGCACGACGAGCAGCGCCACGGCGTGCCGCACGACCGTCCCGGGGGGCGCGGCCGGCAGGCCCTCGGAGGCGTCGTGCACGCCCAGCGCGGCCGTCAGCACGCCGACGAGCACCTGCGGGTCGAGGTCGTCGCACCACGGGGCGGCGCCGCGGGCCGCGCGGGCCACGGCGTCGCGCAGGTCGTCGGCGTCCAGGCCGTCGGGGTGGCGCTGCTCCAGCAGCGAGCGCAGCAGCGCCCCCGTGACCAGGCGGACCTGGTCGGGGTCCAGCCGGCCGAGGCGCTCGACGTGCTCGGTGACGCCCGTGCCGTCGCCGGCGCGGGCGCGCTCGACGGCGGCCAGCAGCGCGGCGCGGAGCTCGGTGGCGGGAGGCGGGGGCACGGTCGTCATCCTGCCGTGCGCCGGCGACCCGCCCGGCGCGGGCGGGCCACCCGGCGCCGGCGGCCCGGGCCCGGGAGCCGGTGCCGAGCTGTGACCTGCCGGGGGCTCAGGCCGCGCGCCGGGGACGTCGATGGACCTCCGCGGCCCGGACGCGGCCGACGCGACCGACGACGGGTGAGGAGCGAGCGGTGAAGCCGGTGCACCTGGTGATCAGGGACCTGGAGGTGGCCGCGCTCAAGGGCGAGCTGACGCCCTCGTTCGTGGACGAGTACGCGCAGCGCCACGGCGAGAAGGTCACCGCCCTGTACGCCCTCGCGGCGCGCAACTTCCTCCCCGTCGCGGTGGAGCGCGGCCGCAACGACCAGGCGCAGAAGACCTGGGCCTCCCGCGTCGACGAGTCGGCGGTCCAGCGCGCCCAGGACGCCGAGAGCGCGCGGACGCTGCGCCGGCTGCGCGAGGCGCGCGACGACGACCGTCCGGTGGCGCTGCGGCGCCGGGGGCGCGGCTCCCCGTTCCCGCTCCAGCGCCGCGACTGACCCGGGCGCGCCCGGGTCGGCCCGCCGACCGGGTCCGCCGTTCGGGTCCGCCGCCGGCTCAGCGAGCCGGCACGAGCGCGGCGAAGGCCGCGACGGTCGTGTCGCTCAGGGTGTCCCGGCCGCCGAAGACGAGCCCGCTGCGCAGCGCACCGGCGCCGGCCAGGCCCGTGACGGCGGTGGCCGCCGTGGGGCGCAGCACGTCGGGAGTCGTGAGGACCAGCGGGCCGCCCAGGTTGCCCACCGCGGCCGCTCCCACCAGCGCGTCGGGCCAGTTCTGCCCCGTGGCGAGGCCGACGACCGTCACGGGGGTGGCGTCCCCGGACGCCGTGAAAGCGGCCGCGACCAGCCGGGACGTGTCGTAGCGGTCGCTTTCACGG
>NZ_JAAALN010000396.1 GCF_009906795.1 Kineococcus siccus
CGTGATGGTGACTTCTTCCCCGGCCTCGACGCGACGGACGAGGTCGGAGGCTTGTTGGCGGAGTTCACGAAGCCCGACGGTCATCATGGCGACAGGATAGCACTTGTGCTACTGGCGGGTTCGGCGCACTGGACGCGGTATGACCGTGACGTCGCGCTGTGCGTGGGATGACCGCGCGGGGCCTGGGCCTCGCTCAGGCGTCTGCGACACGCGGGTGCGGCGGCTTCGCGGTGTAGCCGGGGAGGTCGGGGGCGAGGGTGACGAGCCCGTGGTCCTCCACCTGCCATCCGTGCCCCACCACGCAGACACCGATGTCGCCCAGATCGGCACCGACGATCCACCACTTGCCGTCGTCGTGGCGGTAGCGATGCGCTGACACCACCTGCCCGTCGATGGTGACGCCGACGGGTTTCCACAGCGGTCCCGGCCCCCAGCTGGAGGCCACCTCCTCCCGATGGTTCACCTCGGTGCTGGGCAGGATGAGCAGAGCCTCTGTGATCGCGTCTTGCGTCGCGCCCTGCCAGACCTTGGGGTGGTCGGCAGGTCGGCAGATGGTGCGCACCCCTGGACGCCCGCCGCCAGGTCCTCCGTGCAGGAGCGTGATCGTGTGCACGGGCTCGTCTGGTGGGTTCCACATCGCCACCCCGCGGCGACCTGTGAAGGTGTCGTCCAACCCGAGCACGCGGAAGGGCAGCGGTAGAGGCGGCGCCCACATGTAGGTCGACTTGGCGTTCAAGATCACGAACGGCTCCCGGTGGCTCGGCGGTGCAACCCGTTGACCACCCTGCCGCAGCGACGACGGCGACGGGGGGTAGTCAGACGAGCGACTTCGCTGCCGGTGGCCTCGCACTGAACGTCACGACATCGACATGACCGTGACGTCCGTGACCGTGAAGTCGAGGCGGCCCGGGTGAGCCGCCGACGGCTCCAGTGGTGCTGCTCGCCTGGTCGCGTCCGCCCGTCGGCCGCGCGCACCGCGTGCGGGTCGCCTGGCGCAGGGGCAGGTCCGCGCTCCGCGGTGGCCGGCGGAGTGCAGCAGGGCGGGGCCGGAGGGTCGGGAAGTGTCACCACCAAGACGGCTGGAAGCGTCACCGATGTCCTGATGCAGAACTGTCACCGATGTCCTGCTACATGACAGTCCGCGCGCCGCCGCGCCTCGGAGGGGCACCCCCCTAGCCACGCCTGACTGAACAGTCATACGGTGGCTGCGTGATCGTTCATCCCGCGGTGCCGTCCGCGGCGGCCCAGGCCGGAGGGCGTGTCGCAGATGCCCACCACGCGGTCCCCCAGC
>NZ_JAAALN010000397.1 GCF_009906795.1 Kineococcus siccus
CGGCCGCCGCGGCCTGGACCCCGCCACCCGCCGGGCCCGGCGCGTCCTGGCGACCCGCACCCACGACGTGGTCGACGGCACGGCCGTCGTCGTGGCGCGGGAGCTGCGGACCTCCGACGTCGCGGTGGGCGCCGCGGTGCTGCTGCCGGCCGTCGCCGTCGGCGCTCCCTGGGCCCTGCTCCTCGCGGTCCTGGCCCTGTGCGCGCACGCGGCCCTGCGCGTCCGGCACGCCCGGGCCGGCCGGCGGGAGGCCGTCGCCGCGCACGCGGTCCGCGCCGCAGCGGGCTGCCGCTGCTTCGAGACGCCCGTCCTCGCCGGTGACCCGGCCCTCCGGGCCCTCGCGGGGCACCTCGTGCCCGCGACCGGCGCCGCCGTCGTGGCGCCCCTCGCCGCCCTCGGCCCCGGAGCCGCGCTCGCCTGCTGCCCCAGCACGGGCTTCCTCTGGCTGCGTCCCGCGGGCCGCGACCTCCTCCTGCGGGGCCGTCCCGCGGGCACCGAACCCGAGGACGCCGCCCCGCCCGGCGAGGGGCCGACCGGCTTCTACCCGTGAGCGGCACCGCCGCGGAGGCCGTCGCGGGCCGGTGCTTGACTGCCACGGTGCGCTACGTGGTCATCGGATCGGGTGCCGTCGGCGGGACGATCGGCGGCCGGCTCGCCCAGCACGGGCACGAGGTGGTGCTCGTCGCCCGCGGCGCGCACGCCGACCGGCTGCGCGAGCACGGCCTGCGGCTGCTGACCCCGACGGGTCCCGTCGAGGTCTCGGCGCCCGTGGCGACCTCCCCGCAGGAGCTGACCCTGACGCCCGACGACGTCCTCGTGCTGGCCGTGAAGGTGCAGGACGCCGCCGTCGTCCTCGCGGAGTGGGCCGGGGCCGCCGTCGGCGACGCCACCGCCGGCGAGGTGCTGCCCGTCGTCTGCGCCCAGAACGGCGTCGAGGGCGAGCGGCTGGCTCAGCGCTGGTTCCGCCGCGTCGTCGGGGCCTGCCTCTACCTCCCGGCCAGCCACCTCGAACCCGGCGTCGTGGTCTCCGAGGGCACGCCCGTCTCGGGGGCCCTCGTCCTCGGCCGCTACCCCGCGGGCGTCGACGACCTGACGCGGGCCGTCGCCGCGGACCTGGCCGACTCCTCGTTCGCGGCCACCACCCACCCGGACGTGATGGCCGTCAAGCGCGGCAAGCTCCTCGACAACACCGGCAACGCGCTCGACGCGGTCTGCCGGCCGGGGGAGGGGTGGGAGGAGCTGCGCGCGGGGGCGCGCGCAGCTCCTCCCACC
>NZ_JAAALN010000398.1 GCF_009906795.1 Kineococcus siccus
AGCGCCACCCTGCTCGTGAGCGCCGCCCTGCTCGTGAGCCCCGCCCCGGCCCCGCGCCCCGCCGGGTCGACGTCAGCGACCGCCGGTGAGCTTGCGGCTGCGCTGGTTCTCGCCGGGACCGCCGTAGGGGTAGTCGGCCGGGTCCGGGTCGCTGGCCTCGTCGAGGGCCACGAGCTCCTCGCCGTCGAGCTCGAGGTCCGCGGAACCCAGGTTGTCGCGCAGCTGCTCGGTGGTGCGCGCGCCCAGCACGATGGAGGACACCACGGGCTGCGCCGCGAGCCACGCGAGCGCGACCTGCGCCATCGAGCGGCCGCGCGCCTCGGCGATGCGCTGCAGCGCGTCGATGACGTCCCACGTGCGCTGCTGGGCGTTGCGGCCCGCGTAGCGCTCCACGCCGCGCTCCGGGTCCTCCCCGAGGCGCGTGCTCCCCGTCGGCACGGTGTCGCGCTGGTACTTCCCGGACAGCCACCCCCCGCCCAGCGGCGACCACGGCAGCAGGCCCAGCCCGTTCTCCTCCGCGGCGGGCACGATCTCCCACTCGATCTCGCGGACGAGCAGGTTGTACTGCGGCTGCAGGGTCACGGGGCGGGCCAGCCCGAGGGCGTCGGCGGCGTCCACCGTCTTCTGCAGCTGCCAGCCCGTGAAGTTCGACAGCCCGACGTAGTGCACCTTGCCCGCCCGGACGAAGGAGTCCAGGGCCGAGAGCGTCTCCTCGACCGGCGTCCAGGGGTCCCACGCGTGCACCTGGTAGAGGTCGACGGCGTCCACGCCGAGGCGGGCCAGCGACGCGTCGAGCGCGCGCGTGAGGTGCCGGCGGCTCAGGCCGACGCCGTTCGGCTCACCGCTGGTCGGGAAGCGGCCCTTGGTCGCGAGCACCACGCGCTCGGTCACGTCCGCGGGACGGTCGGCGAGCCAGGCGCCGATGATCTCCTCCGAGGTCCCGCCCGTGTACACGTCGGCGGTGTCGACCAGGGTGCCCCCGGCCTCGAGGAAGGTGTCGAGCTGGGTGAAGGCGCCCTCGCGGTCGGTCTCGCCGCCGAAGGTCATCGTGCCGAGAGCCAGGTGGGAGACGGCGGCGCCGCCGCCGCCCAGGGTGCGGTACTCCATCGGGTGGGGTCCTCGTCTGTGGCCGGGTCGGGTCGGGCCTCATCCTGCCCGCGGCGGCGGCGCCCGGCGAGCGGTCGTTGCCACGGGGGCCGCGGCGCAGCAGCATCGGGGGGTGGACGCCCCCTCCCCACC
>NZ_JAAALN010000399.1 GCF_009906795.1 Kineococcus siccus
GCCAGGCCGAGGGCGCCGGCCCCCGCCGGGCGGAGCCCGTCCCCCCGGAGCAGCCGATGAACCGTCACGACCGCCGCACCTTCCTGCGCACCGCCGGGGCCGGCGCCCTCGGCCTGGCCGGGCTCGGGTCACTGGCCGCCTGCGGTGGGGACGACGCGAGCTCCTCGACCGGGGCGGAGGGCTCCTCGGGCAGCGGCTTCGGCGAGATCTCCGTGCAGCTGTCCTGGATCAAGAACATCGAGTTCGCGGGGGAGTACATGGCGGACTCCAAGGGCTACTACACCGAGGCCGGCTTCTCGAAGGTCAACCTCCTGGCGGGCGGGGCCGCGGGCACGTCGGCCGAGGCCCTCGTCGTGTCGGGCAAGGCGCAGGTCGGCCTGTCCTCGCCGACGCTGACCGCGCCCGCGATCGTCAACGAGGGCGCGGAGCTGAAGATCATCGGCACGACCTTCCAGAAGAACCCGTTCTGCCTGGTCTCCCTGCAGGAGAAGGTCCCGGTCGCCAGCGCCGCCGACCTCGCGGGCAAGCGCATCGGGGTGCAGACCGGCGGCAACGAGGTCATCTTCGACGGCTTCTGCACCGCCAACGACATCGACAAGTCCACGTTCACCATCGTGCCCGTCCAGTACGACCCCTCGGTCGTGGCCAGCGGCGACGTCGACGCGTTCATGGCGTACCTGACCAACGAGCCGATCCTGCTCGCCGGCCCGGGCGCGACCCCGGTGGTCCTGAGCTTCGCCGACAACGGCCTGCCCTTCGTCGCGGAGACGTTCACGGTGCTGCAGTCCACGATCGACGAGCAGCGCGACATGCTCAAGGCCTTCCTGGTCGCGGAGATCAAGGGCTGGAAGGACGCGATCGCCGACCCCCGCGCGTCGGCGGTCCTCGCCGCCACCGACGCCCGCTACGGCAAGGACCAGGACCTCGACGTCGAGGAGCAGACCAAGGAGGCGGAGGCCCAGAACACCCTCATCGTCTCGGCGGACACCGAGGCCAACGGCCTCTTCACGATGACGGACGAGCTGATCGCCGACAACATCAGCGCCCTCGAGGTGGTGGGCGTGACGATCACCGCCGAGGAGCTGTTCGACCTGAGCCTCCTGGCGGAGGTCTACGCGGAGAACCCGGAGCTCAAGACCGCCTGAGCCGCCCCCGAACACCCTGCCGCCGACGAGAAGGGCCCGCCCGTGTCCCAGGACACCTC
>NZ_JAAALN010000039.1 GCF_009906795.1 Kineococcus siccus
GCTCTACACCGCCCCCACATCCCCCACGGCGCCCGCTGAGGCACCGACGGCAGTGCCCGCCCAGGCAGGAGCCAGCACATGAACCCCATCGGGACCGAATACCGTGCGCACCGACGCGCCGCTACCCACGCCCGACTCCAGGAACAACGCCAGCAGCCGCTGCCGGCGTGGCTGGCCACCCGCACCGCCCGCCGCGCCCTCGCCCTGCTCCCCGCGGCCACCTTCGCCTCCGGTGTCCTGGCCGCTACCGTCGGGGACTTCGACCTGGGGCTGGTCGCATGTGCCACCGCCCCGGTCAGCTACGCCTTGACCGTGCTGCGCCGCGCGACGCGGATGCTGGGCGATGCACAGGAGAACCTGCTCGACGAACGCGAGATCAGCGACCGCGACCACGCCTACCGACGCGGCTTCCGCCTCACCCTGTCGTTGCTGGGTGTCCTGGCAGTCCTGGCGGTCCTCGACAACCTCCTGGCGCAGGAAGCAGGCGTGCAGCTCCTCAAGACCTCGGGCTGGCCGGTGTTGGTCGTCGCCACCTCCCTCACCGCCACCATGCTGCCCGCCGCTGCCCTGGCCTGGAGTTGGCGCGAACCGGTCCTCGAGTCCCACGAGTTCGACCAGTGAGCGTCTCGCAGACGACACATCCCTACAGGCCGCGGAGCGAGGCGCTCGGTCCGCTCACGCCCCCGACAACTCCACGGTCATCCCGCTGGTCGCGCGAAGGCGTGATGCCTCTGGTCGCGCTAGCGCGGTCACCCGACACGCCCACCGCTGCACGCCCGAGGTAGTTGCGGGCGCCGTGTGGGACGACTCCTGAGGACGGCGCCGACGCCAGCGACTCCGGACGCTTCGGCCACGACGCAACATCGCCAACCCGTCACCGTTCAGGACGGTCCGCGAGGAACTCGGGGTCCCGCGGGCGTCGCGCCAGGTGGAGGCCAGGCAGATCACGGTTGTGCTCGAGAGGATGACGGCAGCAACCGTCCATGTCCACCCCATCCCGAACCGAGTGGTGATGAACGAGACCACGGCCATCCACAGGATCACCGTGACCACTCCCGGCGCGGGACCTGCGCGAGTACTACCCCGACTCGTCCAGTGACGACCACCGTCGTCGTCCGCTTCGAGGTGGACGAGGCCTGACCGCCGTCCAGCTACCGCACGGTCAGGTCCGACGTCCAGACGGGCTCACGGAACCGCCGGTTCCCGCATCACAGGTGGCCGGTGTCGTTGAACGCCACCAGCTTCGGCGCCTGACCGTTCTCCCACCTCACGGTGGTCAGCCCGCAGTTGGCCGAGTCCAGGTTCATCCAGCTCCACATCGGAGCCCGCAGCGCGTGGGAGACGAACCATCCGATGACGAAGTTGTGGGTGACCAGCAGTTCGCTGCGATCTTCCTCACCCACGGCCCCGAAGTGCGCCACGGCCCCGCGCAGGTCAGCTGCGTCCTCGTCGCGCTCCTGCTCGGGCACGTTGTCCAGCCACGGCAACCACCGTGCCGGGTAGTCGCCCTGCCGCGCAGGTGAAGGCGCCGGGGTGCGGTCGGCGACCATGTCGCACACGTGGCGCGGGACTCGTGGCAGGTGGTGGGCGAGGACCTCACTGGTCTGGGCAGCACGGGCCAGTGGGCTGTGGTGGATCTGGGCGAAGTCGACCGCGGCCAGCCGACGGCCGAGCCGATGGGCCTGCTCGACGCCGAGCGAGCACAGCCCCGTGTCGGCCTCGACACCAGCCGGGTCCTGCTCGCCGTGGCGGACGAGGTAGAGCAGCGTGCGCGCCATCATCGTCACGCTACCCAGGACAGGAGGCTCCTGGTGCCCGATCGCATCGGGAGATCAGCCTGTCGCGTGAGCGGATGGGCGCAGCACAGGCGGTGTGCCGGTAGCGGCGTAGGAGCTGTGCCCACGCCTGAGGTTGGTCGAGGTGGACGTCGTGACCGCCGTCAGCCACGACGACGTGGCCGGGTCCGGTGGGGTCGGCTCCCCAGCTGCCGCCACTCCGTCCAGCGGGCGACCTCAGCCACTGCCGCGCTGGCTGCCTGCATCACGTCGGCGTCGACGCGGGGCCAGAACCCGCCGCCGCGCTCCTGGAGGGCTCGCGCCCAGCTCGGCGATCGGGCGTGCTGTCGTGGTCCCCCGAGGTGGTGCTTCCGCTCCCGTGAGCCTTCTCACGGGGCATCCTCGCACTGGCCTACGTCAGCGGGCGGGGCGAGCGGGGCCCGCCGGGGATCACTGGTACTGAGCTCCGCGTACGCCCACAGAGTGTCAGAATCGTTCCCATGTCCCGCGCGATGGACCGCTGGTCCCGGAGCTGCCGTCCGCTGTCGGCGGTCGGGCTCCACCACCGGTCGGAGCGCGCGTGGTGACCGTCTACAGCGTGCACCTGGCCGAGCTCCCACCCCGGGTGACGGCGCGGGCGCTGACGCGGCAACCGTCCGGCCGGACCGTGGCCGGACTGGCTCACTTCGAACCGCTGGCCCAGATGCGGCTCGGCGCGCCGACACTGTCCCCCGACCGCCTGCAGCTCACTCGTCTGGCCGTGTTCGCCCAGTGGAGCGACGAGTCAGCACTGGACAGGTTCCTCCGCGAGGACACTTTGGGGCGCCACCTCGCCGACGGCTGGCACGTGCGCTTGGAGTTCCTGCGACGCTGGTCCACCCTGGCGGCCTTGCCCGGGCTACCGGTGCGAGCCGGCGACTGGGACCCCGACGAGCCGGTCGTCGCCGTCACCGTGGCTCGGATGCGCATGCGGGAGGTGCCGCGCTTCCTGCACTGGGGCAAGCCCGTCGAGCGGCTCGTCCGTGACCACCCCGGGACGACCCTCGCCCTGGCCGGTCTCCGGCCTCCACGCACGATCGCCACCTTCTCCGTCTGGCGCTCCGTGCGGGAGATGGAGGAGATGGTGCACGGCGGGTCGGCGGTCCAGCAGCCGCAGCGGCACGCCGCGGCGATGGTCGAGCGCGATCGCCGCGACTTCCACCACGAGTTCGCGACCTTCCGGTTCCGGCCGATCTCGGAGCACGGCGCGTGGCAAGGGCGCACGGGCATCGTGCCCCGGGCGCGGTGAGCACCCGGGGTCGCTCCCGACGGCCAGCCGGTCGAGCTCGGCGCCCCGGTCGGTGCCCCAGGGGGAAGCCAGACGAACCCTGCGGCGCACGGTCATCGCTGTGGCGCCCTGCGGGTGACGTCGCGGTCCTGTCGCGGCGCGGGGCGCTCAGCCACGTCACTCGCCAGGGCGTCGCGGTCCTGTCGGGCGAGCCACTGCGGACTGCCCCGCTCGGTCGATGGGTGGGCAAGCAGCAGCAGGCAGCGTCGAGGAGGCGGGCGGGGCCGCCTGCTCCGCTCTGACCCACCTGGGCGACGCCGACGGGAGCCGACCGGCGGGTGAGGTGACGACGGACGACGGCGGCGAAGCTGCTGCGCACAGGAGGGACGCATGACCGGGGCGCAGCGGCGGACGCTGCCGCTCCCGCACGAGTGGCACGCTGGTCGCGTGATCCTCCCGAAGGTCCGCGACCCACGCCTGATCACGATCCGCCGTGGCGGAGGACTCAGCGACGACGACCACCGGCTCCTCGCGCTGTGGGCCGCTGAGTGCGCCGACCACGTCCTGCACCTCTTCGACGACGAGCAGCCCTCAGACACCCGGCCACGCGAGGCCATCGCGGCAGTACGCGCCTGGGTCGACGGCAGCCTCGGGATGATGGACACCCGCGCCCGCGGCGGACACGCGATGGGGGCGGCTCGCCCGTTGCGGGGAGCGGCTCGCTACGCCGCCTACGCAGCCGGTCAGGCCGCGTGCGTCCCTCACGTACCCGAGCACGAACTCGGCGCGGCGGCCTACGCGATCAGAGCGGTGCGGGCAGCGGATCCGTTGAGTCCCGCCGCAGGACGGTGGGAACGGGACTGGCAGCGCGAGCGGCTCCCTGGCCGGGTCAGGGCGCTGGTGTTGGAAGACCAGGTCAAGCGCAACACGATCTGCTGGTCCGTCTTCGACGACTGACGAGAGTTCGGGTCGTCCCGCGTCGTGTACGCCGGACCACGCAGCAGCACGAGTGTCACCACCACGCCACGACGACCGTCGGACGGCACGAACTCCGCCGACGAAACTCCGACCTCGTCCGTCGCGTCCACGCAGGAGCAGGCGTCACGATCACGGTCGCCGGCCGCGCCGGCGCGCCTGTGCCGGTGAACGTACGTTCCCGACGCTCCTGGTCCGATGTCGAAGGGCTGTTCTCCGGCCCAGCTACCCGTCCTGGGACCAGGACGGTGGGTAGCCGCAGTCGAGCGCCACGTCGAGCACCTCGACGATGACTGAGGATGGACAGCCGGAGTGTGGTGGGTCGACGCCACCTGCGACTCGAGGTTCTCGCAGGTGTCCGGCCGTCAGTCGGGGTTCACGTCGAGTCGGGTGCCGGCGCCGACCGGCTCGAGAAGCACACGCGCGTCTTGGACGACCGGACAGTCGTGGCCTCTCCTGCGTCCCCTGGACGCGCGACCTGCCCGGGCCGCGCGCGGCACCGTCGAGGTCCAGCTCACCGGGTACGTGACACTGGAGCCCTGCGTCCTGCAGTCCACGCCCACGGTGGGGTGTTCCCGTCGCAGGAGGGCTCGGACCTCCTCGGGCCGGTGTGCCGGCCGGACGCCGGTCGCTCAGGCGGGTGGCTCGTCGCGGACCCAGGTCCCGGCGGTTCCGCCGGGGCCGAGCAGCGCGAGGTCGCCCGCCTCCAGGGCGAGCCCCGCGGCGGCCAGCGAGTCGTGCAGGGTGCTCGTGCGCGTGCAGCCCACGAGGGGCACGACGTCCGGGGCGACGGCGGCCAGCCACGCGAGGGTGACCTGCTGCACCGAGACCCCGTGGCGCTGCGCGACGACGACGCGCGGGTCGTCCGGTGCGGGGGGCGGCGAGCCCGGGGCACCGAAGGGCGTGTGCGCGAGGTAGGTCGTGCCCGTCGCCGCGCAGGCGCGGGCCGTCGCGAGGTCCCCCGCGCGCGCGTGGCTCAGGTGGTTCTGCACGGTCGCGACGTCCGTGGTCCGCCGCGCCTCCTGCAGCTGCGCGAGGGTCACGTTGCACAGGCCGACGGCCGCGACCTTGCCCTGCGCGCGCAGCTCGGCCAGCGCGCCGACGCTCTCGGCGAGCGGCACGGCGGGGTCGACGCGGTGCAGCTGGTAGAGGTCGAGGCGCTCCACGCCGAGGAAGCGCAGGCTCGCCTCGCAGTCGCGCCGCAGGACCTCCGGCCGAGCGTCGACGGGGAACTCCGCCCCCCGGCGGTGGTGCCCGCCCTTGGTGGCCACCACCAGCCCCGGCACGGGGCCCGCCGCGGCCAGCGCGCGGCCCACGAGGGTCTCCGCCCACGACGGCTCGTCGGCCGTCGTGTAGGCGGGGGCGGTGTCGATGAGGCGCACCCCCGCCTCGAGCCCCGCGGCCACGGTGGCCAGGCACCCGGACGCCGTGGCCGCGGGACGGAACGCGAACCCGGCCGTGCCCAGCCCGAGGCCGCGCACCTCAGCCCTTCAGGCCGCTCGCGAAGCCCTGGATGATGCTGCGCTGCATGAGGAAGTAGACCAGGAGGATCGGCACGATGCTGATGACGAGCCCCGCGAACACCATGTTCCACTGCTGCAGGTACTGCCCGACGAAGCTGTAGAGGGCCACGGGCAGCGTCTGCTGCTGCGTCCCCGACAGGTAGAGCAGGGGCGTGAGGAAGTCGTTCCAGATGGCGATGGCGTTGAGGATGACGACCGTTCCCGTGATGGGCCGCAGCAGGGGGAACACGACCGAGGCGAACATCCGCAGCGGTCCGGCCCCGTCGATCGCGGCGGCCTCCTCGTACTCGGGCGGCAGGACGCGCAGGAAGCCGACGTAGAGGAACACCGAGAACGGCATCTGCAGGCCGACGTAGACGACGACGAGCGACCACACCGTGCCGAGCAGCCCGACGTCGCGGATGGTCTGGTAGAGCGGGATGAGCGCCAGCTGGAACGGCAGCAGCAGGCCGAGCAGGAAGAAGAGGAAGGCCCACCGCGACCAGGCCCGGCCCACGCGGGCCAGCGGGTAGGCGGCCAGCGCGGACAGCACGACGATGAGCGCGACGCTCACGATCGTCACCACGGCGCTGTTGACGAACGCCCCGCCCAGCCCCGCCTGCTGCCAGGCGTCGGCGTAGTTGCGCAAGGTGATCGCCGACGTGGGCAGGAGGTCGGAGCTCTGGTCGTCGGGCCGCTTGAGCGACACGTTGACCAGCACGTAGACGGGGAACACGAACGCCAGGCCGACGACGACCATGACGAGCTCGAGGACGGCGGTCCTCCACGTGTAGCGCTTCACGTCACTTCCCCTGCCGGCCGAGGAGGCGGTACTGCACGCCGGAGATGACCGCGACGAAGAGCGTCAGGACCAGCGCCATGGCGATGCCGTAGCCGAAGTCGTTGAACTGGAAGGCGTTCTTGTAGATCAGCGTCGACATGGTGTCCGTCGCTCCGCCCGGCCCACCGCCCGTCATGACCCAGACCTGGTCGAACAGCTTGAGCCCGCCGATGATGGACAGCATCAGGTTGATCGTGAACGCGGGCGCCAGCAGCGGCCGCACGATCGACCAGAACCGGCGGAAGGGGCCGGCCCCGTCCACGTAGCTGGCCTCGACGAGCTCCTCGGGGATGCCCTGCAGACCGGCCAGGAAGATGACCATCGAGTAGCCGGCGAACTGCCACACGATGACGCCGATGACCGAGTACAGCGCGATGTCGGCGTTGCCGAGCCAGTCCTGGCGCAGCGCCCCGAGGCCCACCAGGTCCAGGAGCTGGTTGAGCCCCCCGTCGGTGGTCATGAGGTTCTGCCACAGGTAGCCGGTGGCCACGGAGGTGATGACCGCGGGGGCGAACAGCAGCACCCGCAGCAGGTTGCGGGTCTTGATGCGGCTGTGCACCCCGAGCGCCAGCAGCAGACCCACGAGGTTCTGCACGACGGTGATGCCGACGCCGATGACGAGCGTGTTGACGATCGCGCCGGTCGCGGCGCTGTCGTCGAGGATGCGGCGGAACTGGTCGAGGCCGACGAAGTTCTTGACCTGGGCCAGGCCGTCCCAGTCGGTGAAGGCGAACGCCGTCCCCTGGACGCTGGGGACGATGACCACGAAGAGGTAGAACGCGAGGGCCGGCGCCAGGAACCACCAGGGGGCGGTCCGCCGCGTCCTGCGCCGCGGCACCGGCGGGGCGGGCGGCTCGGTCGTCGTGACCTCCGCGAGAGCGGGACTGCTCATGGGGGCTCCTGGAGACGCAGGGAGAGGGTGGGCCGGGGAGCCCCGGTGACCCCGCACCGCGGGGTCACCGGGGTGGTGCTCAGCCCTGCTCGTACGCCTTGTCCATCTCGGCCAGTGCCTCGGGCACCGTGGCCGAGCCGGAGAAGATCTGCTGCACGACCGTGAAGTGGGTCTGCTGCACGCGCGCGTTCGGCCAGCTCTGGTCCATGAACGGCGTCGTGCGCCCGCTCTCCTGAGCCGCGAGGATGGCGTCGAAGGCGGGGTCGGCCTTCACGTCGGCCAGCGGGATCGACGACAGCTGGTTGCCGCTCTCCGCGTTGATCTTCAGCGCCTCGGGCGACATCGTGAAGGCGACGAACTTCTTGGCCAGCTCCATGTTCTTCGCCTTGGCGTTCACGGCGAACCCCGCGCCGGCCGCGAGGGGCATCACGGTCTCGGCCGGGTCGTCGGTGGCGGGCAGCGCGGCGGTCGTGAACTGGGTGCCCGGGGCCGCCTGGGACTGCAGCTGCGGCAGTGCGGAGTTGACCTGCACGACGCCGAGGGCCTCACCCTTGGCGACCATCGTCAGCGAGGACTCGTAGCTGGTGCCGAGCGGGTTGGGGTTGAAGCACCCCCGGGAGTTCATCTCCAGGTACTTGTCCATCGTCGTCTTCCAGCCCGAGTCGGCGAAGGTCACCTTCCCCGCGGCCATCTGCGCGGGGAAGTCCGGCTCCTTCCCGTAGACCAGGGTGGCCGCGAGGGCGTAGTCGATGAGCTGGGTGATCCAGTTCGTCTGGTTGCCCAGGGCGAAGGCGACCTTGCCCTTGGCCTTCGCCGCGTCGCACATCGACAGCAGCTGCGACCACGTGGTCGGCGGCGTGACGCCGACCTCGGTCATGGCCGCCTGGTTGTAGATCGGGGTGATCGCCGCGACGGTGGACGACGCCAGGTACGTCTTGCCCTCCGCCCCGAGCAGGGGCTTGATGCCCTCGGGCACCGTGGCCACCCACGGCTCGGCGCTCAGGTCGGCGAGGTAGCCGGCGCCCGCGACGACGCGGACGGCGGTGGGGCTGCCGTCACCCGGCCAGACGATGAACACGTCCGGTGCCGTCCCGGAGGACAGCTGGGTGCGGATGTTGGTCTGGACGGCGTCGACCGGCGCGGAGTCCAGCTGGACCTTCACGCCCGGGTTCGCCTTCTCGAAGGCGGCGACGACGGCGTCGGTGCCCGGGGAGTCGGAGATGCTGGTGACCCGCAGGGTCTGGTCGTCCCCGGCGCCCTGCGCGGCCGACTGGGGACCGGAGCTGCAGGACGTCGCGACGAGGGCGAGGGCCGCGAGGGTGGCGACGGTGAGCGGTGTGCGCATGGTGTCCTCCATTGGACGGCTGCGGTGCTGCAGGACGACGGCTGCCCGTCGGAGTTCCGCCGCGGGCCCGGCCGGTGGTGAGCCGTGGACGGCCGGTCCCCGGGTGCTCGGCCTCACCGTAGCCCCGCGATTAAATCCTTTCAAGAGGCTTCGGCCCTCGGGGTGCGCCGGTCGTGGCGAGCGGCACCGGGGCACCGCTCAGGAGGTCGAGGCCGCCACGGCGGGAGCCGCGGCGGAGGCGCGCACGACGAGCTGCGGCATGAAGATGCGCGCCTCGTGCTCGTGCTCCTCGCGCGCCTCGACCTCGTCCACCAGCAGGTCGACCCCGGCGCGGCCGAGCTCCTCGACGGGCTGGCGCACCGTCGTCAGAGGCACCGTGGCGATGCTGGCGACGTCGAGGTCGCCGAACCCGACGACGTGCAGGTCCCCGGGCACGGCCACGCCCTCCTCGAGCAGCCCCCGGCACAACCCCACGGCGAGCAGGTCGTTGGTGCAGAACACCGCGTCGGGCCGGTCGGTGCCGCGGGCCAGGGCCCGCCCGGCCTCCACGCCCGCCTCGACGGTCATGGCCTGCACCACCACCTGCCGCAACCGGGTGCCCCGGCGCGTGCGGGCCGCCTGCCGCGCACCCTGGTAGCGGTCCACGCACTGGCGGATCGCGCGGCCGCCGTTGACGACCAGGACGTCGCGGGCCCCGCCGTCGAACAGGTGCTGCGCGGCGGTGCGCCCGCCCGAGACGTCGTCCACGGCCACCGAGCACCCGTCGTCGGTGGACATCGTCCGGTCGGCCAGCACGAGCGGGATGCCGCGCTGCCGCAACCGCGACAGCCGGCCCGTGTCCGCTGTGAGGGGCACGACCACCACCCCGGCGGCGCGCTGCTCGGCGAGCATCGAGAAGTAGGCCTGCTCGCGGTCGGGGTCGTCACCGCTGTGGCAGAGCACGAGCGAGTAGCCGTGCTCGAACGCGGCGTCCGCGGCCCCGCGCGCGATGCGCGAGTAGAAGGTGTTCGTGAGGTCGGGCAGGACGATGCCGATCGTCGAGGCGCGCCCGTTGCGCAGGCCCACGGCCCCCGGGTGGGCGACGTAGTCGAGGGCCGCGACGACGGAGCGGACGCGCTCGGCCGTCTGGGCGCTGACGCGCTCGGGACGGTTCAGGACGTTGGACACCGTGGCGGGCGACACGCCGGCGGCCGCGGCCACGTCCTGGATGCGGGCGGGACGGGACACGACGCAGCTCACCACTCCCACTCCGGCCGCGGGCACCCCGGTACCGGGAGGAGCGGCACCCTCCCGGGCGCTCGAACTGTAGCCCAGCTCCCCCACGGCGGTCCGGACCCGCGGCCGGCCCTTGTTAAATCGTTCCAATCTCCCTAGCATCGCCGGACGACGAGTCCAGGCGGACCGGCACCCACCTCAGCACGCAGCGCCGCGAGCCCGCGCACGACCCGCACCGACGACGCCGTCGTGCGGTGCGCCCCGGCGAGGACGCCAGAGAGGACCCACTCCATGAGCACACCCGTCGACAGCACCCCCGTCGAGCGCACCCCGGCCGACCGCTCCCCCGGCGACGAGGTCCCCGGGCCCGCCGCGGCCGACGACCGGCGCGCCGCGCTGCACGCGCTCCTGCCGCCCGCCGTGCGCCGGCCCGTGCGGATCGGGTTCGTCGCCGGTGGCCTCGGGGCGTACTGGCCGCAGTTCCCCACCCTGCTCCCGCAGCTCACGGCCTCGGCGCGCTACGTCGCGCAGCGGCTGGGGACCCTCGGCGCCGAGGTCACCGACGTGGGCCTCGTCTCCGACGTGCGCGAGGCCGACACCGCGGCGGAGCGGTTGCGGCAGGCCGACTGCGACCTCATCGTCGTGTTCCTCGCGACCTACCTGACGTCGTCCATGGTGCTGCCCATCGCGCAGCGCTCCGGGGCGCCCGTGCTCGTCGTGGACCTGCAGCCGAGCGAGCGCATGGACCACGAGACGTTCGACACCGGAGCCTGGCTGGCCTACTGCGGGCAGTGCCCCGTGCCCGAGGTCGGCAACGTGTTCCGCCGCGCGGGGATCCCGTTCCGCTCGGTCTCGGGCTGGCTGCGCGACGAGAACGCGTGGCGCCGCATCGGGCAGTGGGTGCGGGCCGGGCAGGTGCGCGCCGCGCTGCGGCACGCGCGGCACGGGCTCATGGGCCACCTCTACCCCGGCATGCTCGACGTGTCCACGGACATGACGCTGCTGTCGGCGCAGTTCGGCTCCCACGTCGAGGTGCTCGAGTTCGACGACCTGCGGGTGCGCGTCGCGGACGTCGGCGAGGCCCAGGTCGCGGAGCGGATGGACCTCGCGCGCTCGGTCTTCAGCCTCGACGACTCGGTCGTGGACGAGGACTTCGCTTGGGGCGCCAAGGTCTCCGTGGGCCTGGACCGCCTGGTGGAGGACTTCGGGCTGGACACCCTCGCCTACTACCACCGCGGACTGGACGGCGAGCAGCACGAGCGGCTCGGCGCGGGGATGATCCTCGGCGCGTCGCTGCTGACCGCGCGGGGGCGCCCCGTGACGGGGGAGTACGAGCTGCGCACCACGGTGGCGCAGCTGGCCTCCGAGGCGATCGGGGCGGGCGGTTCCTTCACCGAGATCCAGGCCCTGAACTTCACCGACGGGGTGGTCGAGATGGGGCACGACGGTCCCGCCCACCTCGCGGTCAGCGCACGGGACCCGCTGCTGCGCGGTCTCGGGGTGTTCCACGGCAAGCGGGGCTGGGGCGTGAGCGTCGAGTTCGACGTCCAGCCGGGTCCCGTCACGACGTTCGGCGTCGGGCAGGACCGCGACGGGACGTTCGTCTTCGTCGCCTCGCAGGGCGAGGTCGTCCCGGGCCCGCTGCTCGGCATCGGCAACACGACGAGCCGGGTCGACTTCGGCCGCGACCCCGGCGAGTGGGTGGACGCGTGGAGCGCCAGCGGCGTGGGGCACCACTGGGCGCTGTCCGTGGGCCACCGCAGCGCCGACTACCGCGCGGCCGCAGGCCTGCTGGGGGTGCCGTTCCGCGAGGTTTGAGGACCGGCGCCGGCGGGCCCGGCCACCCACGGACTACAGCCCGGCGCGGGAGCTGCCGATGACAGGGGCGTCTCGAGTCGCGGCGCCCGAACCCGGTGGTGCCGTCCTCGGTGCTGAACCAGAGGAGTGGTCCGTGAGCACGCCCGTCGAACAGGTGCTGGCCGATGCCGCCGTCGTCAGCGTCTTCCAGCCCATCGTCGACCTCGACACGGGCGCCGTCGTCGCCTACGAGGCGCTGGCGCGCGGCCCGCAGGGGCCCCTCGCCACGCCCGACCGGCTGTTCGCCGCCGCGCGGGCCGAGGGCCTGCTGGCCGAGCTGGACCAGGCGTGCCGCGCCGCGGCCTTCCGCGGGGCCGTCGAGCACGGCCTGCTGGAGCCGCTGACCGTGTTCGTCAACGTCGAGCCCGAGGTCCTGGACACCGCGCCGCTCGACGACCTGCTGGCGCTCGTCGACGGTGCCCCGCGCGAGCTGCGCATCGTGCTGGAGATCACCGAGCGCGCGCTCGCCACCCGGCCGGCCGAACTGCTGCGCACCGTCGAGCGCGTCCGGGCCCTCGGCTGGGGCGTCGCGCTGGACGACGTGGGCGCCGACGCGGCGTCGCTGGCCTTCATGCCGCTGCTGCGTCCCGACGTGGTCAAGCTGGACCTGCGCCTCGTCCAGGACCGCCCCTCCCCCGTCATCGCCGAGATCATGAACGCGGTCAACGACTACGCCGAGCGCACCGGGGCCCTGGTGCTGGCCGAGGGCATCGAGACCCCGCAGCACCTGACCATCGCGCGCGCCCTCGGCGCGAGCCTCGGGCAGGGCTGGCTGTTCGGCCGCCCCGCGGCCGGGCCCGCGACCCAGTACCCGGTCGGCCGGCTGCGCCTGCCCGCGCCACCGCTCGCGCGCGAGGCCGCGCCGTCACCGTTCGCGTGCCTGCCCGCGGGCGTCGAGCTGCGCCGCTCCCCCAAGCGCCTCCTCGTCGAGCTCAGCAAGCAGCTCGAGCGCCAGGCCATGCGCCTGGGCGAGACGTGCGTCGTCGCCTCGACGTTCCAGGAGGCCCGCCACTTCACACCCGCGACCGCGCGGCGCTACCGGGACCTGGTCGCGCGCACGGGGTTCGTGTGCGCCCTGGGCGAGGACCTGCCCGTGGAACCGGTCGCCGGGGTGCGCGGCGCCGCCCTGTCCCCCGACGACCCGATCCGCGGCGAGTGGGACGTCGTCGTCGTCAGCCCGCACTTCAGCGCGGCGCTGCTGGCCCGCGACCTCGGCGACGACGGCCCCGACATGGACCGCACCTACGAGTACGCCCTGACCTACCGGCGCGACACGGTGGTCGCCGCGGCCAACAGCCTGCTCTCGCGCGTCGCCCCCGCCCTCGACGGTCCAACCCGCCACGCGGCCGCGGCTCCCGCGCCGGTCGCGGCGCCCGCGCCCGCGGCGGTGCCCGCGGCCCCGCCGCTGACCGTGGCCGATCCCGTCCTGCACCGCGCGCTGGCCGCGTCGACCAGCGGCATCACCATCGCGGACATGACCCAGCCCGACCAGCCGCTGGTGTTCGTCAACCACGCGTTCGAGCAGCTGTCCGGCTACCGCTCCGAGGAGCTCCTGGGCCGCAACTGCCGGTTCCTGCAGGGTCCGGACACCGACGTCGCCGCGATCAACCGGCTGCGCGCCGCGATCGCCGGGGGCACGGAGTGCCGGGAGACCCTGCTCAACTACCGGGGCCCGGACCGCACACCCTGGTGGAACGAGATCCACATGGCTCCCGTCACCGACCCGGCCGGTCGGGTGGTGCAGTACATCGGCGTGCAGAACGACGTGACGGCCCGCGTGGAGGCGGAGCGGGCGCTGCTGCAGGAGCGCGACCGCGCCCAGAGCTACCTGGCGCGCATCGAGCAGCTCGCCTTCACCGACTCCCTCACGGGCCTGATGAACCGCCGCCGGTTCGAGGACAGGGTCGAGGTGGCGCTGTGGAACGCCTCCTCCGGCGACGAGGCGTTCGCCGTCCTGTTCATGGACCTCGACGGGTTCAAGGCCGTCAACGACGGCCTGGGGCACGCGGCCGGGGACGACCTGCTCGTGCAGGTGGCCCGCCGGCTGCAGTCGCGGTTGCGGCGCAGCGACCTCGCCGCCCGCCTCGGCGGTGACGAGTTCCTCGTGGCCCTCACCGGGCTGGACGCGGCCACGGCCGAGGCCGTCGCGGCCCGGGTGGCGGGCGAGCTCGCCGACGCCGTCGGCGCTCCCTACGACGTGCAGGGCCGCGAGGTCCGGATCAGCGCGAGCGTCGGGGTCAGCACGTTCCCCGCGGACGCCGGCAGCGCCAGCGGCCTCCCGCAGCTGCTGCAGCTCGCCGACAGCCGGATGTACGCCTCGAAGGACGCCCGCCGCGAGGCCCGGGCGACCTGAGCGCCGGGACCGGCCGGGTCCCGTCGCCTCCTGGGTCCCGCGACCTCCTGCGGCGCAGTCGGTTCAGCGGACGACGGGCTGCTGCTGGGTGATGCAGTGGATCCCGCCGCCGAAGGCGAACACGTCGCGCGCGTCGACCGGGACGACCCGGCGGCCGGGGTAGGCCTGCGCCACCACGGCCGCGGCGCGCGCGTCGTTCTCGTCGTCGAACGCGCACAGCACGACCACCGCGTTCGCGACGTAGTGGTTGACGTAGGAGTGGTCCACGAGCTCCCCGTCCACCTCGGCGACCCGCGGGGCAGGCAGTTCCACGACCTGAAGACGCCGCCCCCGCGCGTCGCGCGCCTGGGCGAGGACCTCGGTGACCTCCGCGGTGACGGCGTGGTCCGGGTGACCGGGGTCCGGCTGGGTGTGCACGAGCACGGTGCCGGGCCGGGGGAACGTCGCGACGAGGTCGACGTGGCCGCGCGTGCCGAACCCGCCGTCGTCGGCGGTGAGACCGCGCGGCAGCCAGATGGCCGTGGTGGTGCCGAGCTGCGCGTGCACCTCGGCCTCGACGTCGGCCCGCGACCAGCCGGGGTTGCGCCGGGGGTCGCGCTGGACGGTCTCGGTCAGCAGGACCGTGCCCTCGCCGTCGACGTGGAACCCGCCGCCCTCCTGCGTCAGCCGGGACGCCCTCGCGGGCGTGCCCGCGAGGGCCGCGACCCGGCCGGCGACGAGGGCGTCGCGCTCCCACGCGGCCCAGGGCTGGGCGCCCCAGCCGTTGAACCGCCAGTCCACCGCGCGCAGGCCGTCGTCGGCGTGGACGAAGGTGGGTCCGCTGTCGCGCAGCCAGGCGTCGTCGAGGGCGACCTCGACCGTGCGCACCCGCGGGTCGAGCAGTCCGCGGGCGGCGGCCGGGGTGGCCGGGTCGAGGAGCACGGTCACGGGTTCGTGCTCGACGACGGCGGCGGCGACCGCCGCCCACGCCGCGCGGGCGCGCTGCAGCCCGGGGCCGCCCTCCTCGCCGAAGGTGGCGTTGGGCGGCGGGAACGCCATCCACGTCCGCGCGTGGGGGTGGCCCTCGGCGGGCATCAGGGGCGGCACGCCAGCCCCTCCCGCCTCATCCGGCCACGTGGGCGGCCAGGTGCTCGCCCGTCAGGGTCGAGCGGGCCGCGACGAGGTCCGCGGGAGTGCCCTCGAACACGACGCGGCCGCCGTCGTGCCCCGCGCCCGGGCCGAGGTCCACGATCCAGTCGGCGTGCGCCATGACCCCCAGGTGGTGCTCCACGACGATGACCGAGGTGCCGCCGTCGACGAGGCGGTCGAGCAGGCCCAGGAGCTGCTGGACGTCGGCCAGGTGCAGGCCGGTCGTCGGCTCGTCGAGGACGTAGACGCCGGGACCGCCGCCCATGTGGGTCGCGAGCTTCAAGCGCTGCCGCTCGCCGCCGGACAGGGTCGTGAGCGGCTGGCCGATGGTGAGGTAGCCGAGGCCGACGTCGGCGAGGCGGTCGAGGACCGCCACGGCGGCGGGGGTGCCGGCCGCGGGGCCGGTGAAGAACTCCCGCGCCTCGGCCACGGACATCGCGAGCACCTCGCTGATGTCACGGCCGCCCAGGCGGTGCTCGAGCACCGACGCGCCGAAGCGCCGGCCCTCGCACTCCTCGCACGTCGTGGCGACCCCCGCCATGAGGGCCAGGTCGCTGTAGACGACGCCCGCGCCGTTGCAGGTGGGGCAGGCGCCCTCGGAGTTCGGGCTGAACAGCGCCGGCTTCACGCCGTTGGCCTTGGCAAACGCCTTGCGGACGGGCTCGAGCAGCCCCGTGTAGGTCGCGGGGTTGCTGCGCCGCGACCCGCGGACCGGGGTCTGGTCGATGGCGACGACGTCGTGGCCCGGGGGCAGCGACGCGTGCACGAGCGAGCTCTTGCCGGAACCCGCGACCCCCGTGACCACGCACAGCACGCCCAGCGGCAGGTCGACGTCGACGCCCCGAAGGTTGTGGGTCCGGGCGCCGCGCACCGCGATCCGGCCCGTGGGGGTCCGGACCGCGGGCTTCAGCGGCGTCCGGTCGTCGAGGTGGCGGCCCGTCGCGGTGCCGCTGGCCCGCAGGCCCGCGACGGTGCCCTCGAAGCACACGGTGCCGCCGGCCGAGCCCGCACCGGGACCGAGGTCGACGACGTGGTCGGCGATGGCGATCGTCTCGGGTTCGTGCTCGACCACCAGGACGGTGTTCCCCTTGTCCCGCAGCGCGACCAGGAGGTCGTTCATGCGCTGCACGTCGTGCGGGTGCAGGCCCGTGGTGGGTTCGTCGAACACGTAGGTGACGTCGGTGAGCGGCGAGCCGAGGTGGCGGATCAGCTTGATGCGCTGCCCCTCCCCGCCGGACAGGCTGCCGGAGGGACGTTCCAGCGAGAGGTAGCCGAGCCCGATGCCGACGAAGGCGTCGAGGGTCTTCGTCAGCGACGCCAGCAGCGGCGCGAGCGAGGGCTCGTCCAGACCCCGCACCCAGGCCGCGAGGTCGCTGACCTGCATCGAGCACGCGTCGGCGATGCTGAGGCCCGCGACCTTCGAGGACCGGGCGCCCTCGTTGAGCCGCGTGCCGTCGCACTCCGGGCACGTCGCGAACGTGACGGCGCGCTCGACGAACGCCCGCACGTGCGGCTGCAGGGCGTCGACGTCCTTGGACAGCACCGACTTCTGCAGCTTGGGGATCAGGCCCTCGTACGTGAGGTTGATGCCGTCGACCTTGATCTTGGTCGGGGGCCGGTGCAGCAGGTCGTCGAGCTCGCGCTTCGTGTACTTCCGGATCGGCTTGTCGACGTCGAAGTAGCCGCAGCCGGCGAAGATGCGGCCGTACCAGCCGTCCATCGTGTACCCGGGGATCGTCAGCGCCCCCTCGCTCAGCGACTTGGTGTCGTCGTAGAGCTGGCTGAGGTCGATGTCGGAGACCGCGCCGCGGCCTTCGCAGCGCGGGCACATGCCGCCCGTGACCTGGAACTCCCGGCGCTCCTTGACGGTCCGGCCGCCGCGCTGGACGGTGACGGCGCCGGCACCGCTGATCGAGGCGACGTTGAACGCGAACGCCTGCGGGGAGCCGAGGTGCGGACGGCCGAGCCGGCTGAACAGGATGCGCAGCAACGCGTTCGCGTCGGTGACGGTGCCGACCGTCGAGCGCGGGTCGGAGCCGAGGCGGCGCTGGTCGACGACGATGGCGGACGTCAGCCCCTCCAGCACGTCGACGTCGGGCCGCGCGAGCGTCGGCATGAAACCCTGGACGAACGCGCTGTACGTCTCGTTGACCATCCGCTGGGACTCCGCGGCGATCGTGGCGAACACGAGCGAGCTCTTGCCCGACCCGGACACCCCCGTGAACACCGTGAGCCGGCGCTTGGGGATCTCCACGCTGACGTCGCGCAGGTTGTTCTCGCGGGCGCCGTGCACGCGGATCACGTCGTGACCGTCCGCGGGGTGGCGCGGCGCCACCTCCGGCGTCGAGGTGGTGCGGGGCATCGTCGTCCTCTCCGTCCGTGCGGGTGGCTCGCGGCGAGGTTACGGCAGCGGCCCCGCCCCCGGGCCGCGTTCTCGCCGGGCGGTGCCCGCGAGCGCCGGGGCGGGGTGCGCCGTGCGGCGCTCCGGTGCTCGCGCGCTCGTAGGGTGGCGTCCGTGGCGCAGATCCGGGTGACGACGGACGTGGACGCTCCCCCGGCCGTGGTCTTCGACCTGGAGCTGGACGTCGACGTGCACACCGCCTCCCTCGCGGGCAGCGGCGAGACCGCGACGACCGGCACCGGGCGTCGGCACCTGGGCCCGGGCGACGAGGTCACGTTCCGGGGGCGGCACTTCCTGGTGCGGTGGAGCATGACCGCGCGCGTCACGGCGTGGGAGCGTCCGCACCGCTTCGTCGACGAGCAGGTGCGCGGGCCGTTCCGCGCGCTGCGCCACGAGCACCGCTTCGACGCGCTCGACGCGGGCCGCACGCGGATGACGGACCACCTCGTGGTCACGGCGCCCGGGGGCCCGCTGGGGGCGGTGGTGACCCGGTGGGTCCTGGCACCCCACCTGGCCCGGCTGCTGCGCCGCCGCGCCGCGCACGTCAAGGCCGTCGCCGAGGGTCGGGAGGCGGCGGGCGAGGACGGCGGGCGCTGACCCCGGCCCGCGGGGGCGGCGGGTCGTCGACAGCCCGGGCGGGCCGGTGGAACGATCACCGGGTGGACGAGCGCGCGCAGGAGGTCCCGACGTACGACGTCGACGGCGTCGGAGAGCGGTACACGCGCCACCGGCACGACGTGCTCGCCGGCCCGAACCCGAGCGGGTTCACCCTGACGGCGTTGCGGGAGTGCGCCCCGGACCCCACGCGCTTCCCCGCCGGGGACGACACCGAGCTCCGCCGGCGGCGACGGGTGCCGCTGTTCCTGCTGCTCGCCGCGAGCCGCGACGACGAGCCGCGCGCGGTGGGTGCCGCCCCCGCGGAGCGGGTCGGGGCGCCGCACCCGCCCGCGGGGTGAGCGGGGCGCCGCTGCCGGTGTGCGGTGGCCCGCCGCCCGGGTCGGGGTGGACGCCCGCGTCCGGGTGGACGCCCGGTGCGGGGTGGGCAGACTGGGTGCGTGGGCATCGAGGAGGTCCTGGCCGCGGCCCGCGCCGGGCTCGTGCGGCTGTCCCCCGCCGAGGTGCTGGCGGCGCAGACCGGTGGGGCGCTCGTCGTGGACACCCGCACGCCCGCGCACCGCGAGGAGCAGGGCGAGTTCCCGGGCGCGCTCGTGATCGACCGCACCGTGCTGGAGTGGCGGCTGGACCCGACGTCTCCGTGGCGCGTCCCCGAGGCCGTCGACGCCGACCGGCAGGTGATCGTCGTCTGCCGCCACGGGTTCAGCTCGAGCCTCGCGGCCGCGTCGCTGCGGGCCGTCGGCCTGCACCGCGCCACGGACCTGGCCGGGGGCGTCGAGGCCTGGATCGCCGCGGGGCTGCCCGTGCACCGGGGCCCGGTCGACCTCCGGACCTGACCGCGCGCGCCGCCGCGGACGCCGGGGGTGCGTCCGCGGCGGACTGCGCCGCGTGAGCACTCCCGCCGACCTCTGCCCGCCGCACGACGTGTCGGTCCCGATCCCGTTGCGCTGGTCGGACACGGACGCCTTCGGGCACGTCGACAACACCGCGTTCCTGCGGTCCTTCGAGGACGCGCGCTCACGGCGTTCCCCGCCGCGGGCGTGGGCGCCAGCGGGCTGATGTCCCCGCGGGCGCTGCTCGCGGCACGCCCGCGCCGTCGTGGGGCGCCTGTGCGCCGAGGAGGGCGCGTGGGACTGCTCGCGCCTCGTGCTGGGAACCGCCGCCCCGTGGCCGGAACCCGAGTGGCTGCCCGACCACCCCTCCACCCTGCTGCAGCGCCGCACGAAGGCGGCCGCCGTCCTGCACCTCGGCGGTAGGTCGACGTCTCCACCGGCCGGCGTGCCCTCGAGGAGCCCCTGCGCCGCGCCCGCAACCGCCTCACCCGCGAGTTCGGGGCCGACGGCTGGTCCGTGCGCCGGGTCACCGGGGCCGCCGACGTGCCCGCGGCCTACGACTGCCTCGCCGCGCTGCACAGCGAGCGCGCAGGGCTGCGCGACGGCCGGCCCGTGCACCTCGAAGAGCTCGACGCCGCGCACACCGTCGTGGTGCCCAACCGCCCGGACGTGGACACGGCGCACCACCCCGACGTGATCGCCGCCGTCCGGCGCGCGGCCGACCCCGGAGCCCGCCTCGTCGGGCTGTGCACCGGGGCGTTCACCCTCGCCGAGGCGGGCGTCCTCGACGGCCGCCCGGCCGCCGTGCACCGCCGCAACCCCGCCGCACCACCGGGCGGCACGGATGAGCAGACTGGCGGCTCCACGTCGTCCCCGGAGGTCCCGATGCACGCCGCCTACCTGCCCGGCCACCGCGAGGTGGACCTCCGCGAGGTTCCCGACCCCACGCCCGGCCCGGGGCAGGTGCTCGTCGCGATGCGCGCCTCGACGATCTGCGGGTCGGACCTGCGGGCGATCTACCGCGAGCACCTGGGCGAGGGGCCGGAGGCCTACCAGGGCGTGGTGGGCGGCCACGAACCCGCCGGACGGGTCAGCGCGGTCGGCGAGGGCGTGGGGCGGATCCGAGTGGGCGACCGCGTCGTCGTCTACCACATCAGCGGCTGCGGGCAGTGCGACGACTGCCGCCGGGGGTACCAGATCAGCTGCACCGCACCGACGCGCGCGGCGTACGGCTGGCAGCGCGACGGCGGGCACGCCGACCTGCTGCTCGCGGAGGAGCGGGACCTGCTCGTCCTGCCCGACGAGCTGACCTTCCTCGACGGCGCGTGCGTCGCGTGCGGCTTCGCCACGGCGTACGAGGCGCTGTGCCGCCTCGACGTGTCCGGCCGCGACCGTCTGCTCGTCGTGGGCCTGGGCCCCGTCGGCCTCGCCGCGGGGCTGCTGGGCAGAGCCATGGGCGCCTCCCTCGTGGTGGGCACCGACCCGAGCCCGCAGCGGCGCGAGCTCGCGCTGCGCCTGGGTGCGGTCGACTCCGCCGTCGCGGGCGGCGACGACGAGCTCACCGACCTCCTGGGCGACGGCGCCGAGACGTCGGTGGACTGCTCCGGCAACGGGTTCGGGCAGCTCACCGCGCTGCGCCACACCCGCCGCTGGGGCCGGGCGGCGCTCGTCGGCGAGGGCGGGCAGCTCAGCGTCGACGTGAGCGAGGTCCTCATCCACCGCCAGCTCACCGTCCACGGCTCGTGGGTCTCCTCCACGGTGCGGATGGGCGAGCTGCTGAGGAACCTCGCCCGCTGGGGCCTGCACCCGGAGAAGGTCGTCACCGACGTCTTCCCCCTGGAGCGGGCGGACGAGGCCTACGCGGTCGCGGACGCCGCCGCAGGCGGGAAGGTCGGCATCACCTGGCCCGACGAGGCCCCCGCGAGCTGACCACCGGGCCGGTCGGGGCCCCGGCTGCGACGATGGGGGCCTCCCCCGCCGCCGCACCCGTGAGGTCGACCTGTCCAGCACCGAGTCCTCCTGCTCCCCGACCACCCCGGCGCAGCGCGGTGCGGTCTCCCGCTCGAGCTCGACCGCACCGGCCCCGGACGCGCAGCTCCCGGACGGTCCGCGGGCCCGGGTCGTCGTCGCCGTCGCCTCGCTGGGGTTCTTCCTCATCACCCTCGACGTGTCCATCGTCAACGTCGCCCTGGCCAGCATCCGCGAGCAGCTCGACGGCGGCGTCCGCGGGCAGCAGTGGATCATCGACGGCTACACCCTGCTCTTCGCGGCGCTGCTGCTGTTCGCGGGCAACCTCGCCGACCGCATCGGCGCGCGCCGGGCCCTCGTCGTCGGCATCGTCGCCTTCACCCTCACCTCCGCGGCCTGCGCGCTCGCCCCCGGCGCGGGGGCGCTGGTCGCCGCGCGCTGCGCCCAGGGCGCGAGCGCCGCGATCGTCCTCCCGGCGTCGATGGCCCTCATCCGCGAGGTGTTCCCCGACGCCCGCCGCCGCGCCCGGGCGCTGGGCATCTGGGCGGTCGGCGGCGCCGTCTCGGCCGTGCTGGGACAGCCCCTCGGCGGGTTGCTGACCAGCGTCGACTGGCGGTGGATCTTCACGATCAACGTCCCCGTGGGGATCCTGATGCTCGGCCTGCTGCTGCTGGTGGCCCCCTCCCCCGTGCGTCCGGCCCGCTTCGACGTCGCCGGGCAGGTGCTCGCCGTCGTGGCGCTGTCCGCGCTGGTGTTCGGGCTCATCGAGGGTGGTCACTCCGGCTTCGCGGAACCCGAGGTGCTGGCCGCCCTCGCGGTCGCCGTCGCCGCGATCGCCGCGTTCGTGGGGGTCCAGGCGCAGGTCCGGGCCCCGATGCTGCCGCTGGAGCTGTTCGCCGCCCGCGGGATGCGGCTGGCCCTGCCGGTCGGGTTCACCTTCATGGTCGCCAACCTCGGCCACGTGTTCGTCATCAGCCTGTTCCTGCAGCAGCAGCTGGGCCTGAGCCCGCTGCGCGCGGGGCTCGTCTTCGTGCCGGCGGCGCTGCTGGCCGTCGTCGGCAACCTCGCCAGCGGACCGGTCACGAACCGCCTCGGGACGCGGGTGCCGGTCGTGGCCGGGCAGCTCTCGATGGCGGCCGGGCTCGTGGCGCTCGTCGCGGCGACCGCGGCCACGGACCCCGCCGACGGCTGGCCGTGGCTGGTCGCCCTCGCCCTCGTCCCCGTCGGCGCCGGGGGGTCCCTGGCGATGCCGCCGGTCACGGGCGTCGTCCTCGACGGCGTGGCGCCGGAACGGGCCGGGACCGCGAGCGCCGTGTTCAACACGTTCCGGCAGATCGGCGGGGCGGTGGCCATCGCGGTGTTCGGGGCGCTGATCGCGGAGCCGGCGGGCTTCCTCCCGGGCCTGCGCACCAGCCTCCTGGTGTGCGCCGCGCTGCTGCTGCTGACCGCCGTGAACAGCCTGCGCATCGGCGCCCCCGTGAGCACGGCGCTGCAGCGGACGGCCGTCGCGGCGCGCTGAGGTTCGGCCGGGGCGCTCGGGCCACGGGAGCCCGGCGTACGGTCGCCGGAGTTCCGCGCCCGACGCGGGCTTTGGACGGACCAGGCGCGACAGGCGAGGAGGCGGTCGTGCAGATCACCGGTGCGGTGCTCGAGGAGATCGGCCGTCCGCGGCCCTACGCCACGTCGCGCCCGCTGACGATCAGCCGGCTCGAGCTGGCCGAGCCGGGCCCGACCGAGGTGCTGCTGCGGGTCGAGGCCGCCGGCGTGTGCCACTCCGACCTCTCGGTCGTCAACGGCCACCGCACCCGGCCCGTGCCCATGCTGCTGGGGCACGAGGCCGCGGGCCGGGTCGTGCGCACGGGCGCGCAGGTCGCCGACCTGAGCCCGGGGCAGCGGGTCACCATGACGTTCCTGCCCCGCTGCGGAGCGTGCGCCGGCTGCCGGACCGGCGGCCGGCTGCCGTGCTCCGCGGGCACCGCGTCGAACACCGCGGGCACGCTGCTGCACGGCTCGCACGCCCTCACCCGCGACGGTTCGCCCGTGCACCACCACCTGGGGGTGTCCGCGTTCGCGACCCACGCCGTCGTCGACCGGGCCTCCCTCGTCCCCGTCGACGACGACGTGCCGCCCGAGGTGGCGGCCGTGCTCGGGTGCGCCGTGCTGACCGGCGGCGGCGCCCTGCTGAACGCCGTGCGCCCGGAGCCCGGGGCGTCCGTGGTCGTCGTCGGCCTCGGGGGCGTCGGGATGTCCGCCCTGCTCGCTGCCGTCGCCCTGGGCGCGGGCCCCGTCATCGCCGTCGACGCCCTGGAGTCCAAGCTCGAGCTCGCCCGGGAGCTGGGCGCCACCTCGGCGCACACGCCCGCGGAGGTCGCCGACCTCGGGATCCGCGGCGACCACGCCCTGGAGTGCGCCGGGCACCCCCGCGCCTTCGAGACCGCGTTCGCGGCCACCCGGCCGGGTGGGCGGACGGTGACCGTCGGCCTGCCGGACCCCGCGGCGCGCGCGGAGATCTCCCCGGCCGTCGTCACCGCCGAGGCCCGCACCGTCATCGGCAGCTACCTCGGCTCCGCCGTCCCGGCGCGCGACGTCCCCACCTTCGTCGAGTGGTGGCGCGCGGGCCGGCTGCCGATCGACCGGCTGATCACCCGCCGGATCGGCCTGGAGGACCTCAACGAGGCGATGGACGAGCTCGCCGACGGCCGCGCCGTCCGGCAGGTCGTCGTCCTCGACTGAGGGATCTCCCCGCACGGCAACCTCTTCGCGAGGAGCGTCACGGTGAGTCGACGCATCGTTGCCGTTGAGGGGAACCGGGACGTCCCGGTTCCCCTCAACGGCAACGATGCGTCGACTCACCGTGACGCTCCTCGCGAAGAGGTT